>JBDTAX010000022.1:0-5098 GCA_039924425.1 Pseudonocardiaceae bacterium
GAGGTCACGCCACGGTTCCCGGCCGGATTCACGGTGGTCCCCGCGATGGGACAGTACCGGGAGACCAACGGAGTGATAGACCATGAGGCCAGCGACATGCTGATCTTGATCTACCCGAGGGACTCGGCGAGCGATGCCAGCAAGAAGATCAACGAGATACGCGCCGCGTACGACAAGACCTTCCACCAGGAGTCAGTCCCTACGCGAAGATCAGCAGCCCTCTTGCGTGTCGTTTTGATGCGTATCGTTGTGAGGCAAACCAGCAAGGCAGCGCTCCCCGCCGATCAGCCCCGCCGGAAGCTAACGTCTCGATCAACGTGGCCCACGTGCACCCTGCTGGGGCCTGACCTGTGGGCATCCCGGGGCGATAGCTGCAATATCTTGCGCCGGGCCGACGGGACCGAGTGGAGCTGCCCGGCAAGGGCACCTGGGCACTGCGCCGCAGCGACCGGATCCGCATCGAAACTCCCGGCGGCAGGGGCGGGAGAACGGATAGCATGACGCCACCATGACTGAACGGATTGCTCGACTTGATCTGTGCATCGATGCGGGCCCGGAAGCCGACGCCGCGGAGCTGGATGAGCTGGCGGTGCAGCTACGTGAACAGCTGCTGGAACTGGGCATCGAACGCGCTGATCGCGTGAGCACGGGCCAGGCGCCGCCCGGTGCGCGCGCCGGTGAGATTCTCATCGCGGGCGCGCTGACCGTCCTGCTTACCCAGTCCTCGGAGCTGCTCACCACGCTCATCGACACAGTGCGGTCGTGGCTCGATCGCGGTGACGGGCGCAGCGTGAAGCTTGAGCTCGTCGGGGACGTGCTGGAGGTCACCGGGATCAGCCAGGCAGACCAGCGCGAGCTGACCAGATTCTGGATCGACCGGCACACCGACCGGTGACCTCAGATGAGCGACCCGAGGATCGCGCTGCTGATCGGCTGCGCCAATTACGCGGACCCGGCCTTCCCACACCTGCCGGCGCCAG
The DNA here is from genome assembly GCA_039924425.1 of Pseudonocardiaceae bacterium. Classification (GTDB taxonomy): domain Bacteria; phylum Actinomycetota; class Actinomycetes; order Mycobacteriales; family Pseudonocardiaceae. Next base: position 981 of record JBDTAX010000022.1, read on the forward strand.
TCCAGGACATCGATGCGTTCCGACGCGTGCTCGCCGACCCGACGATTGGTGAATTCACCGTAGGCACGCTACTCAACAAGCCCTCGGGTGAAGTCAGCGAACAGATCGCGGATTTCTTCGCCGACCGCAAGCCCGATGATCTCTTGCTGCTCTACTTCTCGTGCCATGGGGTCCTGGATCCGCGCGGGCGACTGTACTTCGTGGCAGCCAACACCAAGAAAGGCCGGCTGGACGCGACGGGGATCTCGGCGGCATGGGTGAAGGAGCGGATGGATCACAGCCGCTCGCAGCGCATCGTGCTGCTGCTCGACTGCTGCTACAGCGGCGCGTTCACCAGGGGTCTGCGGCGTAGGAGCGCCGGCACCGAGGAGATCCTCGAGCAACTCGGTGGCCGTGGCCGCGTGGTCATCACCGCGTCGGACAAGCAGGAGTACGCCTACAATTCGGAATTCACCGATGCCGTGGTCCGAGGTTTGGTGACCGGCGCGGCCGACCTCGACGGCGACGGCCAGGTGTCGGTCGACGAGCTGTATCGCTACGTGTACGACCAGGTCCGGCGGAACACCCCGGACCAAACACCGACCATGTCTGCGGATGGGCTGCGCGGCCAGCTCCACCTGGCGAAAAATCCCCAGGCGCTACTGCCACTGCCAGCCGAACTCGAACAACTCTTGGCAAGTGATGCCGAGTGGAAGCGATTGTGTGCGGTCGACGGTTTACAGCGCCTGCTGCGCAGTGACCAGCCAGGAGGACAGAAGCGCACCGCGAGACAAGTCCTGGAACACCTCCGCGACGACGCCGATCTCGACATTCGGACAGCCGCCACCGAGGCGCTATCCAGCGTTTCCCAGCGACCTGGCGCCACAGATCACCGACGGCTAAACTATCGCTGGCTGGTAGCAGCCTGTCTGGCGCTCGCGGCGGTGCTGGTACTGGTCGTTGCGCGACCTCCGAAACCTAGCGCACATGAGGCCAATCCCATCCCGTGTTCGCCCAGCGTCAAATCCGCTGACGGTGTGCTCTCGCTCGGGACATTACTCCCGAAGACCGGGGACTTCATCTACACGGGTCCGGCGCTGGATGCTGGTGTGCATCTGGCGATGAAGGACATCAACGACGCCGGCGGCATCCCTGGCATCGCTGTGAAACTCGATGACGCCAACCAGCGCGACGAGGGCAACCCTTCCGCTGACACCGCCAGCCAGTCGGTTGATGCGTTGCTGTCCGGCGGGGTGGATGTGATCATCGGTCCCGCGACATCGCCGGTGGCCCTCAACGTGATCGACAAGGTCACCTGCGCAGGCGTGATCATGTTTTCGCCCTCGAACACGTCCCCGGTGCTCATCACGCACCCCAGCCACGGGCTCTACTTTCGCACCGCGCCGTCAACCACGTTCGAGGGCTCCGTGCTCGGCAAGCTCGTCACCGATGACCACAACTCAACGGCGGTGGTGATATCGAGCGACGACGTGTACAGCAACAACCTACGAGAGGCGACCGCAAAAAAGATCCAAGAATCCGGCGGTCAAATACTTGACTCTTTTTCTTACGACCCGAACGCACTCAACCACGACAAGGACATCCAGCGGGTCAAGGCCAAGAACCCCAACGCGATTGTTCTGATTGGCTTCGAGGAGAGCGTCCGTATCCTTGCCGACATGATCAAGAAAGGTCTTGGTCCGAGGCGCAAACGGGTGTACTTCCCAATTAGGACCAACACCTTGGCCGGTCAGATCAGTCCGCAGGACCCGGGTGTCTTGGCGGGGATGAAGGGGACCTCACCGGACGCTGGGGACGAGGCATTCGTGAAGCGGCTGCGGGAGACCAATCCTGGACTACAGGATCTGATCTACGCGTCGCAGGCTTACGATGCGGTGGTGATCACTGCGCTAGCGGCGGCGGTCGCCGGCACGGACGCGCCCGCTGCCGTCGCGAAGGAGATCAACGGGGTGACGAGGGCCGGCGAGCGATGCATCAGCTTCGCCGCCTGCATGACACTCGTGAAAGCCCACAAGCCCATCGCCTACGTCGGAGCCTCCGGGCCGCTGCGGTTCACCGATCACGGTGAGCCCAGCTCAGCCACATACGTCATCAGCGAGATTCAACCCGACGGCACCGTGAAGCCCCTCAGGAGCGAGACAGTCAGCTCTAAGAATTGACCCAAATTCTTGGCCGAAGTCACGGTAGTACCCGCAATGGGCCAGTCCCGCAAGCCCAACAGAGCCGGCGATCCCGCAGGCGGGCTGGGAGGTCAGGCCAGCCACCACGCCAGCGACAGTGCAGCCATCGGCACGATGACGGCGAGCAGTGCCAGCACGCGACCCAGCATTGCCGCGGGGTCCGACTCGCCAGGAAGGCTGTGGCCCGGGAGGCTCTGGCGGAGGTGCAGCTCAACAACGTCCATGCGACGAACAGTAGCGAGCACAGAGTTACCGCCCAGCTCACCTTAGGTTAGCACCAGGCAAAATCCCAGAACCACCCCAGCCAGCAGGCGCGACAACCTGGGTCACGATCACACACTGCCCCACCACCACGGACCCGACGTCACTGTCAGTGAGATCTGGGGAAGGACTGTCGTGGCACGTCCGCAACAGATCCACCCACCCTCCGGTGGGACGGAAGTGACGGATGAGATGAGCGCGGGACGATCAACACAGCCCACGCGCACCCTGCTGAGGACTGTTGCGATGATGGGTGGTCGAGTCCAAGCTCGGGGTAGCGAGTGGGCGCGGCGGGCGGCCGAGAGCGGCCGGACCGGGCTCGGTGCTCGTGGAAGCAACGGATGGGAGGGGTCCTGATGGACGCGCAGGCGGCGTACACGATCGGCCGGCGGGTGCGCGCGATCCGGAAGTCTCGGGACAAGACGCTGGAGGTGGTCGCCGGGCTGGCCGGGACCAGCGCGGCGACGCTGAGCCGGATCGAGACCGGCAAGATCCCGCTGGACAACCTGAAGATGATCGTGGCCCTGGCGAACGCGCTGGAGGTCGCCCCGAGCGAGCTGACCAGGCTGCCGGTGCCCGCCCCCGCCAACGGGCACACCGACTCCACCACCGAGGCGGTACGGCTGGCGCTGGACTCGATCGACATCGAGCGCCCCGGCGGGATCGTGCTGCCACTGGCGGTGCTGCGCGATCAGGTGGCCCAGATCCACCAGCAGCGGCGGGCCTGCCAGTTCGCCGAGGTCGCCACCGAGCTGCCCGAGCTGATCCGCAACCTGCACACCACCCTGGCCACCGGCACCGACCACGCCGAGCTGCTGGACTTGGGCGTTTACCTGCATGTGCATGTCACCCGCTTCTGGCTCATCGAATCGGCCGCGCCTGATGACCTGCTGCGCCGGGTCGCGTTCCTAGCTCGCCGTTTGGCTCAGGAGCGCGATGAGGTGACCACGCTCGCGTTCGCCTCGTTCGCCGTGGCCGACGTGCTGCTGTGCGGTGGCGCGTTCCAGCTGGGGCAGGCTGAGGCGGACTCGATCACCCTGCCGCCGACGACCGCCGGCACCGCCGGTCTGGTGGGCCAGGTCACCGCGCTCCATGCGCACGCCGCCCAGTTGAACGGTCGTCCGGGCGATGTGACCGCCGCGTTGGACTCCGCCGCGGAGCTGGCCGAGCGGTTCGGCGCCACCGGCGATACCGACTCCGTGGGGTATCTGTTCGGGCCGGTCGACCTGGGCAGGTACCGGATGCACCGAGCGCTCGACGCGGACGAACCCGACCAGGCGGTCAGCATCGCGCAGGGCGTCGACCCCGAGCGTCACCCCTTCGCGGTGAACCGGTCCGGGTACTGGATCGATTACGGCCGCGCTCTCTCCCGGCTGCGGGGGCGCCGGGATGAGGCAGTGATGGCGCTGCGGACGGCGGAGGAGCTCTTCCCCACCAAGTTTCGCCGGCAGCCGATGGTCCGCGAGGTGCTCGCCGGGCTGTTGACCCGGGTGCGGCGCGACGCGGTGAGCCAGGAGCTGCGGCGGATGGCCTTCCGCGCGGGACTGACCACGTAACCCATTTGGGCGATCGCGGAATCATCGTGCGGTTCGGCAAAAACCGCCGCCCGAGCCGCGTCACGCTCACCAGCCATGAACGAGGTACACATGACGGACCGGGTGCCCGGCGAGCGGGCAC
>JBDTAX010000023.1:0-4162 GCA_039924425.1 Pseudonocardiaceae bacterium
CGCGGTGCTCGACAAGGCCGAGCAAGCCCAGCTCGAGGCCGCCACTCACCTGCGGCGAAGCTTCACCGCCGCGCTCACCGCCCGGTGACCTACTGGGTGGCGAGATCCGTGACGGGGTAGACGTCCAGGTAGCTGAGGACGCGGGCGGCGAAGCACGGTGAGGCGAACGCGTTCACCAGGCCGCTACCGGCACCGGTGCTCCCGGAGACATAGACGAACCACCTTCTCCGTCTCCGGGAGCACCATCGCCCAGCCAGCCGGCTGGTCCTCACCGCCGTCCTCGTCCTCTCGGTACAGCGCGATGACCCTGGGCACGTCGTTGTTCATCTGGTTGTGCCTCCCCTGATCGGTGCAGTGGTCGTCTTAGAGTCCAGGTGGGAGGACGTCACCGAGGTTGGCGCGGGTGGGTTCCCGGCTCGGCGTTCCCAGGCTGATGATCAGTACTGACGACGGGGGGTGTGATGGGTATCCACGGGACACTGCAGAAGCGGCAGCTGGGTAGGACGCTGCGCCGGTTGCGGGAGCGGGCTGGGCTGAGTCTGGAGGAGGTGGCACCGAAGCTGGACTGGTCAGCCAGCAAGCTGGGCCGGATCGAGACCGCCGAACAGGGAGTGGACGCGCATGGCGTGCGCAGCATGCTCGATCTTTACGATGTGGGTGGCGCGCAGTGGGGCGAGATCATCGACATGACCAGGGAGGCCAAGCAAAAGGGCTGGTGGCACGCCTACGGCCTGGGCAACGCAGGGTACCTGGCGCTGGAGACCGACGCCGCAGTCGTGTACGACTACCAGCTCGGCTACATTCCCGGACTGCTCCAGACAGCCGACTACATCCGAACAGTGTTCCGCGGAACACCACCGCCCCGCACCGAGAACGACATCGACCGCATCGTGCAGATACGGCTTTTTCGCCAGCACAGGCTCACCGGGGACCCACCGATGGAGCTGGTGGCTATCGTGGACGAGACGGTGCTGCGCCGCCCCATCGGCGGAGTGGACATGATGTGCCAGCAGCTACGGCACCTGGTGAGGCCGGCAGCGCTGCCGTCGGTGTGCTTTCAAGTGCTACCAATAGCGGTCGGCGTGCACCAAGGCTTAAACGGCTCGTTCACCGTGCTGGACTTCGCCGAGCCCGACGAACCTACGGTCGCCTACGTGGAGAACTCAGTGAGCGCCACACATGTGCGCAAAGAGGCCGAGTCCAGACCAGCGACTTCGACTGACACCCGCACCCAGCCTGGGCCGCCAACGCTGCGGAAACAGCAAGCCGGACGGGTCGGCATCACGGTGAGTGCCGCGCCAATCCATAGTCCAGTCGCCGACGCTAGTGCTGCACCGCGTTAGTCCTTCGGGGGGTTGATCCAGGCGCTGGGATTGGCGAGGTAGAGGCCGAGGGCGCAGTCGAGGGCCTGTTGGGGTGTGCCGGATGGGCTGCCGTCGGGCAGCGGGGTGTCGTCGTAGCCTTCGCTGCTGGCCCGGTAGAGCGCGAAGCCCCACTCGGTGTCTGAGCTGAGGTAGCGCAACCGGCATAGGGGGAGTTGTTCGTCGTCGGGTAGGTGGGCGGTGACGTAGCCGTAGCCGCCGTGCCAGGCGATGGTGATCTCTTCGAGCTGAGGCCAGCGTTGGGAGGCGTGGAAGTCCAGATGCCCGGCGATGTGGGTTTTCAGGCGTGCGGAGGGGACCGGCATGGTTTCATCGTGGCGAACCGGTGGTGGTTCGCGCTCGGCGTGTCGCCACTCTTTGTGATCATTTTTTCGGGATCCTCCGACCCTGTTGATCACATCGAGTCGGTGGGGGTCGAATGGCACGGGCCAGCAGCCAAGACGTCATCGTGCTGGGGCAGCGTCGACGAGGACGGCTGGAAGCCATTGTGGCCAAGGCGACCGCGCCGCAACGTCTGGTGCTGCGCGCCAAGATCGCGCTGGCCGCGGGTCGGGGTGAGGCCACCGCGACGATCGCCCGCGAGCTGGGGATCTGCGTGGACACCGTGCGCACCTGGCGGAGCCGGTTCCGCCGGGAAGGAATGCCCGGCTTGTCCGACCGGCCCCGCTCTGGTCGCCCACCGGTCTACGGGATCGAGGATCAGCTGCTGATCGTCGCGACCGTCACCCAGCAGACACCGCAGGTCGACTCGCACTGGACGCACCGGGCACTGGCCGAGCACCTGGCCGAGCCGGTGGGTGTCTGCGCCTCCCAAATCGGGCGGATCCTCGCCTCCCTGGACCTCAAACCCCACCGGGTCCGCGGTTGGCTCAACCGGCCCGCCGACCCGGCGTTCCACCTCAAGGCCCAGGCCGTGTGCCGGCTCTACCTGGACCCGCCGCCCGACACGGTGCTGTTCAGCGTGGATGAGAAGACCTGCATGCAGGCCCGCTCCCGCAAGCGCGCCACCCGCCCGATCCGGCCCGGCCAGGTCGAGCGCCGGGAGTTCGAGTACGTCCGCCACGGCACCGTCTCGCTGACCGCCGCGATGAACGTCACCACCGGCACCGTCCACCCGAAGATCATTACTCGCAACGACTCAGCCACGTTCATCGAGTTCCTCACCGAACTGGCCCAGACCGTCGACCCCACCAAGAACATCCACCTGATCCTCGACAACGGTTCCTCACACACCTCCAAGCAAACCCGCACGTGGCTCCATGAGCACCCGCGCTTCACCGTGACCCACACACCCACCCACGCCAGCTGGCTGAACATGGTGGAGATCTTCTTCTCGATCCTGACCCGCCGCATGCTCCGCCGCGGCGACTTCGCCTCCCGCAACGACCTCACCAACAAGATCACCAAGTTCATCAGCACCTACAACGGGACAGCCAAGCCCTTCCGCTGGACCTACGACGCCAAGCTCCTCAAGGCCGCATGAACCCCCAACGAACTTATGCGGCGCTGCACTAGGTCGGCCAGTGGCGTCCCATTCCTGGACGAGGGCGGCGAGCTGGTCGCCAATCTCGGGGTTGCCGGTGGTGGTCATGCTGCCATCGGTGTGTACCCAGGCTGCGCCGACATCGGGTCGAGGAGGGCGTACGCGCCGAGATCCAGGTTGAAGACATCAACGTCGGGATAGGCGCAGGTGATCCTGGGGTCGCGGGTTCCGCGGTAGCACCACAGATTGTGGTACTGGGTTTGGTCGAGGACTCCTCCGGCGTGGGGGACGTGGCGGGCGTCGGCAGTGGGGACGTCGCGGGCGGGGTCGTGGTGGAACAGCTCGGGCGGGCGCAGTGGGCCGACGGGGGGCATGAAGTCGCTCCACAGCAACGCCTGGCCTTCGAGCGTGCTAGTGCCCTGCCGGTAAGAGATGGCGAGGATCAGATGGACCCCGGCGTGCGTGACTGGGGGCAATGACAACGCTTACCGGGCAGATATAGACCGCCGACTGCGTCCGGGTGGTGTTCCGCAGAACACCACTCAGACCCCAGGTGTCGCCCACTGTCACGTGTCGGCGGCTGTTCGCTGCGCGTACGCATCGACAAGCTGCTGCTGAGCTCGGTCCAGGTATGTGGCGAGCAGTCGTTCCGCGCCGAGGCCGTCGCCGGCCTCGATGCGGCCGAGGATCTCGCGGTTGCCCGCCAGGTACGGCTCGGAGAACCGGCGCTGATCAGCCATGACATGGAAGACCAACCGAAGCTCGGCGAGGATTCCCCGCATGAGCTCGTCTACCCGGGGACTACCGGCGAGGGCGGCGAGCGCCTGGTGGAAGTGGATGTTCGCGGTGCCCAGGCCCTGCCAGTCGAGCTGTTTTGTGGCCTGTTCACCCTCAACGACGGCGGCCTCGATCCGCTCCACACCGATTGGCGGGCGCACGATTGCCCGGACGGCGGCGCATTCGACGAGTTTGCGCACCCGGTAGAGGTCGACGACGTCACTGACCGTCAGCACCCGGACGAACACGCCGCGGTTGAGCTCGTGAGTGAGCAGCCGCTCATGGGTCAGCAGCCGGAACGCCTCGCGGAGGGTGTTCGGGCCGGGGTTCACCTACAACATCGGTCGGACCGTCGGGGCGGTGTTCCCCACCCTGGTGGGGTTCCTCGCCAGTAGCTGGGGCGTGGGCGGGGCGATGGTGTTCGGCGCGGCCGGCTACGGGCTCGGCGTGCTGGCCCTGCTCGGCCTGCCCGAGACCCGAGGGCGCGAACTCACCTGAGCCATTTCCCTCAGCCAAGGAG
>JBDTAX010000024.1:0-15586 GCA_039924425.1 Pseudonocardiaceae bacterium
CATCACCGAGGTCCACCAACAATCCCGGGAAACCTACGGCTGGCCTCGCGTGCACGCCGAGCTGACCCTCGGGCTGGGCCTGGAGGTGAATCACAAGCGGGTCGCCCGACTCATGCGCGAGGCGGGCCCGCAAGGCCTCTACCGGCACCGTTCCCGACGCGGTCCGACCGGCCCCGCGACCGAGGACGACCTGGTGCACCGCCAGTTCACCGTTGACGCCCCGGACCGGTTGTGGCTGACCGACATCACCGAGCATCCCACCAACGAAGGGAAGCTGTACCGCGCCGCCGTGATGGACGCCTATTCCCGCCGAATCATCGGCTGGTCCATCGCCGCTCACATGCGCACCGAACTCGTCCTCGACGCGCTCGGCATGGCGATCCTCCGACGCCGCCCCGAGGGCGGTGACACCATCATGCACTCCGACCACGGCACACAACGAGGAGAATTCTTATGACCCGAAGGAAATTTGCGCGAAACGGGAAGTTCGTCCTGGCCCCCACTGGCGCGCTGTCCTACTTACGATTTCTCTACCGTTGCCGAGTCAAGCAGCTAGCGGCGAGTTTGATTATTATACGACACCACAAACAGGATATTCGATCACAAATCCATCACCGTGAGCGTGCGTGCCCACCTCGTCCGCCATCTACGCGACAAACGGGAAAGATCAACCTATCCAAGTGTACGGCAGCCCCGATTGCAGCAGTTCACTTCTCTACACTGTAGGGCCGGGAGGAGATTTCCAGGAGGACTTTAATTCAATAAAAGCCGTGTCGTGAAAAATGCGATCCTCACTCACTCGGCGCTCCTCATCGACGTGCCACCGACGATCCACATCAAGATCAATCGCTGCGACCGGCTGGAATCAAACACAGCGCCCGGAGAGCCCCTTCCTGTGGCTGCTGGATCTGCACTGTTCACGTTCCGCAGTCCGTTCGACACACCTCTTAATCGAGAGTAGCTGCGGTCGGCCTGTTGAGTCGCACCGGTTGCAGAAACGTACTCGATTAGTAGACCGGCGCAAGTACAACGCCAGCGCCGTGCGAAGGGAAGGAGAGCTAGGAGGTCAAGGTCGTGAATTCCTTATGGGGTTCGGTCAAGGAACAAACCAGAAGTGTCGAGTGGGCCGGAATGCGAAGAGGTGCGGCTACAGCGGCTCGTAACTGACAGTGGCCAGGCTCGCCTGCGTAGGGCATGCTGGCTCCATGGCACGGCGACACATCCTCGCGCTGAGCCTCGCCTCGGTTGGGCACCAAGGGTTCTTCGATCCGGAGTTCGGCCCCGAGCACCGGGGCCTGCTGGACACCGCGCGAGGCTGAGATGTTGGAAGGGGATCAGATGTCCGAGGACGGCACCCCACTGTGGCGTGATCCGCTGTTCAGCCCTGGGGATCGGTTCCCGCTCGGTCCACCGCGGGGGATCATGGCGGATTGCCAGGACGGGCCGAGCGGCCCGGCTACCCGCCCGTTCTCACTGCGGCATCTGGTGGCGGGCGCTCGGCTGGACGAGGTGCCCGAACTGCGGTGGACCTATTGCCACGAGCGGCAGATCGCGATGGTATACGACGAGGACGGCTCGCTGACCCCATACCTCGGTGCTCACACCAAGCCCGGCGCGACCCCGGGTGACACTTCCGGTTATATCGGGGGACCAGACGGTTCAGGACCAGGCCCTGAAGAGGTCGGCGACCCCGACTACCAGGAGGACTGACCGTGACCGTGGTGGTGCTGGCCCGCGACCTCAACCCGACCGCTGATCGGCTTGTCACGACGCTGACCGATCGGGGGGTGCCGGTCTTCCGCACCGATCTTGCCGCGTTGCCGCAGGCATTGACCGTCGATGCTCGGTTTGGCCGGCATGGTTGGGATGGGGTGCTGGCCACCGAGCATCGTGAAGTCCGGCTCAGCGACATCCACTCGGTCTGCTATCGCCACCCGTCGTATTTCGAGTTGCCCGACGGTATGTCCGTGACAGAACGGCGGCATGCTTCCGCTGAGGCGCGCTGCGGCTTCGGCGGGGTGCTGTCCAGCCTGGACGTGCTGTGGGTGAACCATCCCTCTAGGGAATCCGACGCCCTGAAACCCCGCCAGCTTGACGTCGCCCGGCGGTGCGGGTTGCGGGTGCCCGACTCCCAGGTGACCAATCGGCCGGATGGGGTGCGGGAGTTCGCCAAAAACCTGGGCGTGGCCCTGGCCTGCAAGACCTTGAGTGGAGCGCTGCGCGCTGAGTCCGGCAGGTTGCAGATGGCCTACACCCGGCGGCTGGAACCTTCAGAGCTGACCGACCTCGACGGGGTCGACACGACCTTGCACTTCTTCCAGGAATGGATAGGCGACAAGGCGTTCGAAGTCCGAGCCACCGTCGTCGGTGATCAGGTGTTCGCCGCAGCCATCCACGCCAACTCCGAAGCCGGCCGAGTTGATTGGAGAGCCGACTACGACGCCCTCACTTACGCGATAGTGGAACCACCCGAGCACGTCACCGCCGGGATGCGGGCCTTTCTCCGCACATTCGGGCTCGCATTCGGAGCGTTCGACTTCGCTGTCACATCCGACAATGAATGGATCATGTTCGAGTGCAACCCCGCCGGCCAGTACGGCTGGCTGGAGGATGCACTGGATCTTCCCATCACCTCTGCATTGGCCGATCTCCTCACCAATGGAACGAGACTGTGCTCACCGACGCTACCGAGTTGAGTCCTCAGGAAGAGCACGTCGCTCGGTCTCGGCTGTGCGGCCTGGCCGAGCGATTGACCGCGGCGGGCACACTGCGCAGCGCGCAGTGGCGGGCGGTGTTCCAGCGCACTTGGCGGCATCCCTACGTGCCTCGCTACTACCCCGACCATGGCGCCGCGCCCCCGGTCGGCGCGGCCGACGGCGAGCAGCGCCGAGCTGAATGGCTGGCTGCCGTCTACAGTGACGAGTCTTTAATCACCAAGATGGTTCCCACCCCGTTGCGCAAGAATGGCTGGTTCACCAGCTCGTCCACCATGCCCTCGCTCATGCTGACCATGCTCGAAGCCCTGGACATCACCGACGGCTGCCGAGTGTTGGAGATCGGCACCGGAAGCGGCTACAACGCCGCCTTGCTGTGCGAGCGGCTCGGCGGCGAGTACGTGACCAGCGTGGACATCGACCCCGAGCTGATCGAGCTGGCCAGCGCCCGCTTGGCGGCCCATGGCTACCACCCGACTCTCGCCACCGTCGACGGGGCTGGCGGCTACCCCCCGGGGGCACCTTACGACCGGATCATCGCCACCTGCTCCGTGCCGGCTGTTCCGGCGGCCTGGCTGGACCAGACCGCACCCGGAGGGATGATCATGGCTGATGTGCGCGGTCCCCTCGGCGGCACCGTCGTCCGGCTCACCATGAACGACGAAGGGACGGCCACCGGCCGATTCCTCCCCCATTACTGGAGCTTCATGCTGATGCGGCCCGGCGCCGAAGAGTTCCCCCCGGTGCGACCGCAACCGGCGATGACAGCTGAAGACGCGGTGCATTCGGTCAGCGACGTCGACCCGGAACTGCTGCACAGCAACGGGCACGTCGGTTTTGTGACCCAGTGGCACCTGCCGGGGGTGACGTTCCGATACGCCCATGGCGATGACGGCCAGACCGGCATCCAACTCGACGCGCCAGATGGTTCAATCGCCCGGGCGTGGCACGCCAAGAACGACAAGGGCGTTCACGTCCAGCAGACCGGGCCGTGCCGGCTGTGGGACCGCGTCGAGGACGCTGTCACGTTCTGGCACCAGGCCGGGCGCCCCAACTACGACCGCTTCGGGGTCACCGCCACGGCATCGGACCAATTCGTCTGGTACGACCACCCCGAAAGCCAGCACCGCTGGCGGCTTTGATCAAGGGTTGGTGGCTGGCCGGCCACCGGGAGCCGAAGCGGGGGTCAGCGCTCTACCGGCGGCCGGCCAGCGGTTGGGGAAGGCGGCGGCCCCGCGTGGTTTGTCGGCCGAGAAGCGGGGTCGCCACCCCGCACCGCCCTCTGCGGACTACGAGGCGAACAGTGGCGGTGCGGTGGTAACTCTGCCGGCTCAGGACCCGCGGGTGGGAGTGGTGATCACGGGGTGGCAAGGGAAAGTTGGGGGGAAAGTCCGGATCATCCTTTCGGGGCATCGGGTTGGCGTGCGGCCGCTGTGTCAGGCGATGATGCGGGGCACATTACCGACTGGGGAGGCGGGTCTCGGCGATGGAGAATGAGCTGTTCCGGGCGGCGCGGGAACGCACCGCCTCACTGAATCACCCGGATGAGGGCCTGTCCCGGCGGGACCTGGCTGAGCTGGCCAACGCCTGGATCTGGGACCACCACAAGACCATGACCTCCCTCGACGCCAACCACCTCGGCAAGATCGAACGCGGTCTCGTGCGCTGGCCGAGTAAACTGTGCCGAGAAGCCTTCCGAGCGATCCTGGGTGCCCCCACCGACACCGCGTTAGGGTTCACCAATCCCCGCCGCGCGGTGGTGAAACGGGACAACGTGAAACGCCAACAATTCGTCAGCGCCACCACAGGGTTGGCTGTGGGTACCATCGTCCTGGGACCCCTCGCGACGCTCTTGGAGGGCAGCCAACCCACCCCGATCCCCCGCCGGGTCGGCGCGACGGAGATCGAACAGATCCGTACCTCCGCTCGGATGTTCACCGGCTGGGAAGCCAGCTACGGCGGCGGGTTCGCCCGGGATGCCGCGCTGGTCCAGCTGCGCTGGTCGGCGGACCTGCTGGACGCCACCTGCCCGGACCAGCTACGCCCCGAGCTGTTCTCCGCGCTCGGCGATCTCGCTGAGACCACGGGGACCATGGCCTTCGACGCCGGAACCCACGACGACGCCCGCCGGGTGTTCAGTTTCGCGCTGGGCTGCGCTGAGCAGGCCGAGGACTGGCACCTGCGCGCCACGGTCCTGTCGACCATGGCGGTACAGGCGATCCGAACCGGGCGGCCCGATGAGGCACTCACACTGGCCGAGCTCGCTGGTCCGCGCTGACGACCGGCTCACCGCGACCGAGCGGGCGATGCTGCACACCGACCGGGCCCGCGCGCTGGCCGCGATGCGCCGGGTTCAGGAGACACTGACCGCCCTCGGCACCGCAGACGAGCGCTTCGCGCACTCCACCCCGGCCGACGACCCCCCGTTCATGGCCTTCTACAACCCCGCCATGCACGCAGGGAACACCGGGCAAGCAACTGGTCGACCTGGCGATACTCGGTCGCGACCCCGCTGGGGCCACTGACCGGCTCACCACGGCGATCTCTGGGTACTTTCCCGGCCAGGTGCGCGCCCGGGCGATCTCCCTGACCAAGCTGGCCAGCCTGAGCATGGCCACCGGCGACCCGCTCCACGCCACGGCCCTCGACACCCAGGCACTGAACGCCGTCGGCACCGTCCGCTCCCGCCGAGCCCTCGACGACCTGCGAGAACTCAACCGGCAGGCCGCCAGACACCAGAACATCAGCGAGGTCGCCCACCTACGGCACCAGATCGGCACCCTCGTCCTCAGCGCGTGACCCGTGCTCCCGCGACCGGCCACAAGGTGCACAAGGTGCACAAGCATCCATGAGACCGTCTGCAGGCAGGTCACAAGGTGCACATGCATCCATGAAACCGCGCGGGGTGGGGGGTGCTGGATGTCTGGGACGGGCTTTGGTAACTAACTAGGGGTGGGGAACGACTATCGTCTGAGGGGGCTCACGCGCCGGGGGGCCGGCCAGCCATGGGACGAGGTCGAGGTGATGCGCGCGATGTCGGGCCGAGCAACGCTGCGCATCGGCGCGGGGACGCTGAGCCTCGCGGTCCTCGGGCTGCTCACTGGCAGCGACCAGGCCTCCGCCAGCGCGGGGCTGATCTCCACCGATCCCGAGCAGGGAGCGGTGGTCGCCACCGTGCCCGCTGGGGTAGAACTCACCTTCGATGAACCGGTGGTGGTGACGGCCGATGGCATCCAGGTCTTCGGGCCGAACGGCGCCGAGGTGGACGACGGCCACCCAGCACACCTCGAGGGCTCCGCGACCGTGGGAGTCCGCCTGTCGGGCACGAGCCAACCGAGTTCGACCCAACAAGGCACCTACACCGTGGTCTGGCGGGTGATTTCGGCTAATTCAGACCCAATGTGGGGTGATTTCAGCTTCTCGGTGGATCACCGCTCGACTAACCGGGAACCAGCGCGAGGGCACAGTCCCGATTCACCAGGTTGATCAAATCAGGTGATCTGGAAGCTCGATACCAACCGATCCACCTGGGGAAGCACGACCGTTGGGTCTGAGTCGGCTTCGGTGAACACCGCGATGGCGTAGTTGAGCGGACTGTTCTGCAGCGTGATCGCCAGAAAACGGATCCGAGTGTTCTGGGCGTTGTCCCCGACCCCGCCGTAGATCAGAGCCGGGCGCGCGCCCACCTGCTTGGCTTCTGGCGGGATCACCTCCACGTTGTGGTAGTTGCCGGCGACCTGTTGGAAGAACAGCGCGCCGGCCACCGGCAGCGATCCGGCCCGACCGACACCAAGGGTGATCACAGTTTTCTGATCCGGGCTCATCACTGTGGTGGTGCGCCCGTCCTGCGTGGTTGACCACCCCGTGGGGGCCGCAAAACGGTACCGACCTGCGGCGTTGGCCACCTGCTGAGTGTCAACCGCGCCGCTGACGCTGCCACTGCTCACCCAAGCGATCACGGCGAACACAGCCGCCAAGAGCAACGCCACGACACCGGAGAGCGAGAGGACCGGCCGGCTTCGCAACCGAGAGATCAGGGGAGAAATCAAGGTATTCATGAGGGCGCCGATCGTAGGGGATAGCGGGCGGGTATGGCAGCGGGGGCCGACGAATGGATCGCCGGCCCCCGCTGAGGTGTGTACCTCGTCAAGCTGAACTGACTCAGACGCTGTGGTGCTTGCCAACCCGGCGGCGGGTAGCCGCGACTGTCAGTGCTCCCAACCCGGTGAGCAGGAAGCCACCGGCGAGCAGCGGAGCGATGTCAGACCCAGTCTGGGCCAGCTCCGGACCGTTGCCGTTGTTCTCACCGCTGCCGTGCTCTTCGCCCTGGTTGCCTTGACCTTCGCCACCGTTGCCGTGCTCTTCCGGCTTGCCGCCCTCGTGACCCTCGTTGGTCTCATGAGCGAGCGTCTCGGCCTGTCCGAGCACCACCAACAGGGTGCGGTTGAGCACATCAAGGCGCAGTGCCTCCTGCGCACTACCAGCGCCCTTCGGGTTGTGGAAGATGACCGACTTGCCCTGGTTCAGGAACAGGCAGAGCAGCGCCGAATCACCACAATCCCTCGGCAGGGCAATCGCGGTGGGATCATCCAGCAGGTAGGAAGACCTACCGTTGCTGTCGATGCCCAGCAGGAAGGAGTGCCGCTCGGTGTCCGGCTTGTCCGACTTGGACTTGGTGTCGGAGTGCACGGCCCGCAGGCCGAGACCCTCACAAGGAGTAGTCAGCTTCTCCCGACGACCGAGGCAGAGGTTCAGCAACTCGTTGGCGGATTCGGCCTTGGTGTGACCGTGTACGTTGTCCCGCTCGGCAACTCCCCGGCCCTCGGCGAGACCCAAGGACAGAATGCCGTTGCACTCGTAGGCCGCAGTGATGTCCCGGTCGCGATCGCGGCCACCCAAGCACAGCGCCGCCAGGCCACCACGGGCCGCGGCGAGCGACGAGTCGTGGTCATGAGTGGCGATCGCATCGTGGTAGAGCAGACCTAGGCACAGAGTGGCACCGAGGGGGCACAGACCCCGCTCGTGCTCGTGACGACGCTCGCCGTCCCTGCCGTCCGAGGACGCGCTGGAGCCGATGATCCGACTGCCGCCCAAGCCGAGCACCGTGGAGTCGGAGTGCGCGTCGCCGTTGTCCTCAATGGTTCCGTCGTACCGGGTGATGTCGAGCAGGTGCGACCTCAGCAGGTTGACGTCCCCAACAGCACCGGAGGCGTGATCCGGCGGCCTGGGATCCCTAATCTGGTCGCTGTCCGGTGAGTCGTAGTGCTGCACGTCACCGTCGTGGTGCCCATCACCGTCGTGGTCCCGATCCCGGTCACCGTCGTGGTGCCCGTCACGGCCACGATCGCCACCGAGAATGCCGTTAAGTATGCCACCGAGACCGTCACCGCCGTCTCGGTGATCGTTGATGACCGGGCCAGCCGGCGCTACGGGAAAGACTGGCGCAGCGGAGCCGCCGGGACTTGGCACCACCGGCTGGCCGGGGGGTACCACCGGGCCACCGGGAATAGCGGTGAACGGCGGCGCGGAGTGGACTACCTGCGCCGAGGCGGCACCCGGCAGCAAAACCATCGCGGCTGCCGTACCGGCTGCCATAAGGGCCAGGCGGCGGTGCCTCCTGGGTGTGCGTGACGTCATGTTCCGGTGTTCCTCCTCGTTCGAGATCTCTCCGCGAGAGGGTGGTACGGCCTTACCCTCTTGGCGGCCGTGGATCCCTCGTACCTGGTAAAAGACGCTCCGACTCCACCGGCGGTGGCCGATCTCCGGGCATCCAGGTACCGGCTCAACGACGTGGGTGTCAACACAGATACGACCGATGCCCCGACTATTCCCCGAACGGAGGCTGCCTTCGCGAAGAACAGGGCAGTGCATCGCACCGAGCGTGGAATCAATACCCATTTAAGCGGTCACTACTCACTCCAAAGGGGATAGCAAGCGGCAAGACTGATCACTCTAAGTAGTAGTTCCAGTACGCAGAGCGTGACGCCGACGGTGGCCAACGAGAACAGCCACCCAAAGTGAGCGCGCCATCGCCGCGTGGTTTACTGCGCCACGACATGTCACCAGCGCGCCGCCGCAGGCAACTCAGCCGCACCAGCGCCCGCAACGCCAACACCGCTGTCGTCGGCGTTGCGCTCACCCTGCTGACAGCGGCCTGTGACCATCCGCCCGCGGCCCCAGCGATCGAGCCCCCTCCCGCTGGGGCACCCCTAATAGGGCCCCAAATAACGCCGCAGCCGACGGCGGACGGGCCGTGCTCCTACCTGTCGGCGGCGGCGGTGCAAGCCGCCAACGGGGAGCGGGTGCGCGCGGTGCGGGTCTCCGCGCCGGGCCCGCACCAGCCGTACCCGGCGTGTTTCTTCCTCACGACTGGCGGTGACGTGCAGCTGCGGAGCTGGATCGTGGTGGCCACGCCACAAGTGGCGCACGCAACCGTGGACGCCGCCGCCCCGGTGAGCACCTCCGACCCGGCTCAGTTTCCCGGTGGATGGTCGGGCGGCTCAGCGCCGACCGCCGACGGAGCGGTGTTCGCGGTCTCCCGGGCCGGCACCGCGGTGGTAGTCACGACCAATCAGCATCAGACGATCAGCGCCCGGCAGATCGCCAGCCAGGTGATCGCCGCCCTGAATCTGTGAGGCGCTGAGTCTGTGCGACGCGGGCCTACGAGCCCGGCCGAACCCGCCTGCTGGCAAGATGGGCGTGGTGACTGAGAACACGACAGACCAGACGCAGGTCATCCTGCACACCAGCGAGGGCGACATCCGCATCACCCTCTTCCCGACCCACGCCCCGAAGACCGTGGCGAACTTCGTGGGCCTCGCCGAGGGCAGCAAGAGCTATTCGCAACCCAACGCCAAGGGGGAGCCCTCCGGGCCGTTCTATGACGGCTCCGTGTTCCACCGAGTGATCAAGGGATTCATGATCCAGGGCGGTGACCCGACCGGCACCGGGCGCGGTGGGCCCGGCTACCGCTTCGGCGATGAACCCCATCCCGATCTGCAGTTCAACCGGCCTTACCTGCTGGCGATGGCCAACGCGGGCCCGAACACCAACGGCTCGCAGTTCTTCATCACGGTCGGTGCCGCCGCCCACCTGAATCGCAAGCACACCATCTTCGGCGAGGTGGCCGACGACAAGTCCCGCCTCGTGGTGGACGCGATCGCCCTCGTCCCGACCAGCAAGGACCGTCCGGAAAAGGACATCGTGATCGAACGGGTGACGGTCGAGCCGTCCGGGGTGTGAGCGCGATGAGCGCGCCGGTGTGTGCCCGCCACCCTGGTCGGGAGACCGGGGTGCGGTGCACCCGCTGCGACCGGCCCGCCTGCCCCGCCTGCCTGCGCGAGGCGCCGGTGGGCTACCAGTGCGTGGACTGCGTCGCTGGGGGGCCAGCGCAGGGCCCAGGAAAGGGCCCAGCGGTGCAACCGCGCTCCGGCGCCCTCCCCTGGTCCCGGCCAGCTGGGCTTTCGGTGGTGTTCCCGGCTCTCATCGCGATCAATGTCGCGGTCTTCGTGGTGACCGTGGCGCAGGCGGGCAGCCTGTCCAACAACACCGCCGCGCCACTGTTCGAGCAGTGGGCGCTGCAGCCCGAGGCGGTCGCCCAGGGCGCGTGGTGGCAACTACTCACCTCGGGGTTCCTGCACATCGGGCTGCTGCACATCGCCTTCAACATGATCGCGTTGGGGGTACTCGGCCGGGAACTGGAGCCGGCGCTGGGGAAGGTCCGATTCCTAGTGGTGTACCTGGCTTCGCTGCTGGGTGGCTCACTGGTGGTGCTGGCGTTCGCAAACCCGGCGAGCGCCACAGCCGGCGCGTCGGGCGCGGTGTTCGGGCTGATGGGAGGTCTGGCAGTCGTGCTGCTGCGGCTGCGCCTGTCCCCGCGACCGGCGTTGACGCTCATCCTGCTGAACGTCATCATCAGCTTCGCGGTGCCGAACATCTCCATCCTCGGCCACCTCGGCGGCCTAGCCACCGGCACCGCCGTAACCGCCGCAATGCTCTACGCCCCCCGAAAACCCTCCACCCCTAAAGACTCTCCACCTCCTGTAGAGCGCTCCTGAAAAGTTGTCCACAGGAGTTGTGCACAGTGGGGATGAATTACAAGCGTGTAGTTTGAACTGCGGGTCAGCGCCAGCCCATGGTCATCAGCAGTCCGATGATCATCAGGGCGAAGCCGATCAGGAAGTTCCAGTTGCCCAGCGCGCTCAAGAAGGGGATCTTGTCGATGGCCAGGTAGTTGACCACCAGCCACAGCAGGCCCAGCAGCATCGTCCCGAGCATGACGGCGACGTAGAACGGGTGCGAGGGGCCCGCGACGCGGACCTTCACCGCGCCGGGCTGAGTGCTCGGCGGGGTGTAGGCCGACTTTTTCCGGACCTTGGACTTCGGCATGGTCATTCCTCGTGGGATGTGTGGGACGGCATGATGCGCGGTCTGGGCGAGCGCCGCAAGGGCGCCCCGCGGACACGTTACGGCACCCACTACGGTCTCGGTGCCGGCGAGGCCAGATGAGGAGACCAGATGAGGAGATCAGACGAGGAGGTCACGTGAGTCATGTGCGGACCCCGGTACGGGGCTGGCCACCACCAGGCTGGTCACCACCGGGCGGGAGAGGCAGCCCGATGCGCGGCGCGATCCGCGGACTGGGTGAGCTGATCCTGACAGTGGGCCTGGTGGTCATGCTGTTCGTGTTCTACGAGACTTACGTCACCGACTTGTTCTCCGCGCAGAAGCAGCACGAGGCCACCGCCAAGCTGGATGAGGCCTGGCGCAACGGGCGGGGTCTGGTGGACCGGCCGCTCACGGGCGCGGGAATCGCCAAGCTGTACGTCCCGGCGTTCGGACCCGACTTCGTGTTCACCGTGCTGCAAGGCACCGACGCGGACACCCTGGCGATCGGTCCGGGTCATTACCAGGGCACCGCGCTGCCCGGTCAGCTGGGCAACTTCGCGGTGGCCGGGCACCGGGTCGGCAAAGGCTCGCCCTTCAACTCCCTGGACCTGTTGTCCTCCTGTGACGCCATCGTGGTGGAGACGGTCGACCACTGGTATGTCTACCGGGTCCTGCCGCTGTTGGGCGAGTCCGCTGGCTGGGAGCAGGGTAAGGGCGCCCAGCAACAATGCACAGGCGTCGCGCCGCTGTCCGGTCACTACGCGGACGTGGTGGGCAAGACGATCGTGCTGCCCTCGCAGGTCGAAGTGATCGCTCCAGTGCCGGGTGAGCCGGGTCGAGCCCCGGCCAGCCGGCTGATAACCCTGACCACCTGTCACCCACAGTTCTCCGCCCGGCAGCGGCTGATCGTGCACGGCGTGCTGGTCGCTTCGCACCCGAAGGTCGCCGGTCAACGCCCCGCCGAGCTGAGCGCTGGCGCCTGAGGAGGCTCATGTACAGCTGGATCTGGCGGCACCTGCCCGGGGCGCGCGCGGCCAAGCTCCTGCAAGCGCTTCTGCTCGTGGCGGCGGTGGTGACGTTGCTGATGCTGGTCGTGTTCCCCTGGGTAGAGTCCTGCCTCCCGTTCAACGAAGTGACAACAAGCTGACGGAAGGTGCACAAGCATCCATGAGACCCTTCGGGGGCTCGCGAGATGGTTAGGCTGGGTGGTGTGCGCGTTCTTGTGATCGACAACTATGACAGCTTTGTGTACAACCTCGTGCAGTACCTGGCGCAGCTGGGGGCGCAGTGCGTGGTGCGGCGCAACGACGCGGTCGAGCCCGGGGATGTCCGCATGGCGGACGGAGTGCTGCTCAGCCCCGGGCCGGGCACCCCGCAGCGGGCTGGAGCGAGCATGGACATCGTCCGGGAGTGCGCTGAGCTGGGCCGTCCGCTGCTCGGCGTCTGCCTCGGGCATCAGGCGATCGGGGTGGTCTGGGGGGCCACGGTGGCGCGCGCTCCCGAGCTGCTGCACGGCAAAACCTCTGAGGTGCACCATGACGGCGTCGCCGTGCTCGCCGGGTTGCCCCGTCCGTTCATCGCCACCCGCTATCACTCGCTGACCGTGCTCCCCGAGACCATCCCGGACACCCTTGAAGTCACCGCCCGCACCGAGTCTGGGATCGTGATGGCGCTGCGGCATCGGGAGCTCCCGATGCACGGAGTGCAGTTTCACCCCGAGTCGGTGCTCACCGACGGCGGGCACCGACTGCTGGCGAACTGGCTGCGCATCGCCGGTGCGGAGGTGGACGAGTCGCGGGTGGTCGAACTCGAGACCGGGATGCGCAAGCTCACTGCGGCGGCGGTAGCGCCCGCGCGTGCCTGATGCGGTCGAATCGGTCAGCGGTCCTCTGCCGCCAGTAGGGTGGGGAGTTCGATCTCTGGGACGGGCGGTCCGAAATAGGCTCCGAAGGCGGTGTCCGCCCCGACATCACGCCACCACCGCGCCTGCTCCGGGGTGTCCACCCCGGGGACGATCACGCTCATACCGGCGCCGCGCACCAGCGGGATGCCGACGCGGACCGCACGGGCGAGCATCGAACCGTCCCCCGCCCGAGCGATCCGGGTAACGATGTGCGGGGCGAGCTCCACAGCCCGCACCGGAAGATCCTCAAGGTAGGCCAGGGACCCGAAATCGGCCTGGGCGCCGATCAGTACCAGCTCCGCACCCAGCTCAGCCAACGTGGCCACGTTGTCCAGCACGTCGCCGTGCCCGCGCGCCAGAGCTGTCAGTGGTACCCCTACCCAGAGTTGTTCGGGCCGCAAGCCAGTTGCGGACAGCGCGCCGCACACCACCTCGACGAGGTCGGGGTCCTGGCTCAGCTGCGCGGTCAGGTCGACTCGCAGCAAGGGCGCGCCGCGCGGGCAGTCTGCCACGGCTTGGGCGTGCGCGGCGCTGGTCTTCTCCACAATCCAGCGCCCGAGGGACACCACCAGCCCGGTCTGCTCGGCCAGCGAGAGGCACTCGGCATGGCCCAGCATCGTCCCGTCGGCGCGGTCCCAGCACAGTACCGCCCGCAACGCGACGAGCGACCCGTCGCCCAGGCGGCACATCGGCTGATACCGCACCTCGATCTCGCCGTTCTCCCAGGCCCCGGGGATCTCGGCGGCCAGACGGTAGCGCTGCCGCTGCCGGGCGGCATGGTCCGAGTCGTACAGATCCCACTGCCCGTGACCGATGCGCTTGGCCCGGTGCAAGGTGATGTTCGCGTCACGGAGCAACTCCCGCGCGGAGGTCTCGCCGGCCCTCCCGTGCGCCACACCGACACCGGCCGAGATCGCGATCCCCCGGTTGTCCAGGTAGATCGGTTCGCAGAGCCGGATGTTGATGCTCGACGCGAACTCGTTGAGATCGTGGCTGTCCATGCCGCTCTCGATCAAGATCGCGAAATCGTCGTTGCCCATCCGCGCCACCATCGCCCGCTTGCCGGCGACAAGCTCCCGCAGCCGCGCCGCGACCGAGCACAGCAGGAACTCGCCAGCCTCCAGACCGATCCCATCGTTGATCACCGAGAAGTTGTCCAGGTTCACCCGGAACATCGTGATCACGTTCGACGAGTCAGCGCCCTCCAGCACATCCTTAAGGCGGGACATGAAGTACTGCTCGTTGGGCAACCCGGTCAGCTTGTCGTGCAGCGCCTGAATGGACAGTTCTTGTTGCAGCAGATGCAGCTCGGTGACGTCCTCCGCGGTGATAACGTGATGGGTGGGCACTCCCTCGGGGTTACGCAGCGGGAAACCCGCGAGGAAGACCGCGGCGACCTCGCCGCTGGCGGTGGTGAGCTGGCCCCGGCGCCGGAAGCGGTCTAGCTCGCCCCTGGCAAGCTCGCGATAAGCCTCGCGCAGTGTCCAGTCACCCTCTCCGGAGAGCAGTTCCGGCAGCGTCGCGCCGATCAGATCGGCCGGAGCACGGCCCACGATCTGGGCGAACGCGCGGTTGGCGGTGGCCAGCGTGCCGTTGAGGTCGCTAATGGAGATCCCCACCGCCGACTCCGAGAAGACCTGCCGAAACCGTGCTTCGCTGATCGACAGTTCCCGCTCGGCGTCTACCTTCGCGCGCAGCAGCGCCTGGGTGACCTGGTGTTGCTCTTCGAGGGTGCGCTGACGAAGCTCCTGGGCGAACGCACCGGCCAAGGCCCCCAGCACCCGCGAGACGGCGACGTCGCGTCCGTCGAGGTGCCGCAGTCCGGCCAGCCGAGGCAGGCCACCACTGAGGATCTCGATGCTGCGCCCGATGCTCCTCGACCCGGTGAGACCGTTCGCGACCAGCTCGGCGGCCACCTCGGTCACCACCAGCTCGTCGGCCTTCGGGCCGGTCGCCGCCGTCACCAACCGGTTGATCAGCCGTGTCAGGAGACGCTCGAGCTCGTCGCCGGACATCGGCAGATACGTGGCCCGGCTCGCTACCGCGGCCCAGGCGCGAGCGAGCCCGGCCACCGTCAGGCCGGGCTCAGCGCAGGGAGGTACTGTCACGATGCGAGGATCGTATCGAGGATCGGCAGCCGTCGGCTATAGCCCAACTCAGGGCGATCACGGCTTGCGACCGGCTCCCCCGTAGAGAAGCGTATTCACCTCGGGCCTGTCGGAGGCGTCACCAGGTCCCGAAGGCCGCCAGAAGGCACAGCCGACCAGTCCGGGTTCAACCAGCTCAAACCCGGCGAACAAGCGCAGCACCTCGTCGTAGCTGCGGGAGTACGCCGGGTCCCAGGTATCCCGATAAAGCTCGACCAGCTCGGCCAGCCCAGCAGTGGAGTTGCCGTCGACCGTGCCATGGGATAGCGCCAGATAGCTACCGGACGCGAGCCGGTCCTGATATCTCGCCAGAATGCCCACCGGATTCCAGGAATCCGGGACGAAGTGCAACAGCCACAGCATCAGCAGGCCGATCGGCTGATCGAAGTCCAGCACGCTCGTGGTTCGCGGGTGGCCGAGGATGCCCTCAACGT
>JBDTAX010000025.1:0-10578 GCA_039924425.1 Pseudonocardiaceae bacterium
CACGCACGCTCGAATCCGGATCGCTTCCAGAGTAGCGTGATCCAGCTTCCGGCCATCGTTATCCCGCATAGGAGAATTAAACCACAAGTAGACCGCCAAGTCCACTTACTTTCGATCTCCTTAGTAATAGATAACACTAACTAGAAAAAATTTCTTGATCTTCTTCGGCGCTAACGTGACAGTGCCCGGGCGGCGTCGTCTGTGGCGCAGTCGATGGTTGTCCAGGCCATGGCGATGGCTCCGTCTCGTAGGGCGTGATCGGCCGCTGGTGTGGCGCAGTGGGCAGTGAATTCGGGCTGGTGATTGACGGCCGGGAGTGAGCCGATGCCGATTGCTGGGTGGATCGAGGGGATGGTCAGCGACACGTTCCCCATGTCGGTCGACGCCGCGGCGCGGGGGTCGACGGGCCCGAAAGTGCGGCCGAGCGCCTCGGCGTTGCGTCGGTAAGCGGCGGCGATGTCGGGGTCGTGGTGCATCTCGGCGTAGGGTTCATGGCGAGGTAGCACCTCCAGCGTGGCCCCGGTAGCCAATGCCCCCGCCTCGAAGCAGCGCATAACGCGCTCCCGCATCACCTCGAATTCGGTCACGGTGGCGCCCCGGATCAAGTACTCCGCTTCGGTGTGTGCTGGGACGATGTTGGGCGCCTCACCACCGTGGGTGACGATCCCGTGGACCCGGTCGCCGGCGCGGATGTGCTGGCGCAGCAGGCCGATGGCGATGCCGGAGACCGTGAGGGCGTCGGCGGCGTTGATGCCGAGTTCCGGGTAGGCGGAGGCGTGAGATTCCTTGCCGGTGTAGCGGATGCGGAACTGCTGGGCGGCGATGATGGGCCACTCGGCGATGTCGAGGGGAGCTGGGTGGGTCATCATCGCCATGTGGGCGCCGGCGAAAGCACCCCGTTGCAGCAGCAGAATTTTGCCACCGCCGCTTTCTTCGGCCGGCGTGCCCAGTACGCGTACGGTGAGCCCGAGGTCGTCAGCTACCGCAGCCAGGGCGAGGCCGGCGCCGACGGCGGTGGCGGCGATGACGTTGTGGCCGCAGGCGTGTCCGATGCCGGGAAGGGCGTCGTACTCAGCGCAGATCACGACGTGCAGCGGCCCCGACCCGGCGCGGGCCTCGAAAGCGGTGGGTAGCTGGCAGATCCCGGCCTCCACCGAGAAGCCGTAGTCGGTCAGGGCCTCACCCAGCCAGGCGCACGCTTGCTCCTCCTCCCATTTGAGCTCTGGGTGGGCGTGGATGCGGTGGCTGAGAGCGACGAGGTCGGCCTCAGCATGGTCGAAGGCGGCCCGGGCGGCGGTTTTCGGATCCATCACGCAAGCCTACGACGGGCACTGTCCGGGTTACTGGCAGGCTCCGTTGATCGAGTGGTCTGCATTCCTTGTTCGGGGTCTGGGGTGTGTCACCGGTCGGGGCTAGGGGTGTGTCACCGTGAGTGGTTGCCTGGGGCGTAGGTCTTCCAGACTCCTCCAGCTTGGCGGCGACGGCTTCGGTGTGGAGGGGAGTGGTAGCTGAGCATCCTTGCGACGATCAAGGGTGGCGCTTGGAGGACGAGTGCCCTGTCCTGTCAGAAGGCACCTGGATGGGACGTGTCCACCTCAAACCTCCTTAATCACCTGAACAGCGCTATGCGGTCATTTTCCAAATATAACGGAGCGCTGGTACTGTAGTACGTACCTCATCCAGCTCATGATGAGGCTCCCGCGACCAACTGGTCGACGTCCACCGCCACCGCTCCGTTGTCGGATAGCTCATTCAGCCGACGGAACGCGTCCCGCAGTAGGTGGGAGGTGACCGGATAACCGGCTGCCACCAGGGCCGCGCGCAAGTCGGCGAGCGTCGTGTGCTTGCCCAGCGTCCCTGCCTCGCCGTCGAGCACCTCGTGCCGATAGGTCGCCGGATCGCGCAGCGCTAACCCTCCCGGCGTGTCCCGATCCCGCACCAGCGTGTTTCGCCCCACGATCGACTGGTCTGCGGCGACCGGGTAGCCAGTGCGGTCAGCGACCAGCTTAGCGGTGTGCAGCAGTTCCGTCGGGTTGATCCTGGTGCGCAGGCCCAGTCTGTCCGATCGAACGCTCAGCAGCATCACGAACTGCTCCAGCGCGGTGTTGCCGGCGCGCTCCCCGAGCCTGTTGACGGTGCACTCCCCCTGCCCAGCGCCGGCCCGCACGCCGTTCAGCGCATTGGCGGTGGCCAGTCCGAGGTCATTGTGATGGTGCGCGGACAACGTCACCTCGGCCAGTCCGGGAACCTGCGCGCGTAGGTTCCCGATCAACTCCGTCACGTCGCCCGGAACGGCCCAACCGCTGAAATCCACCAAGGTGACCGTGGTCGCCCCGCGCGCACTACCGAGTCGACCATCACGACGAGGTAGTCCAGGTCGGCGCGGTATGCGTCGCCGCAGGAGAACTGGATGTCATCAACGAGCTTCCGGGCTTCGGCGACGGCCAGCGGAGCACGTCGGACCGCGTCGGCGGCGGACATCTGGTTGGCGCGCTGCTGCGGTTCGGATGTGGGCACGAAGATGTTGATCCGCGGCCGTGCCGCCGCGCTCAATGCCGTGGCGGCACGGGTGATGTCAGTGTTGTAAGCGCGGGCACCACGGGTGGCTCGGCGCCGTCCAACGCAGCCGCGACCATCTCCACCGCAGCGAACTCGCCGGGTGAGATCATCGGAAATCCCGCCTCCACCACGTCCACGCCCAGCAATGCTAGCTGGCGGGCCACCGTCGCCTTGTGTTCCGCGCCGAAGGTGACCCCCGGCGCCTTCTCGCCGTCGTGTCGTGTCGTGTCGTAGATGATGATCTTCCGGGTCATCGCATCGCCTCCGCCCTCACCGGCGGTGTCGGCGCCGTAAGCTCTCGGGTGAGCAGTTCGCGCAGGCTGTTGCGGTCCAGCTTTCCGGCATCCGTGAGCGGCAGCGCCGCCAGCGTCAGAAATCGGGCCGGCACCATGTATTTCGTCAAGCGTGTCCGACAATGCGCGCGCAGCGCCAGGAAGTTCGGCTCGCTATCGGCCACCACGCCGGCCACGAGCAGGTGCTCACCGCCCTGCCGGATGTCCACCACCCCGGCCGCGTTGACGCCGGGTGCTTCGCCGAGGCAGCGTTCTACCTCTTCGAGTTCCACTCGGTTGCCGTAGATTTGCACCTGGTAATCTCGCCGGCCGACGAAGACCAGCCCGTCCGGGCCGGCCAACGCGAGGTCGCCGACGCGTAGCACCCGCTCCTCGGACCTCCCGCTAACCGGATCGGGCACCAGCGCCCGCGCAGTCAACTCGTCCGCCCGCCAGTATCCATCGAACAGCGCGGCGCTGCGCAGATACACCTCACCGACCACGCCGGCGCGGTCGATCTGCTTGCCCTGGTCGTCGACGAGGAGCAACTCGCCGCCCGGATGGGCGCGGCCGATCGGAATGGCCGACCAGTCCTCGGGCACCGGATTGGGCACCCGGTAGAACGCACAGCAGATGGACTCAGTCGGGCCGTAGGCATTGATCACATCGAGAGCCGGTAGCACGGCGCGGATCCCGTGCACCAGGGATACTGGCAGCTCCTCCCCGCCAATCACGGTCCGGCGCAGCGTGGTCAATTCGCCGAGTCGGTCCCCACAATGTCGCAGCAGCAGCCACCATAGCGACGGCACGCAGTGCAGCTGCTCGACCCGGTTGGCAATGAGCTGGTCCAACAGCGAACGGGGATGAAGATAACGGCTGCGCGGCGAGTAGACCAGGGTCCGGCCTTGGCCCAGCGCCGCGGCGGCGTCGAACAGGTTGAAGTCGAAGCCGAGCGGCGCCACCGACGCGACCCGGTCGTACGCGTCGCAGGCGTGGGCGATCGCACGGAACGCGACCAGAGCGGCACGATGGCTCATCGCCACGCCCTTGGGCGTGCCGGTGCTGCCGGACGTGAAGATCACATACGCTATATCACTTTCCAACACCCCCCGGTCCGGCCCCGGCTCGGCAATCTGTTCTCCGACAATCTCCAGTTCCTGGTCACGAGCGAACCCGGTCAACGGCGTCTGCTCGTCCGATATCGGCGGCCCCCCGGGGTCGCGCGTAGTCACGAAGATTCGCGCTTCGATGTAGCGGCACACTGCCTCCACTCGGGCCGATGGCGCATCCACAGTGAACGGAGCGTAGACGAATCCGGCCTCACTGCATGCCAGGAGCACGGCCAACGCCTCGAAGCCCGGGTCCATCAGCACCGCGACCGCGTCGCCATGCCGCAGACCGGCGGCCTGCAGGGTCATTCGGTAGGACCGGGCGGCTTCGGCGAGTTCGCGGTAGGTGTACGAACCGGTCGGCGCGATCACGGCCAGCCGGTCAGGGTTGGTTGCGGTGTGCCACAACAGAAATCTGCCCAGTAACACCGGCGGCCAGTCCGGTGGGTAGTCGATGCGCACGTCAGCTGGCAAGAGGCTACCCATCGGTGCCGGCTTTCTTCGCCACCAGGAACTTGTCGATGATGGTGCCCAAGGTGTGGAAGTTCTCCAGTTGCATGTCCTCGGCCGGGATGGGCTCGCCGCGCAATTCCTCGATCAGCACAAGCAGTTCTACGAATTCGAAGGAGTCGGTGATCACCCCCTCTGCCAGCACGGTTGTCTCGTCAATCTCGACGTCTGATACGTGTTCGGTAAGCCACTGGGTGATCGCGTGCACCTGGTCGGTCAGCGTATTTTTCATAATTTCTCGTTGCTCCGCTCGTGGTTGCTCGGGTCCCAGCGCAGCATCAGGTGGTCCGGCCGGCGAAAGCCATGCCCGTACAGGCGTGCCGGTTGGCCGCTGTGCCGGATATTCACGTATCGGGTGGCTAGCCGCTCGAACAGTACGTCGAATTCGGCTAGGGCCAGGTGTATGCCAAGGCATGCGTGCGGGCCCGCACCGAAGGAGAGCGATTTCCGCTCGCGCCGCCCCGGCCGCCAGGTGTCCGGATCGGTGAACGCCTCGTCGTCCCGATTTCCGCTCGCCAGCGACAGCAGCACTGCGGAATGACGCGGGATGCGCACCTCGCGGATTTCTATGTCGGCTGCGGCGTAGCGCAGTATCGAGTGGGTCGGCGGCTCCCATCGCAGGGTTTCCCACACGGCTGCCTGGCGGAAGTCCCCATCCAGCAGGGCGGCCGGGGTGATCCCGTGCCTGAGCAAGGTGTGCATGATGGTGCCAATCGTGGACACGCTGGTTTCCGTGCCGGCCAACAGGAACAGGATCACCATGCTCAGCAGGCCCGGGTCGGCTGGTTGTGCGCTGTGCCGGATGAGCAGGTCCACCAGTGTCGGCCGGTCGCCGCCCGGCCAGTCGGCCACCAGATCAGCCAGGTAGTCGGTCAGCTCTGCCTTTGCCACACGGGCCGTTTCCAGTGGGACGCTGGGAAAATCAATGGCCCCGGCCAGCGGAACGACACGCTGCCGCAGCCATTCCGCGTCCGCTGGCGGCAGGCCAAGCAGCCTGGTGATCACCCCGTAGGGCACCGGCACGGCAATCTGGCGCATGAAGTCCACCTCGTCGTGCCCGTCGACGGTGTCGAGCACCTGGTCCACGACAGAGGAAATGAGGTGGACGTGCAGCCGTCGCACGGCTCCGCCTCCGAACAGCGGGGTGAACAGTCGCCGCAGTTGGCGGTGCTTCGCGCCGTCGGTGTCCATGATCGTGGGTCCGAATAGTCGACGGCTGGTTCGCATCGGGAAGTCGGTGACCAGCCGGTGATCGACGAGCGCGTCGGCCACGTCCGCGTGTTTGAGGAGTAGAAACGCGCGGGCCTCCGCCGACCAGTAGACCGGTTCGGTCGAGCGCAACGTGCGGTAGACAGGCCACGGGTCGGTGCGGAATCCGTCGGAGTGGAAGTCGAGCAGTTCGGCGGTTGTCTGGTCGCGGATCGGCAGCGGTGTCACTACGCCTCCTTTCTGGCCGGGCGGGCCGCGAAGACCTCCGCAGCCAGCGCCAGTCGACCGGCCAGGTCGGTCAGCAGGCGCAGCGCGGCGTTGTCGAACTCTGGGTCCCGGCGACCAGCGACGCGGAAAGCGGTCAGCAGGCCGGGGGTGCGTCCGTTCGCCGCTAGTGGAAGCACGACCGCCGACCCGACGCCCGCGTCCGCTACCTGCCGCAGCAGTCCATCGGTCGCATCGTGCGGTTGTGCCGGACTGATCACCGCCGTAGCGACGGACAAAGTCAGCTGGGTCCGGCCGGTGCGGGCACCCAGTCCGGCGGCCAGTGTGCGGTACTGATCCGGCTGCGCGGTCGCGCCCCGTGACGAACTGATGTACTCGGTAGGTTGCCCGTCCAGCCCGTCCGCAGCCAGGCTGGCCGATAGCCAGTCGGCCAGAAACGGTACGGCCTGGTCCAGTGCGCCCTGCATCGCCTGCTCCAGCGTGCTGGCTTCGGTGATACACTCTCCAACGGTGGTGACAAAGCCCAGCGCCTGTTCGGCGATCTTCTTGCCCACGATGTAGTTGAGCGTGGTGTTCCAGGATTTTGTGTCCGTGGGTGCTGTCGCCATGGTGTCCTCCTCAGTCGTGTGGCCAGTGGAATCGGCGGGTGCGAGTTGGCGGCGTGTCGAGGTCTGGATCGACGAACACCACGTCCCGGGTGTTCCGGAACTCTCCGTCGACGAAGCGAGAGTTGGAGAAGATCACCACCGGCAGCACCGCGCCCGTCCGGTTCACCAGTCGCGCCCGGAAATTGAGGGTCGGCAGGTCGGAATCCCACCGCCCCAGTAGGTCCTCCAGAACGGCCTGTTCGGCATAGACCCGGCGAATGTCGCCACCAATGAACTGGTCGGGCTCGTCCACAAAACCGGCCACAGCGAGGTCTGTGGCGTTGGCGCTGAGCACGGTACCCCGCACATCGATCAAATGCACAGCGGCAGGCGCGTACATGATGAAATTGTCTAGTTCACGCTGCCGGCGCACGGCCTCTTCCGTGGTGAACGACCGAACGGTCGGGCGGACGTCGGTGCTGTCGCTGAGCCGCGCGGCCCACGCCAGCGCATCGTTTTCGCCGATGAGTTCGGCGGTGGGCAGGAGATATTCGGTTGGGTCGTCATCGACCGACGGGATCGCCTGACGCAGGTCCGGGCGCACCACCCAGCGCACCCCGGCCAGCCGGCCACCGTCCATCTGTGCGGAAGCGTTGACCAGCAGCGTCCGGGCGGAGCCGTCTACGGAGACCGCGAGATCGGTGACCGGCGTTTCAGCGGCGACCATCGCGGGCACATTCACGCTGCCGCCACCGTCGGCGGCCAGGAGGCGGAATTCCAGCGCTGACAGCCGTTCCGGCCAGGGCAGATTCGTCAGTAGCGCGAAGGCCCGGTTGTAGGTCACCGGGACGCCAGCGGAGTCGGTTAACAGAAATCCGACCGGCGCGTTCTGAAATAAATCCTCAAGTGATTCCAGGTCGGCGAATAGGTAGGTTTTCAACACCGTGTTACCGCTCACGGGTGCTCCCTCGTTTGTGAGTAATCGCTGGCCTGTGGGTAAGCGCTGGTTCGACGTCCAGCGCGGTCACGAGCGGCCGCACTATCGTGCTGGCGTGTTCGGCAATATATGAATGCCCAGCATCGAGTACGGTCAGGTGAAACCGTGATGTCACGCAGTCTCGCCAGAACTCGACGTCGTTCGGTCGGGTGTCGGGATCTTTTCCCCCGGCCCAGGCGAGCAGTGGAACGTCCAACGGCGGGTTAGCGGTTGCCCGATATGTGTCCGTGGCCGTGAAATCCGCCTGAAAAGCGGGCAGCAGCGCGTTCAGCAGGTTCGGGGTGGCCAGCACGTGTTCGGGTAGAGCGTCCCGCCGGCGTAACCTGTCGAGCACCACGCGGTCGTCTTGCCAATTCTTTGATGTGCCGCGACGGTGCGGGGCGCGGACGGCGGAGACGCCGATCACCTCGGGTGGTGGAAAACCCCGGCGGAGAAGTTCACGCACGGTCTGGAAACCGAGCAGACCACCCATGCTGTGACCGAAGATCGCATAGCGTCGCCGGGGCAACCCCATGAGGTCGTCAGTGACCATCCGCGCCATAATTCGAAGATCCGACACCGCCGGCTCGCGAAGGCGAATACCGTGTCCTGGCAATGTCACGGCCCATAACTCGATATCCCCCGGGAACAATTCTTTCCACGAACTGAACGCGGTGAACCAGCTCCCGGCAGGCGGAAAACACACCACTTGGGCGCGCACCTCACCGCTCGCGGGTAATCGAAATACACTGTCAGCTATACGTCGGAACATTGTAGCCGCCTGTTCACCATAGAAGTCGACACGTATTCACCTCGGGTCATCCGGCGCACGCTCAGCTGGTGGATCTGCCTCTGACACGCATGCGGAAAATCTCTCGCGTGGCCATAATCAACACAAAAACGCCAAAGATGAAACCGAGCACCGGGCTGGGAATGGCGAGGGCGAGCAGCACCCCGAGCACCGCGCCCACCGCCGCCCCGACAGCGAGCCGGGAACCAATTGGCACGGACGCGGTTTTCTGTCGGATATGGGCGACTGCGCCGATGATCGAATTTGGCAGCATCACCACCAACGAGGTGCCTTCGGCGACGTGCAGGCTGGCGCCGAACAGCAATGCGAGGACTGGCACGGTCAGTAGACCGCCACCCAGGCCGAGCGCGGCCGACCATGCGCCGATCAGTACGCCCAGCAACACGGCGACGGCGGTCATCACCACCGGACTGTCGCGCACGGCTGGCGGCAGCACCGCGCCTTCCCCGATGGGGTCGACGCCCGCAGCGTCGATGATCAGCTTGATGCCGGCCACTACGAGCACCGCCACGAAAACGGTCTGCAGCACCCGCTCAGCCGCCTTGAGGACCAGCCGAGCGCCCAACACCGCGCCGAATGCGCCACCGATCATCAGCGGTATGCCCACCGCCAGGTTGACCGCACTCCCGCGCAGTGCATAAGCGGCGGTGCCGACGACCGCGACCGCCACATTGGCGATACCGGAAGTACCGTAGATACTCGCCCGGCGGAGATCGGTCAGTTTGTCCAGCGCGGGCACGGTGACAATGCCAGTACCGCCACCCAGGAGCGCGCCAACCACGCCGCCGACGCCGCCAATGCCAACTGCGACCGGCGTCCGCAGCCGTGCGTCCCGCACGTCAGAGACGTGACCGTACCCGGTCGCGCCGCTGTTGTTTGGTACTTCCATACGGATCCTAACCTCCTCATCACGCTCAGCGTGGCGCTATGGTGACGCTTGCTTAACATCGCCCATGCAGCGCCCCATGGTTGGCCACCACGGTCCCTTGCATATCGACCAGAATGCTGTTGACTGGTGCACTCACAGAAGAGAGACGTACTGGGTACCGCTTGATACGGCGTCAGGGGTAAAATTCACGTCTTTCACTGGAGTGGGTGACTGGTCCAGGGGCTGTGAGCGAGGCGAGAGCGGAACTTTTTGGGGGAGGCAGACGGGCTGGCGGCGCTGAGCTGGGAGACCGACCAAAACCGTGGTTGCGACGTGAGGTCGCAGTGCGCCGTGAAGCGGCGTGAACCGAGGGAGGTGCGAGACCTTCTCGCTGGGCTGTCGCAGCAGCTTGGTGGAAGCGGGGTGCAGCACTGGTGACCTCGCGTAATCAGGTGTCGCGTATTTGGTGTCGGTTTGGCCTAGATCATTCATGCTGATCCACAACTTCATGATCGTTGGGTTCCGGGTCGTGATCGATGTGGATGGCTGATCTTGGGTGTGATGAGGGTCCCGATGGTGCTCGGGTGGGCGCCGGTTTCCATGGCTCGGCCGGGGTGGTGCTGGGCTGGTGGTCGGGACGGGTGGTGGGGGTGTGTCAGGCGGGGTGCAGGGTTTGGAGTCGGTCCCAGGCGGTGGCGAGGTTTTCGGCCCAGGCCCAGCCGGGGGGACTTTCAAGGTCTTGCGTCTGGCGTGGGTGACGAGGCGGGCCGGGGCGGAGAGCAGCCGGAACCGGAGGGTTTTGGTGCTGGCCTTGGCGAGGTCGCCGTCCAGGGCGAGGTGGCGCAGCCAGGTGGTCAGCGAGGTCGCCAGGGCGGCGAGTCGCGGCCAGGCGGCGTTGCGGTCGTAGTCGAGGGAGGGCAGGTTGCGGGCGCCGCGGGCCTTGATCTGTTTCATCCGGTCTTCCACATGCGCCTGGGTGCGGTGGCGGGCGTCGAGCCACTGGAGCTGCCCGCCGGGGGTGTTGGTGGCGAACGCGCCGTACTCGAAGTGGGCGTCCTCGCCGAGCTTGGCCGGCTTGCCGGCCGGTCGGGGGACGCGGCGGGCCATGACACGCAGGTCGGGAGGCCAGCCGGCGAGACGGTCCCCGCCGGGCCCGCCGCGCGGGATCCCGGTCAGCTCGTCCACCCGCGCGTCGGGGTCGGGGGCACCGTCGGTGTGCAGCGCGTTGCCCCAGTCCGAGTCGCGCAGTTCCCCGATCGCTGTCATGGTCCGCTCGTCGACTGGCCAGCCGATGGAGTACTCCACCCGGCGGCCCCGTCTCCCGTGCGCCGGCGCGGTGTTCAGGGCGGTGAGGTGCTCGATGATGTCATGGCTGGCGCCGGCGCCGTCGATGGTGACCAGCACGTCGGTGCGCCAGGGCGCGGGGATCTGGTCGAACGCGGCGTCGCACAC
>JBDTAX010000026.1:0-5877 GCA_039924425.1 Pseudonocardiaceae bacterium
TAATGTTCGCTTCCAACGTTGCAGGACCGTAGCGACACCGTCGGGAGGACCCACCATGACCGCATCCGAAACGCCCCTGTGTGAAGAACCCCTGGGCGCAGAACGACAGCTGTGCGACGAGCCACCGATGTGTGACGAAGCGGAGTTCTCCGCCGAGGTGGAGGGGTTGGTGGCGGACTTCGCGCCGCGGCTGTTCGCGCTGCTCGAGGAGGCGGGCGTGCGGGTGGACGGTCGCATCGTGGCGTGGGGCATGGCGTTCGAAGACCACGCCGATGTGGTCGGGGTATTCGAACCGATCATGCGCAGGTTCCGCTGCGCGGAGCGTGCTCACCAGGCATTCTCACGCCGCGGAAAGATCCGCCTTATCTGGTGCAACCCCGACTCCGCCACCCGGTACGACGAATCGACCTGAGCGTGGCCAGCCGCTTGGTGGGCAACCCCGAGTCGCGGAGTCGGCACGGACCGGAGAAGATCCCTTCATGCGTGTCGCGATCGCGGGATCGTCGGGTCTCATCGGTACCGCTCTGGTGGCGCTGCTGCGCCAGGCCGGCCATGACGTGCGCCGGCTGGTGCGCCGGCCGGCGCGGGCCCCGGACGAGCGGGCCTGGGACCCCGATGCGGCGACCATGGACGCCGGCACCCTGGCGGGCACCGACGCCGTGGTGAACCTGTGCGGCGTGGCGATCGGCAACCGGCGCTGGTCAGGGGAAGTCAAGCAGGCCATCCGGGACAGCCGGATCGCCAGTACTGAGGTGCTCGCCGCGGCGGTCGCTGAGCATCGGGTCCCGGTGCTGGTCAACGCCTCCGGGGTGGGCTACTACGGCGACACCGGCAATCGCGAGGTCGACGAGAGCGCCCCGGCGGGCTCCGGGTTTCTCGCGCAGGTCTGCGGTGACTGGGAAGCGGCCACCATGGTCGCGAGGCGAGCCGGGGCCCGGGTGGTGCGAGTGCGCACCGGCCTGGTGATCTCCCCGTCCGGCGGGTTGCTGGGCCGGCTCAAGCCACTGTTCGCACTCGGGTTGGGCGCTCGGCTGGGCAGCGGGGAGCAGTACATGCCATGGATCTCGCTGGACGACGAGGTGGGCGCGATCCGCTTCGCCCTCGAGCACGAGGAGCTGTCCGGCCCGGTCAATCTCAGCGGCCCGATCCCGGTCACCAACGCGGAGTTCACCAGGGCGGTCGGCGAGGCGATGCACCGCCCGACGCCGCTGGTGGCGCCGGGTTTCGCGCTGCGCCTGGCGCTGGGCGCGGAGATGGCCGAGGAGATCGCGCTGACCGGGCAGCGCGCGGTGCCTGCGGCGCTGCGCGAGCACGGTTACCGCTTCCAGCACTCGGCGCTGGCCGCGGCGCTGGTCGCGGCCCTGGAGTAGCTCATGGTCACCGGGGGTCGGGGTATGTTTCGGTGGTGACGCTCGCCTCCCTCTCCTGCCGGGCCACCGCGGCGCCGATCGAGGTGCGCTGCCTCGGCACTATCGACTACACCCAGGCCTGGGCGCTGCAGCGGGAGCTGGCCACCGCTCGCGCCGAAGGCGCCGGGCCCGACGTGCTGCTGCTGCTCGAGCACCCCTCGGTGTACACGGCGGGCCGGCGGACTACCCCGGACGAGCGGCCGCACGACAGCACACCGGTGATCGACGTCGACCGCGGCGGGAAGATCACCTGGCACGGGCCGGGCCAGCTCGTCGGCTACCCGGTGATCGCGCTGGCCGAGCCGCTCGACGTGATCAACTATGTGCGCCGCCTGGAGCGGGCCCTGATCACTGTGTGCACCGAGCTGGGCCTGGACACCGGCCGGGTCTCGGGGCGATCTGGGGTGTGGCTGGCGGCTGACCCCGCCAACGGCCGCCCGGAACGCAAGATCGCCGCGATCGGGGTCCGGGTCAGCCGAGGGGTGACCATGCACGGGTTCGCGCTGAACTGCCAGCCGGACCTCACCGCGTTCGACCAGATCGTGCCGTGCGGCATCACCGACGCCGGAGTGACGTCACTGACCGCCGAGCTGGGCCGACCGGTCTCCGTGGCGCAGGTGCTGCCCTCGGTGCGCCGCGCCGTCCTCGAAGCTCTAGACGGCGCCTCGTCGCCGGAGCGCGGGCAGCCGTGGTGAGCCGTTGGAGCGCGGCCGACATCCCTGACCAGACCGGCCGCACCGTGCTGGTCACCGGAGCCACCTCGGGCCTGGGTCTGCAGACCGCCGCCGCGCTCGCTCGCCGGGGCGCGACGGTGCTGATGACCTGCCGGGACGCGCGACGCGGGCGGGCGGCGTGGGAACGGTTGCTGGCGCAGGGCAACGGCGCGGGTGCGACCCTGGTCCAGCTCGACCTGGCTGATCTCGCCTCGGTGCGCAAGGCCGCCGACCAGGTCCGCGAGCTCACTGGGGACCGGCTCGACGTGCTGGTCAACAACGCCGGGGTGATGGCCGTCCCGGCACGGCTCACCGTGGACGGCTTCGAGCTGCAGATCGCCACCAACCACCTCGGGCACGCCGCGCTGACCTGGCTGCTCGCCCCCGCGCTGACCCCCGGAGCCCGGGTGATCACCGTGTCCAGCCTCGCGCACTTCGGCGGCGGGCTGGACATCGAGGACCTGAACTTCGATCGGCGGCGATACCACCCGACCACCGCCTACAGCGCCTCGAAACTAGCCAACCTGCTGTTCACCTTCGAGCTGGACCGCCGCGCGCGAGCCGCTGGCCGCGACCTGCTGGCCCTTGCGGCCCACCCCGGTCTCGCCGCGACCGACCTGACCGCCAACACCGCCCGGATGTACAAGGCCGGGCGGTTTGCCCACCTCGCGCGCTGGGGCACCAAGCTCATCGCCCAGGGCCCGGCCAGGGGCGCGTTGCCGCAGCTCTACGCCGCCACCGCGGCGGATGTGCACAGCGGGGAATACTTCGGCCCGGCCGGTCTCGGGCAGACCCGTGGCGCCCCAGGCCGGGTGCTGGCCAGCGCCGCCGCCCGCGACGAACACACCGCCCAGCTGCTCTGGGCACGCACCGCGGAGCTGACCGGGGTGCGTCCCGATCCCGCGTAGAGTGACGCCGGTGAGCGTGGCAGCATCAGGTTCTGACCCTGGCGGGGGATCTGACACGGGCGGGCGGGCGCTGCTGCGGCTGGAAGTCCGCAACAGCCAGACCCCCATCGAGCGCAAACCACCATGGATCCGAGTGCGGGCCACGATGGGGCCTTCGTTTCGCGAGCTCCAAGGCCTGGTGCGGCGGGAGGGACTGCACACGGTCTGCGAGGCGGCCGGCTGCCCGAACATTTACGAGTGTTGGGAAGACCGCGAGGCCACCTTCCTCATCGGGGGCGACCAGTGCACCCGGCGCTGTGACTTCTGTCAGATCGACACCGGCCGGCCCGCCGCGCTGGACCGCGACGAGCCACGCCGGGTCGCCGAGTCGGTGGCCACGATGGGGCTGCGCTACTCAACCGTCACCGGGGTGGCCCGGGACGACCTGCCCGACGGCGGCGCCTGGCTCTACGCCGAGACCGTCCGGCAGATCCACGCGCTCAACCCCGGCACCGGAGTGGAACTGCTCATCCCCGACTTCGCCGCCCGTCCCGAGCGGCTGCGCGAGGTGTTCGACGCCGCGCCCGAGGTGCTGGCGCACAACCTGGAGACCGTGCCCCGGATCTTCAAGCGGATCCGGCCGGGCTTCCGATACGACCGATCGCTGGACGTGCTGCGGGCGGCCCGCGATGCGGAGCTGGTCACCAAGTCCAACCTGATCCTGGGCCTGGGCGAGGAGCCGGAAGAAGTCACCGCCGCGATGGCCGATCTGCACGGCGCGGGCTGCGAACTGCTCACCCTCACCCAATACCTGCGGCCCTCGGCGCGGCATCACCCGGTGATGCGGTGGATCCCGCCGGAGGAGTTCACCGAGCATGCCCGCGCCGCCGAGCTGATGGGTTTCGCCGGAGTGCTGGCCGGGCCGCTGGTCCGGTCCTCCTACCGAGCCGGCCGGCTCTACGCCCAGGCCATCGCACGCCGCCAACCGGGCCCCCAACCGGGCGCCTGACCCTGCCACTGATCCGCACGTATCCTGTGAACCATGCCCGCTAAACCGCCCCCCAAGCCCGCCACCGGGACCAAGGACACAGCAGCGGCGAAAGCCGCCAAGCAGCAGCGCCGCGCGGCGTCCAAGCAGCGCCGGGCGCAGATCCTGGAAGCCTTCACCATCCAGCGCCGCGAGGACAAGGCCCTGCTGCCATTGATGATCGGCGTGTTCCTGGGCGTCGCCGCGGTGGGGTTCGTGGTGGGTTTGCTGGTTCACCACCAGTGGGCAACCCTGTCGCTGGGGATCATGCTCGGCGGGCTCGGCGCGACCCTGATTTTCGGGCGGCGGGTTCAGCGCACTGTCTTCGCCAAGGCCGACGGCCAGCCCGGCGCCGCGGCCTGGGCGTTGGAGAACCTGCGCGGTGGTGGGTGGAAGGTGACGCCCGCGGTGGCGGGCACCACCCAACTGGACGCCGTGCACCGGGTCATCGGGCGGCCCGGGGTGGTGCTGGTCGCCGAAGGTGCCCCGCATCGGCTCAAGCCGCTGCTGGCCCAGGAGAAGAAGCGGGTCTCCCGGCTGATCGGGGACGTCCCCATCTATGACCTCACGGTAGGCAACGGCGAGGGTCAGATCCCGCTGGCCACCCTGCCCCGGCACCTGGCCAAACTGCCGCGCAACATCGACAAGGCGCAGATCGACGGGCTGGAGACCAAGCTGACCATTCTCGCCACCCGCAGCGCCGGGATGCCCAAGGGCCCCCTGCCGCCAGGCGCCAAAACGCGCAACATCCAGCGCGCGTCTCGCCGACGCTGACAATTACCGGGTTCGGAGCACGATGGTGCCCACGGCGCGGTCGTGCAGGCCGCGGCCGTCGGCGTCGTACACCACCGGCGGGATCAGCAAGCACAGCAGCACCGTACGGATCACCGCCGCGCCGAAGCCGGCCCGGCTCCCGTCCAGCAGCGCCACCCGCAGCCCCGCCACGGCCTGCCCGGCGGTGCGACCCGCGATCCCGAGGGACAGTGCGGTGACCGCCGCGAACAGCGCCAGGGCAGAGAACGCCGGGTTCTTGGTGAGCAACTGGGCCGCCACCGAGCAGGGCAGCCAGTCGATCGTGATGGCCAGGATCCGGGCGCCAAAGCCAGCGGCCGCACCCGGTCCGTGCTCGGGCAGCCCGAGCCGCTGGCCGGGGTAGTCCCGCTCGTCCGTGTCCCCCGCCCCGGAAGACCCCTCGGCAGAATGCTCTCCTGGGTGCTTTCCGGGGCCGCTGAGCCAAGTCTGGGTCCATCTGCTCACTCACCTAGGTTATTCCTCCGGCGGGCTAGCTTCGCGACCCACCAGCCTCGTAACCTTGACGGTACGTCCGGGTGATGATCCGGCAACATTGCCCCTTTAGGTTCGCCGCAGCGAACTGAGCGTCACCCAGGTCCACTGAAAACCACACGAAGGAGTGAACGACGGTGTTCTCCAACTCGGATGAGGTCCTGCGCTTCATCGCCGACGAGGACGTCGAGTTCATCGACGTCCGCTTCTGCGATCTGCCGGGCGTCATGCAGCACTTCACGGTTCCCGCCGCGTTCTACGACGCCGACCTCATCGAGGAGGGCTTGGCGTTCGACGGCTCGTCGGTGCGCGGGTTCCAGTCGATCCACGAGTCGGACATGATGCTGCTGCCCGACCACGCGACGGCGCGCATCGACCCGTTCCGAGCGCAGAAGACGCTGAACATCAACTTCTTCGTGCACGACCCGCTCACCCGGGAGGCCTACAGCCGCGACCCGCGCAACGTCGCGCGCAAGGCCGAGGAGTTCCTGACCTCCACCGGCATCGCGGACACCTGCTACTTCGGCCCCGAGGCCGAGTTCTACTGCTTCGACTCG
>JBDTAX010000027.1:0-43767 GCA_039924425.1 Pseudonocardiaceae bacterium
GGCCGCCAGGTGCGCATCAGATCGTCGCGGACCGTGGGGTGGTCCGTGGGTGTGGGCGCGGTGCCGAGCGCGGCGACCAGCCACACCCGAGCGCCATTCACCTCGCTCACCCGAGCCACTCGATCAGCGCGTCCCGCAGTACCCGGGCGGGGTCCTCGTCGAGGATGATGACGCACTCCCCGGTGACGTGCGGATCGAGAATGATCTCCCCACCCTGCTTCTCCACCACCAGGTTCGCGAAGCCTCTCGGTCCCTTGTGCACCGCGCAGGTGACCCCGATCGCCCTGCGGTTCGCGCAGGGCGCGCCCGTGTCCCCAGTCGCCCCATCAGCCATGCGAAGGATCATCAGGCCTGATCCGGCGCTGGTGTGCACGCCAGGTGCACACCAGCCGGGTTCACCCGATCGGGGCGATCCCCATGCGCCACGCCAGCCCGCGCAGCTCACGGCCACCAGCGTCACGGTGGGCACGGCGCAGCAGGTCCGCGACCGCTTCCCGGACGAACAGGTTGTTCCTGACCAGCTGGGGGGCGAGCCGCTCTGAGCGCAGCAGGACCCGCAGGCCCTCTTCGCAGGTCTTCCGCTCGGTCACCAGGGCACGCCCGACCTCGACCCAGAACTCCGCCTTGCGGCCGGCGGAGGGCAGCAGCTCAGGGTGCACCGACTTCGCGGCGTCGAGCGCCTGGCCGGGCTCGCCGAGCTCGACCGCTATCGAGGTGCGCCAGATACCGACGTTGGTCGGTCCGAACCACAGGTGTGCCCAATCACCGACCTCGGTGTGCATCCGGTCCGCCAGCGCCGAGGCCTCCTGAAGGTGCGTGGCCGCCGTGGCGTGGTCAGCCTGCGCGCTGGCCGCCAGTGCGGCCGAAAGGTGCAGCATTCCGCACGCCTGCAGCGCGTCGCCGCAGTCCAGCTGGCCGGTCAGGTTCTCCGCCGCGGCCACCGAGCGCCGGTACTGCCCGGCGCGGTCGAGCTGTCCGGTGGCGTCACCACGCAGCCAAGCCACATACCCCAGCCACACCACCTCACCCAGTGCCTCGGCGCACTGCCGCGCGGCACGGGCCGCCAGCGCCGGCAGCCCGCGGCCACCGAGGTTCTTGGTGGTCCACATGGCGCTGCTGTACGCCATCATCAGTCCAAGCAGGACGTCCCGTCGCCGCTCCGGCAATCGCAGGTAGGCACCATGCAGCTCACCGATCAACATAGGCACCAGCTCACCCATAGCCGCGTGGTCCGAGGTCCCGTGCGTGAGCTTCACGAGCCGATCCAGATCGGCCTGGATCTCCGGCCAGGCGCGCACAGGCAGCTCCGGGTCGGTGCCCAGGTCGTAGCGCTCCAGCGCGGTCTCGATGGCCATCAGCCCCGCGTGCGCCTCAGCGCCGGCCGCATCATGCGGTGTCCAGGGTTGCCCGCTGAGCTCGGTGGGGTGTACCCGCAGCGCGGTGACCATCGCCTCCAGGGTCTTTCGGTTGGTCACGGCTTTCTCACCGCGCTCTACCTGACCCCAGAAGCTGAACGACAGCCCGGCCAGGCCGGCCGCCTCGCGCAGCGTCAACCCGCGCCAGCTCCGCACCTCACGCAGCCGCTTCCCGAATGCCGTCGCGTCCTCCACCCCGCCCTGGCCTTCCTCATGCTCGTCCACCGGCCCAGTCCCCTTACCGTACTGTCGGGCGTTCAGCAATCCTCGCGGCGCTGCGTGCACCCGGCGATCCGCCGGGTGCACAGGCAAGACACCAGCGGCGGGGCTGAGGCTGCGACAGGGGTTGTGGTCTAAGCGCCGCTGTGCCAGGTGGGTTGGTCGAATCGGGCCGGGATGGCGGTGATCTGGTCGGTGGCTTCCCGGCGGTTGGCGGGTCGCGCCCGCGAGGTCGCGCCATCAGCCATGGGATGTCTCAACCACACCCTGACCACCCCACTCTCCGGGCGGCCGGCCGACGCGCTGGCCAGCCGGTCGCCGAGCCAGCGGAAGGTGCCCTCGACATCGGCGAGGTGGGCAAGCACGAGCACGGCGGCCAGGAAACCGACGGTGCGACCGCCGCTTCCGTGAGCCCGCGGGGCTGGGCCATGGCGAAGGCGTGGACCGCGGCCAGCGGTGGCAGCGCGATGACCTCGGCCGTCGTGCCGGTCACCGGTCAGCCACCACCAACCGGCACGGCCGGGGCGGTGGTGGCTGCTGGGTTGGTTTCCGGCACCCCGAACAGGAAGAGGAACAGCGCGAGGGTCGCGATCCCGGCCAGGGTGAGGAAGGCCAGGTCGTAACCGCCGATGACGATGATCGTGCCGGCCAGCGTTGTGCTGATCGCCGCACCGATGCCCTGCATCGTGGTGGCCGCCCCGAGTGCGGCGTTGTAGTGCCCGGTGCCGCGGGTCAGGTCGGCAACCATGATCGGGAATACGACCCAGAAGATGCCGGCGCCGACACCGTCGAGAGCTTCGACTCCGATCAGATAGGCGGCGTTGTTGGATAGGGTGAACAGCACACCGCGCAGCGGCAGCGCGACGAAGGCGGCCAGGAAGATGACCTTGCGTCCCCACTGGTCCGCCCGCCGCCCGGCCAGGATCGCCATCAGGATCATGACTAGCTGGGCCACGACGATCAGTGCGGTCTGGAACAACGCTCCCCGGCCGGCGTTGGCCAGCGCGAGCTTCTGCCCTATGATCGGCAGCATGGCGGAGTGGGCCAGGTGGAACAGCAGGACGGAGACGGCGAGGACGAGCAGTGGTCGGTTCCGCAGCAGCACGGTGAAGCCGGATGGTGTGTCCTTCCCGCCGTCCTGGGGTTGTAGGCCGCGGGCCAGATCGTGATCGATCAACCGTCCGTTGATCGTGAGCGTTGAGGCGATCACGAAGATGCCCAGGACGCTG
Source organism: Pseudonocardiaceae bacterium (assembly GCA_039924425.1). Classification (GTDB taxonomy): domain Bacteria; phylum Actinomycetota; class Actinomycetes; order Mycobacteriales; family Pseudonocardiaceae. The sequence continues at coordinate 2,864 of JBDTAX010000027.1, forward strand.
ACCAGCCAGAAGATAGCCTTGATCGTGATGAGGTAGCCGGCGATCCCCGCGATCGCCGCGCCGATCGCATTGCCGGCGTGGTTGAACGCCTGCATCCGCCCGGTGCGGTAGGTGTAGCCCCGCGGTCCGACCAGGCCCAGCGCGATCGCGGCGATCGCCGCCGGGAAAACGGCCCCGGCCGCCCCGATCACCAGTTGCGCTGTCGTGACCACGGAGAAACTCGGGGCGATGGTCATGATGAACGCCCCGACCGACACCCCCACCGCGGCGCCGATGACCAGGGCGCGCTTGCGCCGCGTCCGGTCGACCAGCGCTCCGGCGGGTGTCTGCACGACCAGGCCCGCGATGCCGCCGATCGTCATGACCAGACCGATGCTCGCGGCGTTCCAGCCCGGCTTGGTCAGCAGGTAGATACCCAGAAACGGGCTCATCCCTGACTGGACGTCGGCGACGAAGAAGTTCACCGCGTCCAGGGCGGCCAACGACCGGCCCTTCCCCGGGAGTCCGTGCGAGCGCCCGCTGGCGCCGAGCTTGCGGTGACGGTCTGTCATGCCCCGCGCCGGGCCACGGGGTGATCATGCGGAGGACGGTGCCTGAGGCGACTGAGGTCCCGGCCCGCGCGGCGAGGCCAGTGGCGGTGAGACCTCCAGTCGCTGGCCACTGTGCTGCCATGATGCCAGGCATGGCGATCTTCGGGCCGATGTTGGACACGGGGCTTGAGCGGCAACCGAACGGCCAGTGGCGTTAGCGGAGCAGCGTGGGCGGAGTTACCGCCACTCAGCGTTCTGACGCGGGTGGGCTTACGCGGGCTGAGTGTCGGCATACGGTCATTGACCGACACTCACACCTCCGAGAAGTTTCCGCGGGTCACCAGAGTCGAAAACTCGTGCCGGAGAACTAACGACGGCCAACGGTTGCAGCCACCATTCTCGACAGACGTGGTGCATGGCTACGCAGGGTGTCCACCGTCGAGGCGACGCGCTGGTCGCGACCCGCCTGGACCGGATCGGTCGCTCCACACTCCACCTGGTGGCCCTACCGTAGGGTGAATGCGGTGGGCCAGTGGTGTGGGTGGCGAGTGGTCGAGTGCATCGGGTACTGATCACCGGGGCGTCCGGGCTGATGGGGCGGATTCTGCGTCCTAGGTTGCGGCGGCCGGGGCGGGTGTTGCGGTTGTTGGACATTGCCCGGCCTGAGGAGGCCTGTGCTGGCGAGTGGGTCGAGGTGGTGGTCGGCTCGATCACCGAGCCGACCACCATGGTTCGTGCCTGCGCTGGTGTCGATGCGGTGATTCACTTGGCTGGGCACAGTCGCGAGCAGGCCTGGGCGGAGATCATGGCGGTCAATGTCGAGGGCACCCGCACCGTGCTGGAGGCCGCGCACGCCGCTGGGGTATCGCGGGTGATTTTGGCGTCCAGCGGGCACGTGGTCGGCTTCCGTGGCGCGCGGGAGACACTACTGGCGGATAGTGCGCCCCGGCCGGACACCTACTACGGGTTCAGCAAGGCCGCGGTCGAGGCGCTGGGCAGCCTGTACCACTCGCGGTTTGGCCTTGACGTGATCTGTGTGCGCGTCGGCTCGTGCTTCCCGTGTCCGCGGGACGAGCACGCCCTGACGGTTTGGCTGTCCCCGGATGACGCCGGCCGGTTGTTCGAAGCCTGCCTGACCGTTCCGCGTCCCGGCTACCGGATCGTCTGGGGCGTGTCGGCTAACACGCGGGGCCGGTGTTCTCTGCGCGAGGGTGAGGATCTGGGTTACCGGCCGGTGGACGACGCGGAACGGTTCGCCCGGGAGCTGTCAGCCGACGGGTCGACATCGGCGTACTTCGGTGGCGCGCTGTACGTCTCCACCGAGCTCGGTGTACCTATGCCGCTAGAGGATGGGCCGCCTTGTTTTTCCGGGTAGCTGATTAATTGCTATGTCATGCCGCGGACTGCCGGTTCAGGTACTCGGTACCGCGGCCGGAAGGGGTAACCCCAGGCGAGAGCGCTGTCTTCGACGTCGCGGCGGGCGGTGGTCCAGTCCGCGGACTCGAGTGCGGTGCGTCCGCGCTGGATCCTGGTCCCCGTGGGGGTGAGCGTCCGTGCGTGGAGGAGCGCCGCTAACGCTGGCTGGGTGTGGGGTCCGTAGGCCGTGGTGGGGTGAAGCCGTAGACCTTGCGGTGAAAGTCCGATACCCCGGTCATGTCGAGCTTGACGGTGGACAGATCCGGTCGCCTGCCGTCGAGCAGCTCGACGATGTCATCGACAACATGGCGTACGGCGGGTGGCGGCTCGGTTTCGGGCGCTTCCGGAAAGCGCCGACGCATCCGGGCGCGCGTCTGGTGGTCGCTGCCTTCGGGCAGCTGGGCGCCGACGACTCCGTGTGCGCCCCAGGCGAGGCCACAGTGGCCGATCCCGGTGGCGAAGACCGTGAAGCCTTGTGCCGTCATGAGGGTTCTGCGTACCCGTTGGCGGACCTGCGCGCAACCGTGTCGGCTAACGGCCAGCCTCGTGTGGAAGGCGGCAGCCGCGCGAGGAGCGCCACGGCGTCGGTAAGTTAGCCCCTGGCCGTTTCCGGCACCGCTGTCTTCACGGTCCGCGTTCGCCCGGGACCGTGGACGCCCGCCCGCTTCGAGTTGGAGTCGTCGTTGCCGTCTCTGGATGAGCATCAGTTGGTCGGTTTCCTGGTCGCGCTGGCCGTTGTGATCGTGCTGGCCCGGCTGCTGGGTGAGCTGGCGCGGCGGGTAGGGCAGCCGGAAGTGCTCGGTCAGCTGGTGGCGGGGGTGCTGCTGGGTCCCTCGGTGCTCGGGGTGTTCGCCCCGCAGGTGCGTAGCGCTCTGTTCACCGATCCGGGCGTGGCCCTGTCCGGGATGTCGTGGCTCGGGGCGCTGCTGGTGCTGATGGTCGCCGGCCTCGAGGTCGACCTTGGCGTGCTGCGCGCGCACTTGCGGCCGGGTCTGTTGGCGGCGGGGTTCGCGATCGTGCCGTCTCTGGCCGCGGGATGGCTCTTTGGGTGGCTGGTGTTGGGGGCGTCGGCGGGCTCCGCGGCGTTTCTGGGCATCGTGCTGTCGGTCACCGCGATCAGTGTGGTCGCGGCGCTGTTGATCGAGCGGGACCAGACCCGCCGGGAGTTCGCCCAGGTTCTGCTCGCCGCGGGGATCACCACCGAGCTGTGCGGGTGGGTGTTCGTCGCGGTGGCCGCAGCCGCCCAGCGGGGCTCACCGCTGGGCGCCGCGGGCCAGGCGTTGGCCCTCGCGGTGGGGTTCTTCGTCGCCGCGGTGGTCCTCGGCCGGCGGTTGGTCGACTGGGCGATGCGGATCGTCGCTGACAGCGCGCTGAGCACCGCCGCGCCGCTGTCGTTGGTGATCGTCCTGACCCTCGGGTTCGCCGCCGCTACCGAGGTGTTGGGGCTGCACGCGCTGCTGGGCGCGTTCGTCTTCGGCGTGCTGCTGTTCCGGGCGCCACGGGCCACCCCGGCGCTGCGGGAACAGGTCCGGGGCGTGACGTTCACCGTGTTCGCCCCGGTGTTCTTCGCCCTCGCCGGAGCGCAGGTGGACCTGCGGCAGCTCGGGAATGCCCACGCCCTGGCGAGCGTGGCGCTGCTGCTGGCCGTCGCGACCGTCGTCAAGACCGGCCTGGCTGCGGTCGGGGCGCGGCTGGGTGGATTTCGCGGGCTGCGCCCGCTCCTGGTGGGAGTCGGCATCAACGCCAAGGGCGGCAGCGACGTCGTCGTGGCCATCCTTGGTCATCAACTCGGCCTGCTCTCCGGGCTGGCCTACACCAGCTACACGGTGGTCGCGATCACCACGGTCCTGTTCACCCCCACCCTGATGCGAGTGCTCGAACGGCGCAGCCCAGCGTCGGGCGTCGAGCGGCAGCGGTTGGAGAAGGAGCAGGCCACTGAGCGGGCCTACACCTCCACCGTCGAACGGGTGTTGGTCCCCGAAGCCGCTGAGCTGTATCCCGGCCTGGCCGCCGACCTCCTGGAAAACCTGGCGCTGAGCCAGAACCGGGCGAACCGCCCATTGGACATCACCCGGTTGGCCATGGCGGCGGCGACCACCGTGAACGATCGCGGCGCCGATCTGCGGGCCAGCCCGGTGCTCAATCGCGCGGAGGACGTGCACCTTTTCGACAGCAAGCTTGATCGCGGGCAGGATCTGCTGGCGGGCATCGAAGAGGCCGCGGCCCGCCACGACCTCACCGCCATCGGCGCCCACCCTCAACCGGGCCAGCCGATGCTGGGTGAGCTGGCCGACGCGGTCATCCACCGCTGCCACAGCGATGTCCTCGCCGTTGTTGCACTGGACGGGCAGCTGTCGTGGCCGTCGGTGCGGCGCATCTTGGTGCCCACCAACGGCCTGCCCGCGGCGGAGGCCGCCGCCGACCTCGGCGGTCTCCTCGCCGAGTCCAGCAATGCGGAGCTCGTTCTGCTCAACGTGACCGCCCCTCGCACGTCTCGCGCCGGATATCCGCCCGCACCGGCGAGCGCGGTCCACCTCAAAGATCTTTCGCAACTGCTCACCCGCCTGGACATCAGGCAACGCCACCGGGTCCGGCACGGCAACTTTCCCGGAGACGAGATCCTCGCCGAGATCACCGAATCCGACATCGACCTCGTCATCCTCGGGTGCACCGACCGCGGGCACGGCGCGCATTCCTATCTCGGTGACACCGTCGAACGGCTGCTCACAACCTGCCCGGTGCCACTCATCCTGCTCGTTACCGCGACTGCCAACCGCAGGATCAAGCGGCGTGAACCCAAACTCACCGTCTCCTGACGTGCTGGCGAGGTGTCGGTAGGTTCCCGTGCATGACCGACTTGAGCGCCCGCGCCCGTACGTTGCTGGATCTGCACACCGCCCCCGAGATCCTCATGCTCGCCAACGTGTGGGACGTCGCTTCCGCGAAGGTCGTCGCCGGGACGGATGGCGTCCTGGCTCTGGCCACCGCGAGTCACTCGATCGCCGCGACGTTCGGGTACGAGGACGGCGAGCGCATCCCGTTTGAGCTGCACCTCGACATGGTCGGACGCATCGTGGCGGCCGTCGACGTCCCGGTGACCATGGACTTCGAGGCCGGCTACGGCGACGCCGGCCAGACCGCGCGCCGCATGATCGCCGCAGGCATCGTCGGCGGCAACCTCGAAGACCAGCTCAAGCCGCTCGCCGAGGCCGTCGCCGCGGTGGAAGCGGTGCTCGCGGCCGGGCGCGACGCCGGCATTGACTTCGTGCTCAACGCGCGCACGGACGTGTTCCTGTACGCCAAGGCCAACGGCGACCGCGGTGAGCTGCTGCGGGAGGCGGTCCGCCGTGGCAAGGCCTTCCTGGACGCTGGGGCACCGGTGGTGTTCGTGCCGGGTGTCGTGGCTCGGGAGGAGATCCGAGTGCTCGTCGAAGAGCTCGGCCCGCGCAAGCTGAGCGTCATCAGCGTGCCCGGCGCGTCGCTGCCCGTGCGGGAGCTGCAGGAGCTCGGGGTCACGCGGGTGTCAACCGGGCCGTTCACCCAACGGGTCGCACTGACCGCGCTGCACGACGCGACGGCCGCGCTCCTCGCGGGTGGGACCCTGCCCGAGGGGACCCGAGCCCTGAACTGAGCGGATGCCACGCCGTGGCTCACGGCAGGCGCCACACAACGGTCAGGCCTTCGCCCCGCAGCCACATCCGGTCCAGTCGTTTGCCGCGGTACCGCTGCAGGCAGCTACCTGAAACCTCCGGAGAATAGACGTCGAACACGGTGCCCCGCTGGCCGTAGACCAGGACCGCGTGACAGTCGACCGCGCCTCGGTCGTTGTCGAGGGAGATCCACACCAGGCGGCCGCGGTCCAGGGCGCCGCTGATGTCGGCGAGTGTGGGCTGGCGGTGTTCGGTCCGCATTCCCGCGCCGAAGGCGCTCAACTCGCGCGCCGCGAGACACTCGCGACGGTGGTGCTCCAGCCGATCCGGTGTCCAGTGCTCCTCCCACGAGGAGTCCCACTCCTGGCGGTAGTAGCGCCGCAGGTAATCGAGGCCCTCCCGCAGGAACCGCTCAGGCTCATAGGCGCACACCACGTGCAGGGACAGACCTTGCTGGAGCAGGAAACGCCTGGCCCCGGCACGCCGCGCGCCGACGCCAGGCTGGCGACCGATCTCGCGATCAACCCACCGCGGGTCCGGGGCATCGGTGACCCCTGACACGTACAGCACGTTCGCGGTGACACAGGTCAAGCAGGAGTTGTCGTCCAGCTGACGCAGATCCAGCGGTGCTCGCTGGCGCATGACGACGGTCACGGCACGATCTCCACGCGGCACTGTACCCGGAGGTGTGGTGCCGCGCCGAGACTGTCAGTGCCGCGCGTTACCGTCGCGCTCATGTGGGACACCTCTGATGGCGTAGCGAGCGGATCCGCCCTGATCGACGACGGCCTCGCGCGCCGGTTGAAGGCGCTGGCCTGCACCGGCCCGCTGCATGACCTGGACGCGCGCAAGACCCGCCTGGAGTTCGTGGACGCTGGTGTGTACCAGATGGCGGAGATCGCCTTCCAGGTGATCGACCAGGTGACGGTGGCGATGGATTTCGACCGGGGAGCCAACCACGACGAGGTGATCGCGCGGACTGTCCCGTTCGTCGCCGCGCAGGCTCCGGACCGGCCCCCGACCGAGCACGAGAAGATCACCCGCTGGGTGTTGGACAACCTGATCAACGTCGGCACGACCGACCGCGGGTTTCGCGCCGTGTACGGCGCATTCGGCCACGCTGGTGCTTACGAGCGGCGCGGGTTCGACTTCAAGCTGCTCATCGAGTTCGCCGACCCGAATGGTGAGGTGTACCTGCGCGCGTCGGATGAGGCGATCAACGTGCTGATCGGTGCGCTGGACACCGACGTGGAGTCCGCGCAGATCGCCGCGGAGATCAAACTCGACAATCTGATCCGCCGGGGGAAACTGTCGGACGCGCAGGCGGCGGCACAGCAGGCCCGGTACTCCACGGTCCGGTACGCCGAGCGGTTGCGGCAGAAGCTGGAGGCGACCCGCCGGGACGTGCGGATGGTCGATTGGGAAACCGAGGTCCCGGCGTTGATCGAGGACGCGCTCACCCACGTCGTCGGTCGATATCGTTCCGAGACGGCAATCTTGGCGAACATTCGCCAAGCCCGTGACGAGGCGGAGGATTCGGATCGCAAACGCAAGGCCGCGCACCTGGTGGAGATCGTTGAAGACTGCATCAACCGCCACACCCAGTTGCAGGCGAGGCTGCTCGAAGCGGGCAGCGTGTTTCGGTCCGAGCAGGACCGTCAGCAGTTCTCCGGCCCGGCCCGGCGCGCCACCGTCGACCTGTTCGGGCAACTGCTGGCGCCGACCCTGGCCCTGCCGCTGAGCGACGCCGCTCGGTCAACCGGAGCGTTCTTTCACGCCGCGACCGGGCTGGCCACACCCGTGGCACCGCGATTGTGCGATCTGGTCCGGTTGCTGCTGACCCCGACCCAGGAGCGGGACGACCTGATCGCGAACGTGCCCGAGCCGGACCTGATCCCGCTGCCGGACCCGGACGTGTTCACCGAGGAGCAGTGGGCTCGGGCGGAGGAGCTGCTGGAGGTGGCCGAGGTGCCACGGCGGCTGTCCGGGCTGCTCACCGCGGCTCGCGGGATGGATCCGGAGCTGCCCCGGCTGGTCATGCTGCGGGTGCTGTACGCGGTCAGCCCGGAGATCGGGATGGCGCTGCGGCAAGGTGACCAGACGGTGCTGCTCGCCGCCGATGACGGCACCCGCTTGGACGACCCGGAGTTCGGCGGGGCGGACCTGCTCGTCGCGGTGGCCCAGCTCACCGACCCGGCAGTGACCGGCGAGCAGACCGATTTTCAGGAGGGGGAAGTCGCGTGACCGACCACGTTGCGATCACCGACGCGGCCGACGCCGCCCGGCTCATCGCGCTTGGGATGCGCCCGAGGTCGCTCCCAGCCCGCGACCTGATCTATGCCGACCTCGTCCGCCGCCACGCGGAAGACCCGACGTTCGCGGAGCTGACCAGCGCCATCGCGGACGGCCTCGGGCTGGTCGTGCTCGCCTGCGGCCCGCAGACCGGGTTGGTGCTGGCGGCGGCCGAGCAGTCGCTGTTCGCCATGAAGATCGACGATTACGTCCGGCGCACGGTGTTCAAGGAACGGCGGGAGGTGGAGCGGGTGCTGCACGGGCTGATCCACCTGGCCGTCGCCGCGGTCGCCTACCCGCGTCCGGATGACCTCGCGAACGACAGCTACCTCGGCCGGGTCAACGTCGAGCAGGTCGACGGCCTGGTCCGGGAAGCGTGCCGGATGCTGGAGGACAAAGCCGCCGCGGCGGAGGAGAACAACGATCCGCTGGACGACGCGCCCGGGCTGGAGCGCACCTGGCGAATTTACGCGCGTCGCCCGGCTGCCGCCGTCACCAAGGACGGCCGGCTTGCGCCCGACTCGACCCGAGGCATGATCACGAAAGCGTTGCGGTTCGTCACCGACCAGGGCTTCCTCACCGCGGTGAGTGGTGAGGGCGGGGGCACCTATCGGACGACACCGCGTTATCAGGTGCACGTCCGGGAGTTGGCCGCCGAAGCCGCATTCACGGAGTTGCTCGATCTCGGCGTCGTCGTTGTCACTGACGGCACGGGCACCTTGCGCACCGTCCCGACTGATACCTCGAGTGACACCCTCTACCGGGAGGCCCGGCGTGTATGAGCTGTCCCGGGCGCGACTGCACTCGGTCGGCCCGAAAGGTGCCCGCTACCAGGACGTCACCCTCGACCTGCGTCATGTCGGCGCGCCGGTCGCGAAACCGCCGCAGCACGCCCTGTTCGACCTGGAGCCGGACACGCCCGCCAGGGACCGCGGCTCACCGCGGCGACCCAGCCCGGCGACGGTGCTGTTCCTAGAGAACGGCGGCGGCAAGTCCGTGCTGCTGAAACTGATCTTTTCGGTGATGTTGCCGGGCCGCCGTCAGGTTGTCGGCACCAGCAACACCCGGGTGCTGGAGAAATTCGTGCTCGGCACGGACGTCGCGCACGTCGTCCTGGAATGGCAGCACGTCGGCACCGGGGAACGGGTCATCGTCGGCAAGGTGAGTGCCTGGCGTGACCATGTGGTCTCCACCGACCCCAACCGGCTGCTTGAAGCGTGGTACTCGTTCCGGCCCACCACGGCGTTCAACCTGGACACGCTGCCGTTCACCGAGCTCGGTCGGGTCGTGTCGATGGCCGGGTTTCGGGATCGATTCACCGATGCGCGCGCCGCCGAGCCGGAATTGCAAGCCGTGTGGGAGCCCATTCACGGCCTGTGGACCGCGCATCTGGGCAATCTGGGGCTCGACCCGGAGCTGTTGAATTACCAGCGGAGGATGAACGCGGGCGAAGGCGAGGCCGCGAGTGCTTTCACCTTCAAGTCCGACGAAGCGTTCATCGACTGGTTGCTCACCGCGGTCACCGGTGAGGACAGCCCGCGCAGCCTGGGCGAGGTGGTCGAGCAGTACGCCACGAAACTCGCGCAGCGCGACGGTCTGATGGCCGAACGGGACTTCGTGGCGGGCGCGCTGGAGCGACTCACCCCGCTGGCCGCGGCCGCGCGTGACGCCACCGCCGCGGCTGCGCTGAACCGCGAAACCCATGGCACGGTGGCGCGCTTCGCCGCCGTGCTCACCACCCGGCACGCCCACGAGACCGAGCGGCTCACCCGGCTGGCCACCGACGCGAAGCAGGCCGCCGACGCGGAACGCGAGGCGGACCGGCAGGTCGGGCGGCTCAACCGGATCCTCAATGAGCTGCGCCGGGCGCTGGCCGGGCTGCGCTGGCGGGCCGCCGAACAGCAGATGGAACGGCTGCGCGACCAGCGGGACGACGCCCGCGCGACGCTGGCCGGCTGGCAGGCGACTGACACGGTGCTCGCCCATGCCCGAGCGCGCGAGGAGGCCGAGCGATTCCGAGCGATCATCGGGCAGCGGGAGCAGAAGGCCGCGCCGGTGCTGGCCGCCCGTGAGCAGGCGGCGAAGCGGCTGGCCCGCGGGCTGCTCGCGGTGGCCGCGAGCGCGGACGCCGAAGTGACCCGGCTCGAGGCGAGCGCGGCGGAAACTGACGATCAGGTCGCCCAGGCGGAGCGGGGTGGGGACGAGGCGACTCGGCGCGCGGAACAGGAACGTGGCCGGGCCGCGGGCGCCGAAGCCGCCATCGCGGCCGCGCAGAGCGCGCTCCGGGCAGCGGTCACTGATGGGCTGCTGCTGAGCGCGACCGACGACGTGGCCGTGGCCGCCGAGCGCGCCCGCGGCATCGCCGCCGCGGCCACCGAGCAGGTCGCCGCCGCGCTGGGTGAGCTGGTCGCGCTTTCGGCCGAACGCAAGAACACCGGCGCGGGTCTGCGGGCGGCGCAAGCCACCCGCCACGACAAGCAGACCGCCACCGGGGACGCCGAGCGCGCCCTCACCACGGCACAGCGCATCGCCGAGGCACTCGTTGCGGAAGATCGGCTGACCGGGCTGCTCGGAACCGACACCGTGCTGCTCGACACCGATACGCCGACCCTGCTCGACCTGCTTGACACGGCCATCCACACCGCCGAGGGCGAGCAGACCACCCAGCGGATCGCCCAGCGACACGACCAGCGGGTGTTGGACGCGCTCGGCACCGGAGGGTTGTTGCCCCCCTCGGATGACGTGAGCGCCTCGCTCGCCTCGCTCGAGGATGCCGACATCACCGCGTGGTCCGGCTGGCGGTATCTCGCCAGCATCCCTGCGGACGAACGCGCCCAGATCCTTGCCCGCCACCCCCACCTGGTCGACGGGATCGCTCTGAACAACCCCGACCATCTCGACCGGGCCGAGCGGATCCTCACCGCCGCGCGCCTGCTGCCCCGCTGCGTCGTCGCGGTCGGCACCACCGCCGCGCTCACAGATCGTGACGCGCCCGTTCCGGCCGGAATCGGGTTCCTCGTCCCGCCCAACCCGGCGATGTACGACGAAGACAAGGCGGAAGACGAACGCCAGTCCCTGCTCGCCACGCAGGAGCGGCGGCGCACCCGGCTGGCCGCCCTCACCGCTGAGATCGCCGCTGACCAGCGGCTTGTCGTCCGGTTGCGCGACTGGGCGCGGGACTATCCGCCGGGCACGCTGCGGCGGCTCGCCGAGGAGCACACCACCGCCGCGCACGCCCTGCGCCTTGCCCAGCAGACGGTCGACGAGCTGGCCGCCCGGATCGAGGAGATCGAGAACGCCGAGCACACGCTGCAGGAAACCCTCCCCGAGCGCCGGCACGCGGAAACGGAGGCGAAGGGCCGCGCCGAGCGGCTGACCCGACTCGCGGAGCGGACCGCCCCCATTCCCGACTGGCAGCGGAGCATCCGGGAGGCCCGCGACGCGGCGACCAGTCACGAGCACGACGCGGAGCGACACCGGGTCCGAGCCGGGCGGCTGCGCGAGGCTGCCGCCACCGCCCGGCGCACCGCCGATGATCACCGCCGGATCGCCGTGACCAGCCGAGACGAGCTGCGCAAGGTGGCCGGAGGTGGCGCGGTCGAGGCGAGTAGTCCGGTCCCGGCCGAGCCAGTGGAGACATTGCGCGCCGCGTATGACACCGCGCAGACCGCGTACGCGAAAGTTGAGGTGGGCGCGGACCTGCGAAGCGAGCTGGCCGGCGTCGAAGCGCGGGAAGCCGACACCCGGTCGAACGTCGAAGCCGTCGCGCCGGACATCCGAGCGCTCGCCAGCCAGCTGCTCACCAGCCTGGACGGCGCCGATGCCGCCGCCCGCGCGGCGGCCACCGAACGAGCCGCGCGCACCGCCCAGCACTGTGAAGACGACTACACCGCGCAGGCCACCGAGGTCGGCGAGCTCAAGCGCGACTACGAGCGGCTGGCCCCGCAGGAGGTCGTGCTGGAGCTACCTTACGAACGCCCCAGCGACATCCCACAAGCCGAGAGACTCGTGGCTCGTGCCCAGGCAGAGTGGGAGACCGCCCGCCGCGGTTGCGAAGACCTCACCACCCGCCGGGAGCGGCTCGACGCCGAGGTGAACGGTACCGAGCGCATTGTCACCGGCTTCCAAGCGCACCTGGATGTACTCGGCAGCGTCATCACCGACCGGCTCGAGGTGGATCCGGGTCTCGCTGCCTACACCGGCAACGTGGAAGAGGCCCGCGCCCGCCGGGTTGACCTGATGGGGCAGCTGCGGGAGGCCGACGAGGTGCTGCACGACGCCGAGCGATTGGTCCGGCGCACCGTGGACGCGCTCGCCAGTTACGCGACGGCGGACCGGTTCGAGCAGGTTGACAGCCTGGTCCGGCGTCAGATCAGCAGTGTGGACCGTGAGGCGCTGCCGAACTACGCCGCGGAGTGGGAAACCGCGCTGCGCTCCCGGTTCCGCTCACTGGCTGATGACCTGGGGCAGATCAACCGGCATCGCGGCGCGATCATCACCCGACTGCGCGGCATGGTCGAGCAGTCGCTCGGCACGCTGCGCGCCGCGCAGCGACTGTCGAAGTTGCCGGACGGGCTCGGCGACTGGTCCGGCCAGGAATTCCTCCGGATCAAATTCGCCGACGCGGACCCCGCTGTGCTGGATGAGCGGCTCGGCGAGGTGATCGATGAGGCCACGGCGGCGTCGGGAACCCGCGCCGGGGACAATCGCCGGCTGAGCCGGCAATCAGACCACAGCGGCGGCAAACGCGACGGGCTCACGCTGCTGCTTCGCGGGGTTCGCGCGGTGATGCCCAAGGGGGTCAAGGTCGAGATGCTCAAACCGGACGCGGTGCTGCGCACGGAACGGGTGCGGGTCGCTGAGGTCAGTGATGTGTTCTCCGGCGGCCAACTGCTCACCGCCGCGATCATCCTGTACTGCACGATGGCGGCCCTTCGCGCGAATGAGCGCGGCCATGCCCGCCGCACCCACGCTGGTGTGCTGTTCCTCGACAACCCGATTGGGCGGGCCAGCGCGGGCTATCTGCTGGAGTTGCAACTCTCGGTCGCCGACCGGCTTGGTGTTCAGCTCATCTACACGACCGGGCTTTTCGACACCAACGCCCTGAGCGTGTTCCCGCTGCTGATCCGGCTGCGCAACGACGCGGACCTGCGCGCGGGCCTGAAATACCTGAGCGTGGAGGCGAGCATCAGCGACACCCTCGCGCAGCTCCCCGAGGCCGACGACACTGGGGTGCTCACCAGCGCGCGCGTGTTCACCCGCCCGCCCGACACATCTGCTGGCCGACCCGCATGACCACCGCCCCCGCCCCAACCAGCACTGCCACAGCCAGCACCGCCGCATTGTCAGCGCGGGCAGCCCGGATCGCGGACCTGCTCGGCGACCGGAAAACCCGCCGGATCCCGCTGCGGGAGCTGTGGCGCATCCTGGACCAGGCCGACCCCGCGCTGGGCACCGACAGCCGTCGCCGCACCCTGCTCGACACCGCGCTGCGCGAGCTCGCCGCAGCCGGTGTGCTCGAGCTGCCCTCGGACCGCTCCTTCGACCGGACCGAGGCCCCACCGCTGCCCACGTTCGTCACCCTGCCCGCTCCCGACTCACACCCGGCGCGGCGGCGGGCGCTCGTGTGGCACCCCGCACTCGCCTGGGCCGCCGACGCCCGGCTCACCTCGCCGCAGTACGCCATCCTGGAGACGGTCAACGCGTGGTTGCACCGGCACCGTGACGAGCTGATCGTGCCGCTCAGAGAGCGCAGCCTGGACATCTTCGGGCACGAGAAGGTGCTCGATCGGCTGCTGGGCAGCAGCCTGTTCGGCCCGGGCCGGCTGACCTTGCCGCTGCTGCGCACCCGCCGGGCGATCGTCCAGTTCAGCAGCGAGGCGGTCGGTGACGGCTCCGTGCTGCTCGTCGTAGAGAACAGCGACACCTACGACAGTGTCCTGCGCGCGCTCAGCAACCGATGCGACCACGGAGTCGGGATCGTCGGCTGGGGAGCCGGAGCCGCATTCGAGGCGAGTGTGCTGTCCATCCCACGGTTGCACCGGCTGGTCACCGACGTCGCCTACTTCGGCGACCTGGACGAGAAGGGCCTCGGCATCCCCACCCACGCCGCCGCGCTCGCGCAGCGAGAAGGCCTCCCAGCACTCCGGCCCGCCACCGGTCTGTACGCCGCCCTGTACCGACTCGCCGCCCCCCAAGCCAGTCAGCGCAAGGTGCCGCCCGCCACCGCACACACGATCGCCGCGTGGCTCGATCCCGCGCACCGGGGGCAAGCGGTGCGACACCTGGTCGCCGGCGAGCGACTCGCCCAGGAAGCGGTCGGCCTCGCGCACCTCCTGCGCCACGACGAGTGGCTGGCCGACCTAAAATAACGGAGGTGACCCGGATGTCCCACCCACCGAACCTGCCCACGTCCCGCTTTGGTGACGGCTTGGCCGTCGGCCCCGACCTGGCTGCGGCGGCGGAGTCCGCGCTCGCTCAGGCCCTGGCCCCGCTGCGCGGGCAGCGTCCCGACCTGCTGTGCCTGTTCGTCTGTGGCGACGATCCGGCGATGGTGGAGGTGGCGGGCACCCGCGCCATGGAGATGGCCGGGGCCCGCACCACCCTGGGCTGCACCGCCGGTGGCGTGATCGGCGCTGGTCGGGGGGTGGAGAACGAACCTGCGGTCAGCGTGTTCGCCGCGTGCCTGCCCGAAGTCAGGTGCATTCCGCTGCACCTGGAGCTGGTGCGCACCCCCGACGGGGCCGCCGTCACTGGCATGCCAGAGCGGCGTGATGATGACGCCGTCGCGGTGCTCCTCGCTGACCCCTTCACCTTCCCCGTCGCGGACTTTGTGCAGCGCTCCCACACTGACCTGGGTGGGCTGCCCCTGATCGGCGGCGTGGCCAGCGGTCCGCGCGGCGGGGAGTCGGCGCGGCTGTTCCTGGATGGGCACTGCGTGCCGGCTGGCGCGGTCGGAGTGGTGCTCGGCGGTCCCGTCGCGGCCCGCCCGGTGGTCAGCCAGGGCTGCCGCCCCTTCGGCCCCCCGATGATCGTCACCAAGGCCGAGAACAACGTGCTGCTGGAGCTGGCTGGAATGCCCGCGCTGGCCAAGCTCGAGCAGATCGTCGCTGGGCTCCCGGCCACGGATCGGTCAGCCGCTCTGCGCGGATTGCAGATCGGTGTCGCGATGGACGAGTACGTCGAGGAGCACGAGCGCGGCGATTTCCTCATCCGCGGCGTTCTGGGTGCCGACCAGCAGCTCGGCGCGATCGCCATCACGGATGTCGTGGAGGTGGGTCGGACCGTCCGTTTCCAGGTGCGGGACGCCTCCGCCGCCGATGAGGATCTTAAGGAGCTGTTCACCCGCTTCCGAGCCGACGGCCCCGCGGTGGGTGGTGCGCTGCTGTTTTCCTGCAACGGCCGCGGCCGGACCATGTTCCCGAGTGCGGATCACGACGTGCTGGCCGTGCGCGCTGGTCTTGACACCACCGGTGTGGCCGGGTTCTTCGCGGCCGGCGAGATCGGCCCGGTCGGGGGCCGAAACCACCTGCATGGTTTCACCGCGTCCATCCTGGTGTTCGGCGCCGACGGCGCGTGAGGTGATCAGTCGCGGGCGGCGGCGCGGGCGATGACGCTGATGTCGGCCTGGTCGGTGAACAGACCGTCGAGCCCGGCTCGGAGGTAAGTGATCTGCTCGTCGATCGCCCGCCCGTAGTCGGTCGGCCCGTGGTCGGTCGGCCTGTAGTCGGTCGGCCCGTAGTCGGTCGGCACGGCGGAGCTCTGGTAGTCGACCGGTAGGAAGGTGTTCTCGGCGCGGAAAGTGTAAGCGTGCACGAGCAGGCCAGCGTCCTGGGCGTCGGGCACCAGCCTGGTCGCGCGCCCGAGCGTGCCGTCGGCGTTGCGGGGGATGATCTGGAGCTTGTCCGGCCCGATTCCTTGCGCGTAACCCGCGACGGTGCGCAGGCCCGCTGGAGTGCACAGCTCGGCGTAGGTCGGGCCGTGGCCGCTGTCCTCGGTGTCAAACGGCGCACCGGGGCCCGCGAGCAGCTGAACTGACTTCGTGCGCAGGCCAGCCGCGCGCAGCCGCTGGAGGTTGGTCACCTCGAAGGACTGCACGAACACCGGGGCATCCGGCCGGTTGAGCCCGTTGCGCCGCAGGATGTCCAGCAGCCGAGGCTCCAGCGCCAAGCCGGCGTGGGCGAAGAACGTGGGGTGCTTGGTCTCCGGGTAGACACCCAGCTCCCGGCCGAGCTCGCCGGACAGCCGGGCCCGCAGGTCCAACAGCTCCTGGAACGTCGGGATCCCGTACCGCCCGTTGAACAGGGTGTTGTGCTGGCGGATCTGCGGTAGCCGCTCCACCGCCCGCAGCGTCGTGAGCTCGGCGAGGGTGAAGTCCTCGGTGAACCAGCCCGTGACGGCCTCACCGTCCAGCATCTTGGTCGTCTTGCGGGACGCGAACTCCGGGTGGCTGGCGACGTCGGTGGTGTCGCCGATCTCCGGATCGTGGCGGCAGACCAGCACGCCGTCGCGGGTCACCACCAGGTCAGGCTCCAGGTAATCCGCGCCCAGCCGCGCGGCGAGCTCGTAGGAGGCCAGGGTGTGCTCCGGCCGGTACCCCGCGGCCCCCCGATGCCCAATCACGATCGGCGCACGGTGCACAAGCATCCATGAGACCCTTCGGCGGCGTGCTGGATGGTGCACAAGCATCCATGTGCACCGGGGGTTAGGAGGTGATGTCTTTGGTTGTGAAGTGATAATGGGCGGCTAGGGCGAACAGTGTTGCGTAGGCCAGGCCGGAGAATGTTCCGCTGGCCAGGTGGGTCCAGTCGATGGGGGAGGCCAGCAGGTCGGTCCATGCCGAGTTGAACCGGGTGGGCAGGTAGTCCCGCAGACCGCCGAGCGCGGTGATGGTCTCCAGGATCTGGGACAGGATCGACACCAGCACCGCGCCGCCGACAGCCCCGAGCGGCGCGTCGGTGCTCACCGAGAGCAACAGCGCCAGTCCAGCGACCCACGCCAGGTGCACCACCAGGTACGCCGGGACCGCCGCCAGCCGGCCCGCGGCGGCCACGAAGCCCAGCGACTGGCCGGTGGGGGAGACCAGCGCCCCCGTCCCGTAGGCGAGCACACCGACCACCATCGCCACCGCGGGCACCAGCACCAGGGCAAACGCTGACAGCAGTGCCGCGACCGCCGCCTTGCGTCCCAGCAGGCGAGCGCGGGGCACCGGGGCGGCCAGCAGGTAACGCAGGCTCGACCAGGACGCCTCGCTGGCCACCGTGTCACCGAAGAACAGCGCCACCACCACGACCAGCAGGAAGCTCACCGTCGAGAACAGGGTGAACACCACGAAGTTGAGCCCGCTGGATGTGGCGAGGTCGACCAGCGTGGCACCCCCTTGGTTTCGATCGCCCCGCCCGACCGTGAAGGCGAGCCAGAGCAGCACGGGCAGCAGGGCGAGGAAGCCCAAGGCGAGCACGGTCCGCCAGCGGCGCAGCTGGCGCGCCAGCTCCACCCGCAGCGGCAAGGTCGCCGCGGCCCGGTAACCGGGTGCCGAGCCCTGAGCGCTCACTCGACGGTCTCCTCGCCCACCAGCTGCAGGAATGCCTCTTCCAGAGGGTGGTTCGCGGCCACTCCGCCGACCCTGGCCCCGGCGATCTCGGCGACGGTACCGGCGGCCACCAGTCGGCCCCGGCGCATCACCACCACATGGCTACAGGTCTGTTCCACTTCGGCGAGCAGGTGGCTGGAGATCAGCACCGTCGCGCCGCGGGCGGCGCAGCCCCGCAGCACCTCGCGCATGGCGTGGATCTGCGGGGGATCAAGGCCGTTGGTCGGCTCGTCGAGCACCAGCAGATCCGGTGTCCCGAGCATGGCCTGGGCGATGGCCAAGCGCTGGCGCATCCCCTGGCTGTAGGTGGCCACCCGCCGGTGCACCGCATGGCCCAACCCGGCGATCCGCAACGCCTCCTCGATGCCGGCATCAGCCGTGGGCCGGCCGGTGGCCGCCCAGTACAGCCGGAGATTGGCCGCCCCGCTCAGGTGCGGCAGGAATCCCGGACCCTCGATGAACGCCCCGATCCGGGACAGCACTGGCGAACCGGCGCTGACCCGATGCCCGAACACCCGCAGCGTTCCGCCGCTCGGTGCGATCAGTCCCATCAGCATCCGCAGCACGGTCGTCTTGCCTGCTCCGTTGGGTCCCAACAGGCCCAGCACCTGCCCGCGTTCCACGCGGAAGGACAGGTCATCGACGGCGGTGAGATCACCCGGGTACCGCTTGCTCAGGCCGGACACCACCAGCGGCACCTCTGCCAGTTCCGGATCGGCGTCCTCGGCGTTGCGGCGGCGCAGCGCGGCGAACACCCCGAGTACCGCCACCAACGCGGCGAGCCCACCCAGCCCGGCGAGCTGGGCGATCGGAAGCGGCCCGGGTGCCTGCTCACCGGGCACGACCGGTACCGCAAGGCGCGCGCCCCCGGACAGGGACCCGGGGTTCAGGGGCACGGAGTCCAGCGACACGGTGTAGTGGGCGGGTTGCGGGGGCAGCGCGTAACCGCGGTCGGTGGTGGCCACCGCGACCGTCAGCCGGTGCCCGGCCGGCACCGGCCACACCACCCCGGCCAGCGTCACGGTGATCTCCACCGGGGTGCCATCGGCCGGCAGTGGGCCGATCCGCACTGGGGCCACCGCACCGCCGGGCAGTGTGCGGCGCCCGTCCGGCCCGAGGTCATAGAGCTTGACGAACAGCACCGCCTCGGTCGGCCGGGTAGCGCCGATAGGTGCCGCGGCCACCCGCAACCGGACCCGCGGCGCTCCGACGATCTGCAGCGAGTCGGTCAGCGGGTCGGTGACGAACGTCGCGGTCTGCCCGGGCAGGTCCATCGCCACCCCAGCGGCGCCCAGCCCCGACAGGCTGCCCAGGCCTGGCAGGCTGCTCAGCGCGGCCGGGCTGCCACCGGGTGGGCGCAGCACCGACTGCGGCCCGCCGTGCAGCGCTAGTTCCCGATGCCGCACCGGGGTGCCGCTCAAGCCGGGATAGGCCGGGGCGTGCACGGTGCGCGGGGCGATGCCGGCCCGGGTTCCGAACAGTGCCGGCACCTGGTAGTCGAACCCGGTCCCGGGATTCGTGCCGACCCGGCGGAGGTGATAGTCGAACCAGTCGCCGACCTGGTCCTGCAGCGCCGAGTCGGGTGCGCCGCCGTCGTGGCCACCCGCGTACCAGACCACCTTCACCGCAGTCCCCGCCGAGGTGAGCTGCCGGGCGGTGGCGTCGGCCTGATCCAGCCCGAACAGCGTGTCGTGCTCGCCTTGGATGAGCAGGGTCGGCGCGGTGATGTCACCGGCCACCGTGGCGGGTGAGGAGCGGCGCAGCAGCGACATGATTTGCGGGGTGGGATCGCCGGTGGTGGCGGCCTGGACGTATGCCGCGCACACCTCGGGACGCAACCGCCCGCACAGTCCCCCCGGGCCGGCCGCCCCCGCGCCGAAGAAATAAGCCGCCCAGTCCCGCTTGAACACCCCATCCGGGGCGAAGGCACCGGCCACCGGGGTGGTGGCGGGGATGGGCGCTCGGCTGGCGGCGTTCGGGAACAGCGCTTGCGCCAGGTCATTCCAGGTGATCTCCGCCGCGACCGCGTCCACCCGCCGGTCAGTCCCGGCCAGCAGCAGGGCCAGCGCGCCGCCGTAGGACGCGCCGGTGACGCCCACCCGCGGATCCCCCGGCCCGTCGCGCGTCACCTCGGGCCGGGTGGCCAGCCAGTCCACCAGCGCCCGAGCGTCGGCCACCTCGTAGTCGGGGGAGTCGAGCCCGATCTGCCCGGTGCTCGCGCCGAATCCCCGGGCGCTCCAGGCGAGCACGACGAACCCGCGGCGGGCCAGCGCGGTCGCCTCGGGGCGGACCGAGTCCTTGCTGCCCCCGAAGCCGTGGGCCACCAGGATCGCTGGAGCGGGGGTGATCGCCGGCAGGTACAGCGTTGAGTCCAGGTGCACCCGCCCGGTGCCACCTGGTCGGTCCGGCACGTCGATCGTGAGGTTCTCGCTGGTCACCTGTGGCGCGTGGGGCGCCCTCGGGACGGCCAGCGCCACCCCCGCGCCCGCGAGCAGTGCGGTGGCGAGCAGCACGACGGGCAGTCGCCGGCGCAGCCGCGCAAATCGGGACGTTCGGGGCACCCCCCCGACAGTAGGTCACTGGGCTCCGGGTCTCTGGGCTCCGGGTCGGCGGCCGTGGATGAGCATGAACGGTGCGTGCCCGCGTTCGGTGTCCGCGAGCACGGGCGCGTCGGTCCGCAGGTCGGTGAAGCCGACCTCAGCCAGAATCTCCTGGTATGTATGGGCCGACCAGAAGTAGTCTGGCAATTCCAGCCATTCGCCGTTGGTCATCAGCAGGTGGGCGACGCGTGGATCCCCATCCCGGTAGGTCACCCCGGGTTCTCCGGAGCGGAAAGTGGAGAACTGCATTCCGACCTGGTCAGAATTCGGATCGAGAATGACGAACCGTCCGCCTGGGCGAAGCACCCGCCATATCTCAGCGGAAATTGCGCGTATCCGCTCGAGGGAAGGCAGCACGAGAAAGACGAAGCACGCCATCGCCGCGTCCACACTGCCGTCCGCCAAGAACGTGAGCCGATGGTCCCGCACGTGATGGTAGGTGACCCGGGGATGGCCGTGCCGTTGCGAGGCGATCGATAACATCTCAGCTGAAGGGTCCACCGCGATGACCGGCAGGCCATAGTCGCGGGCGACCCGATGAGCGACCTTTCCCGGCCCGCATCCGTAGTCGAGGAGTGCTTCCGGGGCATCGGGGCCGCCGACGCCGAGCGCGCGGAGCGCGAACGGGTACCCGAGCACCCATTCGACCTTGTCATCGACCTCGGCGTACCCCGAGGACGTCGGCGCGTCGTAGGCGGTGTCCGCGTTCGGTTCCATATACCGCATCATCCCGCATCGGCTTCACGGACGGCTTACAGTGGACGGGACGACTCGTGCGTCGCCGCGGCTGGCCGGGAGGTGCAGGTGGCCCGGGTATTCCTCAGCCATGCGAGCGAGGACATCGCGTCGGTCCGCGACGTGCAGGGGTGGGTGGTCGAGGCTGGCCACGAGGTGTTCCTGGCTCAGGATCTGGGGGTCGGGATCCCTGCCGGTGAGCCGTGGCGCCAGCGGCTGCACGAGCGGTTGCGGTGGGCTGATGCGGTCGTCTGCGTGGCCACCTCGGCCTATCTGGCATCCACCTGGTGCGCGGCTGAGATTGCGATCGCCCAGTCGCGGGGAATCGAATTGCTTCCAGTACTCGCTGAGCCAGGAGCTATCCACCCACTGCTGACCGATGTGCAGCACATTGACCTGAACCGGAACCCGCGCGCCGCGCTCCTCGAGGCATTGCGCCGAGTCGGTTGGCCAGACGGTCGGTCCCCGTTCCCGGGGCTGCGGCCCTTCGACGTCGCCGAGCATCCGGTCTTCTTCGGCCGCGCCGACGAGGTCAGGCAGCTCGCCGAGCGGCTGCGATCCCCTGTTGGGAAGGCCAAGAGTGCGGCGCTGCTCGTGGTGGGCTCCTCAGGATGCGGCAAGTCCTCGCTGGTCCGGGCCGGGTTGCTGCATGTCATGGCCGGAGAGCCGGGTTGGTGGGCGCTGCCGCCAATCCTGCCTGGCGCCGATCCTGTCATGGCGCTTGCCCGGGAGCTGGCCGGCGCCGCACGGGCACGGGAGATCGGTCTGGACTGGACGGTGGAACAGGTCCGCCACCGGCTCGACGAAGGAAACCTCACGGCGCTGGCCGACGAGCTGCTGCTGGCCGCGCCGGGCGGTCCCTTCCGACGTCTGCTGATTGTGGTGGACCAATGTGAAGAGCTGCTCACCCAGACCGGGCCTGAGGATCGGGCCCGGTTCGCGGAGCTGCTGCGCTCGGCGCTGACTGGTCCCGTGCGGGTGGTGGGCACGCTGCGGTCGGAGTTCCGCGATCAGCTGCTCGGCGACCCCGCACTGGCCAGCCTGCCCAAGACCATCTATCCGCTGCCACCGCTGGGCCGCGAGGCGCTGCGCCTCGTGATCGAGGGGCCGGCGCGGCTGGCCGGCATCGGAGTCGAGGCCCAGCTGGTGGCTCAGCTGGTCGATGACACCGGTGGCGGCGAGGCGCTGCCGCTGCTGGCGTTCACCTTGGCCCAGCTCGCAGACGGGGTCAGCCGCGGCGGACGGCTGTCTGCCGGGCACTACAACCAGCTCGGTGGGGTATCGGATGCGCTGATCGTTCAGGCCGACGCCGCTGTCAAAGACGCGACCGCCGCGCGCGGTCGCAGCCTCGAGGAGGTGATCGACGGGCTGCTGCGGCTGGTCACCGTCGATGAGTGGGGCCGCCCGACCCGGCTGCGGGTCTTTCGCGATGAGCTGCCTAAATCGGTAGCCGCCGATTTGGATGAGTTCGTCGCGAGATGGCTGCTGACCACCGACAGCGACAACGGCCGCGGGGTGATCGGAGTCGCGCATGAAACGTTCCTGTCCGCTTGGCCCCCGCTGGCCGCAGCGATCAAAGAGAATGTATCGGCATTGCGCGCTCGCCGCTCCATCGAGCACGCGGCAACCGCGTGGAATCACAACGGCGGCCCCCCCAACCGGTTGTGGGGAGGGGGCGCACTCGCGGCTGCCCTGGCCGACACCGGCGTTCGGGACGATCTCAGCACGCTAGCCCGCAGCTTTCTGAAAGCCAGCATCCGCCGCGACCGCAACCGTCGCAGGCTCATCACCACCGTTCTCTCGGTCCTGCTCATCCTTGCCCTGGCCGCGGCCGGCCTGGCGGTCGTCCAGCAACGCGCCGCGCAAGCACAGCAGCGGATCGCCACCGCGCGGCAACTCCTCGCCCAGGCCGACGCCATCCGGGCCATTGACCCACGCACCGCGCTGCAACTCGGGATCGCGGCGCAGCGCATCCACGCCGGCGGTGACACCCAGTCCAGCCTGGTCACCACCCTCACCACCACCCGCTACGCCGGCACCCTGACCGCTCATGACGGCCCGGTGTCCGCAGTGGCGTTCTCGCCCGTCGCACGCATCCTGGCGATCGGCACCAGCGAGGGCGCCGTGACCCTGTGGGACCTCAGCAACCGGGCCCAGCCCCGGCAGCTCGGGCAGCCCCTGACCGGCCACCACAGCCTGGTGTCCTCGGTGGCCTTCGCCCCGGATGGGCGCACCCTGGCCACCGGCAGCTACGACGGCACCGCGATCCTGTGGGATCTCACCGACCCCGCCCAGCCGCAAGTCCGTGGGCAGCCTCTCACCGGCCACCGCGGTCTGGTGACCTCGGTGGCGTTCGCTCCCGACGGGCGCACGCTGGCGACCGGCAGCGCCGCCGGCACCGTGATTGTGTGGGACCTCACCGACCCGGCCCACCCTCAACCCCGAGGCCAACCCCTCACCAGCCACCCTCTCGCCAGCCATCGTGGCGAGTGACCTCCGTCGCGTTCGCCCCAGACGGGCGCACGCTGGCGACCGGTAGCGACGATGGCACCGCGATTCTGTGGGATCTCACCAACCCGGCTCAGCCCCGGCAGCCCCTGACTGGCCATCGCAGTCTGGTGTCGTCCGTGGCGTTCGCCCCGGATGGGCGCACGCTGGCCACCGGCAGCTACGACGGCACGGCGATCCTGTGGGATCTCACCAACCCGGCTCAGCCCCGGCAGCTCGGGGAACCCCTCAGCGGTCATCTCGGCCAGGTGACTTCTGTGGCGTTCGCCCCGGACGGACATACCCTGGCGACCGGCAGCGACGATGGCACCGCGATCCTGTGGGATCTCACCGACCCGGCGCGCCCCCGGCAGCTCGGGCAGCCGCTCAGCGGTCATCTCGGCCAGGTGACCTCCGTGGCGTTCGCCGCCGACGGACATACGCTGGCCACCGGTAGCGATGATGGCACCGCTATCCTGTGGGGCCTCGACAACTCGGCCCAACCCCGGCAACTCGGGCGGCCGCTCACTGGCCATCACAGTCTGGTTTCCGCTGTGGCGTTCGCCGATGACGGTCATACTCTGCTCACGAGCAGCTCCGACGGCACCACGATCCGGTGGGACCTCACCAACCCGGCTCAACCCCAACTCCGTGGGCGGTCCCCCACCCACCGGAGTCGCTTGCTGCCCGCCCTGGAGGTCTCCCGCGACGGGAGCACACAGGCCACCGTGAATCCCGATGGCACGGTGAGCCTGTGGGATCTCACCGACCGGGCCCACGCCCGGCGCCTCGGTCAACCGCTGAGTGCCCACACCAGCCTGATCGCCCCGGTGGCGTTTGCCCCCGACGGGAGCATCGTGGCCACCGCCAGCGACGATGGCACCGTCATCCTGTGGGACCTCACTGACCGGGCCCGCGCTCAGCGCCTCGGCGAGACCCTGACCGGGCCCGCCAACCTGGTGATCTCCGTGGCGTTCGCCGCCGACGGGCGCACCTTTGCCACCGGCAGCGCCGACGGCACGGTGATCCTGTGGGACCTCACCGACCGGGCCCGACCCCAGCGCCTCGGCCAACCCCTGACCGGCCACACCAGCTCGGTGAACTCTCTGATGTTCGCTCCCGACGGGAACATGTTGGCCACCGGCAGCTCCGATGGCACCGTCATCTTGTGGGACCTCACCCGTCTCAACGATCTCCGGAACCACGCGGCGGAGCGCGCCTGTTCCCTCGCGGGACGCGGCCTCGATGCCGCCGAGTGGGCCCGCTACGTCCCGGGGCTGGAATACCGAACCACCTGCCCGCCTGACGACCGCTATGGAGCTCATTCGTGATCAAGCGCTACGGGCTCATCGCGGTCGCGACAGCTCTCGCCGCGTTGCTGATCGCTTCCGGGTGTGGCCAGAGCATCGCCGCTGACAGGTCCGGGGGCGATCCACCAGCGCTGGTCTTCGTCGCGGTGCCCAGCCTGCAGCCCGCGAATCTGCAGCAAGCCTATCAGCCGATGCTGAAGATGTTGAGCAAGGAGATCGGCAGGGAAATCCGCGTGCAGTACGCAACCGACTATTCTGCGGTTATCGCGGGATTGCGCGAGGGGAAGATCGATATCGCCGCGCTCGGGCCCTTATCCTACATGCTCGCCAAGCAGCAGGGTGCGCAGATCACTCTGGTGGCCGCCCAAGCAAGGGATAGGGGGAAATCCATCGAGTACTATTCTTACGGCATCGTTCCGGTCGGCTCATCGATCACAACTCTGGCAGGTTTCCGCGGCAAGAGAATCTGCTTCCCGGACCGCTACTCGACCTCTGGCTACCTGTATCCGAGTGTCGGCCTGCTCGATGTGGGTATCCAACCCGAGCACGACATCACGCCGATCTTCGCCGGTGGCCATGACGCCTCGGTGCTGGCGGTGGCCAACCACCAGTGTGACGCCGGTTTCGCGGCTGACAGCTTGGTTGGGACGCAGTTAGCCGAGCAGCATCAGATCGAGCCAGGAAAGATCACCACGGTGTGGACCTCGGATCCAATCCCCGATGGGCCGATAGTGATCGCCAACGGCCTGGCTCCGCGCCTTCGCCAGCGGCTGACCATGGTGCTCCAACAGCACGCCAACGCCGACTACCTGCGGGCGCACGGTTTCTGCCAGGGCGAATGCGCGATCGGCGACCGTGACACCTACGGTTATGTGGCGGTTGGAGACTCCTTCTACGACAGGGTGCGGGCGGTCTGCCGGATCAACCAGTTGCAATCTCTCTGCGAATAAGCGCGCCTCACCGGGTGGCCCTGGCCCACGCCGGGCAGGGGAGTGGCCAGCGGTGCTCGCTGTCGGGGTGGTCGTACCAGACGTACTGCTCAGTGGGGGTGGCGGTGATGCCGAACCGGTCGTAGTTGGGGCACCCGGCGTGCCGCCAGAACTCGTGGGCCTCCTCAACGCGGTCCCACAGCCGGCGCGGGCCGGACTGTCTGATCAGGAAGCCGCCGTTTTCCGGCGTGTGCCACGCTTGGGCCCCGGAGCCATCCGGCGCTTCGAGCTGCAGGCCGACGTCACCGTCCTGGGCGTAGGTGTGCCGCCATGTCACCTCCGGTAGGTGCCATTGCATGACGAAGCCGACGTGGTCGTCCCAGCGCAGCAGTTTCGGGTCGACGTCGCTGACCGAGTCCACCGCGCCGTCGGCCAGGGTCAACCGCGGTGGTATGGACGGGAACGTGTCCACGGCGGGCCGCAGCGGCATGAAGCTCGCGTAACCGGGCAGGAACCGCCCGGTGGCCACCCCATCGTCGTTCATCGTCAGCCGGACCACCGTGCCGCCCAGCGGACCACGCACATCAGCCATGATGATCGCGCCGGGTGCGGCCTGCGCCAGCCATGCCGGGGGAATGGCCGACACGGAGCAGGTGGCGATGATTCGGTCGTAGGGGGCGCCCGGTGGGTAGCCGTCCGCGCCGTCCACGGTCTCCAGGGTGGGGGTGTAGCCGTTGGCGGCCAGGCGCTCGCGGGCCAGCTCGACAAGGTCGGAGTCGATGTCCACGCTGGTCACGTACTCGCTGCCGAGCCGCTCGCACAGCAGCGCGGCATTGTACCCGCTGCCAGTGCCAATCTCCAACACCCGGCGGCCATCGGTGACGTCCAGCGCCTCCAGCATGGTCAACAGCAGCGAGGGGAGAGTGGACGAGCTGGTGAACCTCGGGTAGCTGCCTCCCTGGCGGGACGGCACCTGGATCACCTTGGTGATTAAAGTCTCGTTGCTGTAGACGGCGGCCAGCCACTGGGCGCGCTGCCGCTCGTCGGCCGCGCTGACCAGTGGACCCGCGCCCAGCTCGGGGTAGTAGGAGGGTACGTATGGGTGCCGCCAGGTGCGTCGGTACACCGCTTGCCACTGTGCGGTGCGCAGTGTCCCGTCCATCGTGAACTGATCTGCCAGCTCACGCAGCCGGAACCGCGCCGTCTCCCGCTCCGGGGGGCTCAGTTCGGTGGCATCGGTCAGCACAGCCGGTCTCCTTTGGCGAGTAGGTCGGCCAGCGCCGACGTGATGGGCAGGTCCAAGGCCTCTTCGAGCCACCCGTAGGCGCCCGCCGGGTTGCATTCCAACATGATCCACTCATGATCCGGGGTGATCACGAAATCGAACGCGCCGAAGGCCAGCCCGAAGTACTTCACGAACGCCAGCATTCCGGCGGTGACTTCATCAGGCGGCTTGACCACCGCATAGTCCAAGGCGTCGTAGTCGGCGCGCCAGTCCACTCGCGCGGCCTCGGAGCGGGCGTGAATGGCGACCGCGAACACCCGGGTACCGACCACCGTCACCCGCGCCTCGAAGGCCTTGGGCTGTACGAACCGCTGGAACAGGTGCGCGGTGACGTCCACCCCGGCCAGGTCATCCAGCTCGGCTGGCTCGATCCGCCGGGTGTAGGCCATCTGCAGCCGGCTCGACTCGACCCGCAGCGACGCAGCCATGGTCTTGCCGGCCAGTGCCCCGTGCACACCCTGTGCGAAGTCACGCACCGCCTCGGGCCTGTTGGTGATCTGCGAGTCAGGGACGTTCAGCCCACACCTGCGGGCGACGTGGAGCTGGCGTGGCTTGAGCGCGTCACTCTGCCGCGCGGGGTGGTTGACCCACAACACGTCCATGCTGGACAGCACGCCACTCAACCCGGCGCGAGCCTCCGCTGCGGCGTGTCTGCGCTCCATCTCGGACATGCCCTCGGCCAGCGCGAACCCGGTTGGGTTTCGGTACCACACCGAACGGATCTCGCTCAGTCGAACTTCCCGGTGTTCGGTCGCCAGCACCCCATCCCAGCCGTTCCGACCGAGGCGCGCGTCCACCGTCAAGGCCTGTGGGAACTCGGCCAGATCGGTACGGAACACCGGCACGCCGCGCTCACCCAATGCCGCCACCACGAGATCGGCCGACGGGTTGACATCCCGCGCCAGGATCAGCATGGCCATCTCAGTCCTCCTGGTGGTCGGGATCCTCGACCTCCTCTGGGCTCCCGCCCTGGCTGTCGGGCTTGCCCACGTAGCCCGACGTGGCTCCCGGGGTCGCGCCGGGTTGGGTGTGCCGCAGCAACGGGACCAGCGAGCCGTCCTCGTCGTACACCAGGGCGATCTGCCGCTCGTGGCAGTACTGATAGCGCAGCGGCGGAGCCTCATCGAGCCGGGCACCGGGCACCACATGTCGTAGCGAGAACGGTCTGGTGGCTGGGCCGCTGGGGCCTTCATGACAGTTGGCCATGATCCCGCGCGGCGGGCCGAGCGCGAACCGGTCACCGGGGCTGAACAAGGGGTCATGCCACAACGGAGCGGGGTATTCGGACATCGGATGCTCCCTTCGATCCGGGACCTGGACGGTAGGTTACGCCGCACGCGGTCTGATGCGCGCCCGATCGCTACCCGCTTCTGGGGGGGTTCGTCTGGCGTCATGAGGCGAGAATGGGCGCTTCAATACCCAAGCGGTGCGGGGAACCGACCGGCCGCCGGGAGCTCGAGGCACGGGGAGCAAGGCTCAACGGACGGCCGAGCGGGAGCACTTTGGGCACGAAGGTCACTCCGCACGCGGCGATCACGGTGCCGTCAGCGGGGCGTAGCGCGCCGCGGTGGGTGTCGTGATCGCCGATCGAGCGCAGGAACCAGATGACGGGGGTGGCGCTCATCCGAGCCACTTGATTAATGTGTCGCGCAGCACCCGGGCCTCGTTCTCGTCGATGGTGATCGCGCCGACGCCGGGGGCGCGCGGGTCCAGCTTGATCACGCCGCCTCGGGCGCTCACCACCAGGTTGGTGAACCTCACCGAACTCCGGCGCGGCACACAGGTTGCGTGGATCACTCTGCGGAACTTGCCGTTCCAGCGCGTCATAGGTAGGTCGGTCATAGAGCACCTCTCGCTGGTGGTCACCGGCCGATCCCCCGGCCAGTCGAATGCGTTGTCATGCGGGCTGCTAGTAGCCTCCGGTAGCCGGGTCGCTCAGGGAAGTACTTCGGCGTCTACAAGCGTCTACAGGTGGAGCGGGATGACGGATCTCGGTGCGGCACTGCGAGCAGCCCGCGAAGCCGCAGGGGTCAGCCTGGCGGCGATGTCAGCCCGAACGCACTACAGCAAGCCATTGCTCGGTCTGTTGGAAACAGGAAAGAGAACCGTCAACCCGGAGCACGTCGATGCGTACGGACGAGCACTCAACATTCCTACCGAGATCCTACTCGGACCACCAGATGATCCTTTACGGGTCGCTCACGAGTGGTTGGTCAGCGACTCGCCCGCAGTGGTGCAGTTGCGTGCTGGTCCGCGAGTCGGACGAGTTTTCACAGAGGGATTGGAAAACCGTGTGATCGAGTTGCGGCACCTGGATGATTTCATTGGCGGACGTGACTTGTTACCTGTGGTGAGCAAAGAACTATCCGAGGCTCGCGAGGTTATACAGTCCGCCAGCTATACCGACAAGATCGGGCAGCGGCTGTTGACGGTTGTGGGAGAGCTTGCCCAGCTCGCTGGATGGGTAGCCAGCGACGCGGGGCGGTACGCGCAGGCACAGCGGATCTATCTTGATGGGGTGTCCGCGGCACAGGTTGCGGCTGAGCGCCCGCTCGCGGCCCAACTGCTGTCTTCCTTGAGCTATCAGATGGCCAACGTGGGAAAACCGCATGATGCGGCTTTGCTGGCACGATCCGCCGTCAAGGGCGCCGGGGACGCCTCCCCGCTTGTCCGAGCCCTATTGTGGGAACGGGTGGCCTGGGCGAGCGCCAGGAGTCGAGATCGCTCAGGCGCGAGACGCGCCCTAGCTGCGGTGGACGACGCATACGAGGCTCGGTCACCTGGGGTCGCCGAGCCTGAATGGGTTTACTGGCTTGACAGAAGAGAGATCGACGTGATGGCTGGTCGATGCCTGATCGAGCTTGGTGATCCACATGCGGCGGCACCGTTGCTGGCTCGGGCCATCGACTCGTACGACACTGATCACGCCAGGGAAGTGGCGCTGTACTTGTCGTGGCTTGCGGAGGCGTACGCGCGAGCGGGCATCCTTGATGCGGCGCATAGTGCGCTCGCGCAAGCTCGCGAAATTGCGCGGGGAACAAACTCCACGAGGCTCGATCTGCGCATTAGCCAAGTTGAAATCTTGTTTCCTTGCGAAAACTAGCCGCAAGGTGCGTTACGAACAGTAATCAGCGGCTGGCCGTCCTCGCCTGAGGTGGAGGTGGTGGGTATGAGCGCGCCGGAGCGGCGGCGGGTCGAGCACTTCTTCGGCGGGCAATGGCTTGCCAGCTGGCGCGGCCAGCGTCTGCCTGTGATCAACCCCGCTACCGAGCGGAGCATCGCGACCGTGCCCGAAGGGACGGAACGCGACGTTGACGCCGCGGTGGCCGCCGCGCGAGTCGCGTTCCCGGCGTGGGCGGCCACCCCGCCGCAGCAACGAGCTGGGCATCTTCGCGGGCTCGCCAGCGGGCTCCAGGCGCGTACCGACGAGATCGCGTGCACGATAACTGCTGAGATGGGCGCGCCGCTGGGTTTCTCGCGCCGGGTGCAGGTGGGCCTGCCGGTCACGATGATGTCGTCATACGCCGAGCTAACGGCCAGTTTCAGCTTTGAAGGGAAGATCGATAACTCGTTGGTGATCCTGAGCCCCGTCGGCGTTGTCGCCGCGATCATGCCGTGGAACTTTCCGTTGCACCAGGTGGTCCTCAAGGTCGCGGCGGCGCTGGCCGCCGGCTGCACTGTGGTCGTCAAGCCCAGCGAGCTCGCCCCACTCTCCGCGGCTCTGTTGGCCGAGCTCGCGCACGACGTTGGCCTTCCGGCGGGAGTGCTCAACATCGTCTATGGCACCGGGCCGATGGTTGGAGAAGCCCTCGCTCGCCATCCTGGCATCGACATGGTGTCGTTCACCGGTTCCACCCGAGCTGGTCGCGAGGTCGCTCGTCGCGCGGGCGAGACTCTCACGAAAGTCACCCTCGAACTCGGCGGGAAATCCGCCGCAGTGATCCTGCCCGACGCCGGCTCAGACCTGTTCCAGAAAGCTGTCCGCCACGCGGTCGGCAAATGCTTCATGAACTCCGGGCAGTCCTGCAATGCCCTCACCCGGCTGCTGGTCCCGGCTGATCAGAAGGGGCTGGCGGTCGAGCTGGCCGTCGCCGAGGCCGGGGCCTTCGCCGTCGGTGACCCACTCGCCGACGGGGTGCGGATCGGTCCGCTGGTTTCGGCTGCCCAGCGGAGCCGGGTTCGGGGCTACATCCAGCGCGGAGTCGCCGAGGGCGCCCGACTCGCCCTCGGTGGCGGCGAACCACCCGTTGGCCTCGACCGGGGATACTACGTGCGGCCTACCGTGTTCGCCGATGTCGACCCCGCCATGGTCATCTGCGCACCGGCCAGGTAGACCTCAACGGCGGCCGGTTCAACACACTCGCCCCCTTCGGTGGTTTCGGGCATTCCGGCTTCAGGCGCGAGTTCGGCGGCTACGGCCTGCGGGAGTTCTGTACGCCTCAGTCATTGCAATTCTGAGCGCTCAGCGGCGGGTGAGGATGCGGGTCACCCCGGCCGCCGCGGTGGACAGCAGTAGCCAGCCCACCGTGGTCAGCCCGGCGGCTATCCAGGCGGACGCCCCGGAGGCCCGCCACAGCCCGTTCTGACCCAGGTTCACCACCGGGACCAGCAGATCCGCGGTGTAGATCACCGGCTGCCACGACGGATCCTTGCCGAGCTCGAGTGGGAGTAGCTGGTGCTGGGCGAACCACAGCGACCCGAGCAGCCAGCACGCCGCGAGCCAC
Source organism: Pseudonocardiaceae bacterium (assembly GCA_039924425.1). Classification (GTDB taxonomy): domain Bacteria; phylum Actinomycetota; class Actinomycetes; order Mycobacteriales; family Pseudonocardiaceae. The sequence goes on from JBDTAX010000027.1 coordinate 34,414, forward strand.
AGCGCCGCCCGCCAGGGGCGGTAGCCGTAGCCGACGGTCCACTCCTGCAGCCACCCCCAGATCCGTCGTGCCGGTCCGTGCGCGGAATGCCGGTGTCGCTGTTTGGCGAGCAGCACCGTGTCGGCGCGGTCGTCGTGGCCGGCGTCGCGGTAACTGGTGGCGAGGTGGTCGTAGGGGTCGGGGTCGTAGCCGGGCAGCACGCCCCGCAACCAGCGCAGCCGGGTGGTCACGTCCGCCTCGGGCCACGAGATGAGCGACTGGTACTGGAAGTCCTCGATGTCCACTTTCCCGTCGGTGGTCCACAGCATCTCGTCGTCGAAGACCGCGCCGGCCACCGAACCGGCGAGGCTGACCTCGCCACGCGGCGGCTCGGCGAAACGCAGCGACAACTCCTGGCAGGTCATCCCGGGGGCTCGCAGCGCCGCGACACCGTTGCCGGGCCCGCCGAGCCGGGCGCCGTTGAAGTTCACCGATTTCGACACCTCGGCGAGGCTCAGCCGCACGCCCCCGGTGGCGGTGAACTCGCGGCTGGCGTACACGTCCTTGCCGATCGTGGCGGCCCGGGCGTCGAGCGACGGCTTGATGGACCCATCCGGTCGCCGCCGCGGCGCGTCCAGGCGGGCGCCGGTGCAGTCCAGGGTCGAGCCGATGTCCGCGTGGTGCAGCCGGATGGAGCCCGTGATCTCCGCCCAGCGCAGGAACAGCGATCCGCCGACCCGCAGCCGGTCGGCGAACAGCACGTCCAGGCCGGGGCCGTGCAGCCGCACACCGGTCAGGCTCGCGCTGCCGTGCACTCGCGCGCCGACCAAACGGACCTGGCCGTGCGCCTGCAGCGGCCCGGCGCCCTCGGCGGAGTTGGTGCGGGGCATGGATCGGCGGGCTTCCAAGTCGCCGAGTACTTCGATGCCGTCGGCGACCAGGGCCACCGGCACGGGTTGCGGCTGCTCCCCATTGGCGGTGCCGGGCTCGGCCGGACGACCCAGTGTCATGCCGGAAAGACCCAGTGTCGCGCCGGAAAGCCGCAGGTGGCCACCGACGCGGGCGTTGTTCAGCCGGACGCTGCCCACGGCGGTGAACCCCGCGTCGAGCAGCAGGTTGCCATTCACCGCGAGGCGTTCGGCCGCCAGCGCCGCGGCGGTGTCGGAACTGCCGCGGGGCAGCACGAGCACCGCAGGCTCGCCTGCGGCGGTGCCGCCCCGCAACGTCGCTCCGGAGAACAGCGCGCTGCCCGCGACCGAGGCGCCGGCCAGCACCACCCGGCCCTGCGCGGTGAACCCCCGGTCGCAGTGCAGGTTGCCGCCGACCCGCACCCCGGAGGCTTCCAGCGCGTCGCCACCGGGCCGGTTCAGCCGCGCGCCGCGCAGATCGATGTTGCCCTCCACCCGCGCGCCGGACAGCGCCACCTCGCCCTCGGCCCGTAACCCCCGGGCGTCGAGCACGCCGTGGATCACCAGCCGAACCCCGACCAGCGCGTGCGCGCCAGCGGCGGCGTCCAGGTGCGTGTCGACCAGCCGCAGCGGTCCCTCGACCTGGGCGTCGGGCAGCACGACCGGCCCGGTCACGGCGCAGCTCTCCAGGGCCAGTTCGCTGCGCACACACAGGTTGGCCGCCCGCAGGCCGGGCAGGGTGCAGCGGGTGAGACGCCAGCCGGTGAGATTCGCGGCGTACAGGTCGATCGGCTTGTCGAAGGTGCAGTCGGTAAGCTCCACCAGCACCGGAACGGTCACTCCGGGCAGCGCCAGCGCGCCGCGGACCGCGGCGCCGGACAGCCGCAGCGCGGGAATCAGCCCGTGGGGTGGCGTTCCGGCGAGTAGCTCGATGAGCAGCGCGGCCGGCACGTCCGCACCCGCGAGATCCAGCATCGACCCGGTAGCGAACGCCTGGCGCACCGCATCAGCCGTCGTGGCGCTGCACGTCACCGGCACCCTCTCACCGCAGGTAGCGTATAGGACGGCCGGAGATCACGACGAACCGGAGATCACACAGTGCCGCCACGCCAGCAGGCCGTCGAGCCCAGCCCCACGCCGTCATTCCAGGTCTTTGCGCGGATCCGCCGTTCCGACTGGGACACCACGCCCGGCTGGCTCCGGGTGGCCCAGCTCCTCCTCGTGCTCGGGATCCTGCTCGCCGGGGGCGTCGCGGCCTATGACACGAATGCCCGCGTGAACACCACGGGTGACATCGCTGGGAGCCTCGAACCGCTCAATGGCACGGTGAGCACGCTGTACCGGTCGCTGGCCGATGCGGACGCCACGGTGGCAAAGGAGTACTTGTCCGCCGGCATGCAGCCCAACGAGACATTGATCCCCTACGGCGACGACGTGCACACCGCGGCGACCAGCCTGGCCCTGGCCGGCACCCAGGCCGGGGCGGAGCCGGCGACCGCGAAGCTGATCGCCGACATCACCAGCCAGCTGCCGGAGTACACCGGACTGGTCGAGCGGGCTCGGGCGAACAACCGGCAGAACTTCGCGGTAGGGGCGTCCTACCTGCGCAGCGCCTCGGCTCTGATGCAGAACACGATCCTGCCCGAGACGGCGAAACTGCAACAGCGGCAGGCCGCGCGGCTCGGCGACGCCTACCAGCAGGCCGGCTCGGTGCCGTTTGTCGCGCTCGCGTTCTGCCTGCTGAGCCTGGCTGGGCTGTTCTGGGCGCAGGTCTTTGTGTTCCGGCGGACGCACCGGGTCTTCAACGTCGGTTTGGTCCTCGCCAGCGTGGCGGTGCTCACGGGCCTGCTGTGGTGGACGGTCGCGGGGGTGGCCTCGGCCCGCTCGCTGACGAGGGCACTGGGGCACAGCCGGTCAGTGTCCGACGCGCTGGCACCGGCCCAGATCGACGCGCTGAACGCGCGCGCCCTCGAGAGCCTCGAACTGGTGGATCGCGACGCTCCCTCCCTCGAGGCGTACTTCGACAACCGGATGCGACTGCTCGCCGGGAACAACGGCGCGTTGGACACGGCAGAGCGATTCGCCACTGATCAGAAGGGTAAAGCGCTGGTCCAGACGGCGGTTGAGGCCGCCCGCGGTTACGCCACAGCGCACGCCGGCGTCGAGCAGTTGGACGGCGACGGGAAATATCTCGAGGCTGTCGACGCCGCGGTGCACACCACCGCGGCCATGGCGTTCAACCGGCTCGGCGCGGCGCTCCAGGCCGCCGTCGACTACGAGCATGGGGCCTTTACGACGGACATCGAGCGTGCCCAAGGCCGGCTTGACGACCTGCCGATCGGTACCGTCGTGTTGACACTCGTCGCGATGACGGCGGTGGCCTGGGGTTTCCAGCGGCGGTTGGAGGAATACCGGTGAGCACCCGGTTTGCGCTCGCCTGCTCGGTGCTGGCCGCTGTCGTGCTGGTCGCGGCGGGTCAGGGGTCGGCGAGCGCCGTGCGTCCGGCGGTGGGACGCGCACCCGGGCCGGCACCGGCCACACCGGCCTGCAACCAGCAGAACGTTCTGGCCAGCCTGCGCCCGCAAGGGCCGCTGCCGGACCCCGGTCAGATGCCCCTCGGGTCCACGATGGCCCGAATCGCGAAACGCGGTTCCCTGATCGTCGGCGTCCTCCAGGACATCCCCCCGCTGGCCTCTCGGGACCTGAACCGGCAGCCGGTGGGATTCGACATCGATGTCGCTCGGGACCTCGCCAAGGCGATCTTCGGTGACCCTGGGCGGGTGGTGTTCCAGCCGCTGCCCGAAGTCGACCGGTTCACGACTGTGAGATCGGGCCAGGTTGATCTCACAGTCGCCGCCGCGAGCATCACCTGTCCGCTTCGCGACCAGGTGGATTTCAGCGCCGTGTACTACGAGGCGGGGCAGCGGGTACTGGTGGACAGCGACTCGGACTTCACCGGAATAGACAGTCTGGGGGGCAAACGCGTCTGCGCGGCCCAAGGTTCGACATCGCTGACGCACCTCCAAGCCGCTGCCTCGAAGCCGGTCCCGGTGGGCATGGCCACCGAGACGGACTGCCTGATGCTGCTCCAGCTTGGTAAGGTCGACGCGGTGTCCACCGATGACACCATCCTGGCGGGCATGAAGGCGCAGGATCTTCGTACCGCGGTCGTCGGGCCGCAGTTCAGCGAAGAACCTTACGGTGTGGTCATCAACAAAAACACTCCCGACCTGGTGCGGTTCGTCAACGCCGTGCTGGCAGCTCGCATCGCGGACGGCCGGTGGCTCGCCAGTTACCAGCACTGGCTGAAGCCGCTGGGCCCGGCACCGGCACCGCCGACACCGCAATATCAGGATTGACGCCATGACGATCTCCGCCGCTGATGACGCCGCCGAGGAGCCGCCGGTCACGCTGCCCCAGCTGCCGGTGGATGATCAGCTGGCGCCGCTGCTGGATGACCCGCAGGTGCCCGAACGCAGGCGGTTCTGTTCGAATCCCGAGTGCCACCACCCGGTGGGCCGGGCTGGCAAGGGCCGCCTCGGCCGGATCGAGGGGTTCTGCCCGCGGTGTGGGACCAGGTTCTCCTTCCGGCCGCCGCTGCGGCCCGGTGAGCTCGTCGGTGACGGCCAGTTCCAGGTGCAGGGGGCGATCGACTACGGCGGGCTGGGTTGGATCTACCGGGCCTGGGATCATCGGGTCGAGCGCTGGGTGGTGCTCAAAGGCCTGATCGACTCCAGCGATCCGGACAATCGCCAGGCTGCGGTCGCCGAGCTGAGGGCGCTGGCCCACGCCCGCCACCGCAACATCGTCACCGTGCACACCGTGGTCGCGCACCCGCATCCGCTCACCGGGTGGGATGTCGACTACATCGTGATGGAGTACCTGTCCGGCAAGTCGCTCAAGCAGCTGCGCGACGAGCGCCCGGACCGCGATCCGTACCTGCCGGTGGATCAGGTCTGCTCGTTCACCCTCGAGGTGCTGGCCGCGCTGGAGCACCTACACGTGCGGCACGGCCTGCTCTACTGCGACATGTCCGCGGACAACGTGTTCGACTCCACGAACGGCGTCAAACTGATCGACCTGGGCGGGGTCCGGCGGATTGATGATCCGGACAGTCTGGTCTGGGGCAAGCGTGGCTACCTGGACCCGGAGATCGAGACGAACGGTGCGTCGGTCGCGACGGATCTCTACTCCGTCGGGCGGATGATGGCGGTGCTCAGCTTCCCGTTCCCCGGTTTCGCCACCGACGCGCCGATCCCGGACGCTGATGAGGTGGAGCTGCTGGACCTGCATCCGTCGTTCGCCGGGTTGCTGCGCCGCGCCACCAACCCCGATCCGCACCAGCGATTCGCCTGCGCGGCGGACATGGCCGAGCAGCTGCGCGGCGTGTTGCGCGAGGTGCGGGCGGTGCGGGAGGGCCGGCCGTTCCCCGACACCTCGTCCCGGTTCGGGCCGGAGCTGCGGGTGGTGGGGACCGATTCGGACAGCTTCCCCGAGGTGGACCTGATCGCCGCCGCGCTGGCCCTGCCTGACCCGCAGATTGACCCCAACGACCCGCACGCCGGCCTGCTCGCCACGATCCGCTCCAGGATTCCTGGTGAGACGGAGCCGGTGCTGGCCGCGTTGGCGGACCCGTCACTGGCGACGCGGCTGCGGGTGGTGCGCATCCGGATCGAGCTGCGCCGTCCCAACGCCACCGCGGACCTCGACGCGCTGGCCGAGCAGCAACCGAGGAACTGGCGGATCGCCTGGTACCGGGGGCTCCACTCGCTGGTCGAGGGTGAGGCCGGCGGCGCCCAGCGGCACTTCGCGGCGGTGCTCGACGCTTTGCCGGGGGAAGCCGCGCCTAAGCTCGCCTTGGCGCTGTGCGCGGCCCGCGCGAACGACGCCGAGCTCGCCGCGCGGTACTACGCGATCGTGTGGCGGACCGACCAGTCCTACGTCAGCGCGGCGTTCGGGCTCGCCCGCGCCCGCTTCGCCCTCAATGACGTCGCTGGTGCGGCCGCCGCGCTGGAGGCCGTGCCGGAGACCTCCCGCAATGCTGTCCCGGCCCAGCTGTGCGCGATCCTGGCCCGGGCCCGTGGGTGTGCAACCGGGTGGCCACCGGTCACCGACTTCTTCACCGCCGCCGAGCTGCTGAGCACCCTGGACCTGGACGAGCGGCGCCGCGAGCAGGCGATCGCGGAAGTGCTCGAGACCGTGCTGCGCTGGGAGCACGCCGACCGACCGGGGCCAATTGAGGTGACCGCCACGCTGATACCGACTACTCTGCTCGGTGAACCGTTCACCGAGCAGGGCGTGCGGGACCGCTTGGAGGCGGCTTACCGGGAACTCGCCCGGCTGGCCCCCACCCCGGCGGAGCAGATCGCCCTCGTCGACAAGGCCAACGACCGTCGCAACCGGAGCTGGATATGAGCACTGAGGTGATGGCCGGGCGGGTCTGCGCGCACTGCGCCGAGCCAGTGGGTCGCGCGGACCGGTACTGCGAGGGCTGCGGTGCCCGGGTGGCGGACCCGCTGCGGGACCGCGTCGAGGTCGACGTCGGGGTCGCAGCGGGGGTCAGTGACCGGGGCCGGCGGCGCCACCGCAACGAAGACGCGCTGGCACTGCGCGAACTCGGCCCGCGCGCGGGCGTCGGGTCAGCGCGCCGCGGCGCCACGGTGGCGATCGTCTGCGACGGCGTGTCGTCATCGGCGCGCCCGGACGCGGCCGCCGAAACCGCTGCCGAGGTCGCCGCCGAGACGCTGGCGGCCGCCCTGCGCGCCGAGACCGGTCCGATGGACGCGACGCGGGAGGCCATCCAGGCGGCGGACCGAGCGGTCACCAGACTGGCCGACTCCGAGGAGGTCGATCTCGGGGCCCCGGCCTGCACGTTCGTCTCCGCCATCGTCACCCGCGACGCGATCACCATCGGCTGGGTGGGAGACAGCCGGGCCTACTGGATACCAGCGAAGCACACCGGCTTGAGGCCAACCAGGCTCACCGAGGACGACTCCTGGCTGGCCCACGCGTTGGCGGCCGGAACGCTCAGCCCAACCCAGGCGGCCGCCGACCGGCGCGCGCACGCCATCACCGCGTGGCTGGGCGAGGACGCCGAGCGCGTCGACCCCCACGTCGTCACGATCAAACCTGAAGGACCCGGCGTGATCGTGATCTGCACCGACGGGTTGTGGAACTACCTGGAGGGTGCTGAGGAGCTCTCCGCGGCGTTGCCGCCCGACGCGTTCGAGGCCCCGCTCGAGGCCGCGCGCCAGCTCGTCGACATCGCCCTGCACCGCGGTGGCCGCGACAACATCACCGTCGCCGTCCTCCCGTTCGGTTAACCCCAGCCAACACGCCACCCCAGTCCGGAGTAGGCATGAGCCCTCGCAGGCCCGGTCCGTTGGCCCGCCGTCTCCTCCTTGCGCCCACGCTGCTCTATCACTGGAATGCCGGCTGGCTACTCGGCCGGCGGTTCCTGCTCCTCACCCATGTCGGGCGACACTCCGGACGCCAGTACCAGACCATGCTCGAAGTGATCGGAACCTGCCGGGCGTCCGGTGAGGTCGTCGTCATCGCCGCTCTCGGCAGCTCAGCGGACTGGTATCGCAATGTGCAGGCGCACCCGGCGACCGAGATAGCCATCGGTCGACACCGCTTCCGGCCGGTCCACCGCACTCTCGACGATCGAGAGGCCGCAGCCATGCTGGCCGATTACGAGCGACGAAACCGGTGGATGACACCCGTGATCCACCGAGTGCTGAGCGGCTTGGTCGGCTGGCGCTACGACGGCAGTGCCGACGCCCGGCGACGGCTCGTGCGCGAGCTGCCCGTCGTGGCCTTCCGGCCAGCTGACGGCCCCGGCGAGCTTCGCGCGCTATGCCGGCGGTACCGGATCTGTCTGCTCACGGTCTTCGGCAGTGTCGGGCGGGGCGAGCCGGAGCCACGCGATCTCGACATCGGCGTCCTCAGCGAGCACGGTGCGGCCATCGACCTGTTCGGGCTCGTCACCGAGGTGATCGATCTCGTCGGGCTCGATGACGTTGACGTCGTCCATCTCAACTCCGCTGGCCCGCTGCTGCGGGAGCGCGCACTGGTCGGCGCGGTCATCCTGTATGAAGCCGAACCCGGTACCTGGGCTCGAGCGTCGACTGCGGCCGTCATGGAAGGTGGCGACGGGGTAGGGAAGGGGGATGGGGATGTTCAGTCGCGTGCGGCCGTATGCGCGAGTGCTTTCTGCGGCGCGCCGCCATCGGGTCGATCTGTTGCGCTGGCTGGTCCGTCGTCCGCAGCTGCTCGGTGCGGTCACGGTGTACGAGGCGGCCCTTCTCGCGAGCGCGCGCGTGGACGCCCGACTGAAGGCACTGGCCGAACTCAAGGCCGGCGCCTTGATTAACTGCGAGTACTGCCTCGACATCGGGTCGGCACTCGCCCAGGCGGCGGGCGTGACGGAGGCGCAAGTGCGCGCGCTGCCGTCCTTTCGTACGAGTGACCAGTTCAGCGAGAGCGAGAAGCTGGTGCTGGAGCTGGCCGAGGCGATGACCCGAGTCCCCGCCACTGTTGAGGATGGCTTGCGTGCGCGGCTACTCCGGCGATTCTCCCGGGCGCAGCTCACCGAGCTCGCGGCGGCGATCGCGTGGGAAAACCATCGAGGTCGACTCAACCAGGCCCTCGGCGTGCGACCGAGCGGATTCTCCGACGGTGCCGTCTGCGCCATCCCGGAGCGGTGACCGGGCTACGGCCCATGCGGGGTGAACTCGCCGTAACTACAGCGCTTCTCGAAGCTCCGAGTCATGGCCCACATCGGGGTTGTCCCGGTCGATGCCGTCGAAGGCGTCGAGTCGCAGCTCAGCGTCGAGGTCGGGAAACACGGCGTGGAGCTCCAGCCGACCGCCGATGGCTTCGATGTAGCGGCGCAGCGTCGACACGTAGAGATCGGCCTGGCGCTCAAGACGAGAGACCGAGGGCTGCACCATGTGCAGGCGCTCAGCGAGAGCGACCTGGGTCATGTGGCGAGCGTGTCGCAGTTCGCTTAAGCGACGAAAGTAGGAGTCGTCTTGAGCCCCAAGGGTGGCCTTGGCTTCCGCGGCACGTTGGTTGTGGTCTGGCCGGGCCTCTAGCTCGACTTGCAACGCTCGGTACTTCTTGGTCATCTCACCGACCCTCCTGACGCTTGATCTCTGCTAGGTGGCGCGCATAGATGCGCTCTGCTGCGGGGATGGCTTCGAGGTACCAGCGGCTCCAACGACCTTGCTTGTCGCCTCCGACCAGCAAAATCGCCGAACGACGAGGATCGAAGGCGAACAGCACCCGGATGGTGCCCGCCCGTAACTCCTTGAGGTTGGCGAGGTTCGATCCGACCAGCGTGTCGACAGCCGGTCTGCCGAGGCCTGGGCCTTGGTCGCTAAGCAGCCGAAGTCGCTGATCAACAAGCTCTTGTTGATCAATGCTCAGCTCCCTCCACCATGCTTCGAACTCGTCACTGACC
>JBDTAX010000028.1:0-3562 GCA_039924425.1 Pseudonocardiaceae bacterium
CAGGGCGGCGAGATCATTTTCGACCCGCATGTCACCGGGGAGTGCGTGCTCATCCTCGACGAGGACACCGCGGTGGTAGTCCGGGACGCGTTGATCGAGTGGCTCGGGTGAGCGCGCCGCGCTGGGGCTTGTCCGCGCGGGACTGGCACGCCCACGCCGTCGACGACGAGACCGCCGATCACCATCCGGGCGCGGGGTGGATCACCCGGTGTGGACTGGAGCTGCGCCGGGTCGCTGTCCTGTACGACGAGCCACCCACCCGGATCTGCCCGACCTGCGCGAACCCGCCGCTGGGGGCCGCGCCGTGAACTGGTTCCTCCGGTCCCTGGGCGACCGGGACACCCACCGCGGACAAGGCGCCTGAGCGCGCCGTCAGTTCAGCGTCGGGTCGGTGGGGTAGCTGGCCAGCAACGCCAGCGGCATGCCTTGGCGGCGCAAGACCCGGCCCCACAGATCGATGTCGGGCGGAGCCAGCACATCGTCGGGCAATGCGGGCACCACCAGCCAATCCCCTCGGTTGATCTCACCGGCCAGCTGACCTCGACGCCAACCGGTGTAGCCGGCGAACACCCGCAGCCCGCGCAGCCGCGGTGCCATCAGATCCGGATCGGCCTCCAGATCGACCAGGGCCAGCGGTCCGCATACTGTGGTCATGCCCACGGTGTGCTCGGCGTCCACCCCGAACGGCAGCGCGGCCACACACAGCGCCATGCGGTGCTGCACCGGCCCACCGACGTAGAGGGCACTAGTCACCGTGGCGTGCGATCCCCACAACGGCAGCACATCGCGGACCGCCACGTCACTGGGCCGGTTGAGCACGACACCGAGCGAGCCCAACGCCCCGTGGTCGATAATCAACACGACGGTGCGGCGAAAGTTGGGATCTTGCAGGGCCGGGGCGGCGACCAGGGCCGATCCCGGTTCCACCACGTTCAGAGTCTTTTCTTCGCCCACCGTCTCAGCCACCACACCATCGTCTCGCAAGTCATAAAAACCACTATAAGCGTCCCCGTACCGCTACCCTCCATGGTCGTGACCCTGTCCCCGATCTTTACTCCCCCCACCGCGCCCGACCAGCTCGGGACGTGGCGGGTGCTGTTGGGCACTCGCGGGTTCGGCCGGCTGTTGGCTTCCCGCTTCGCGGCGCAGTGGGGCGACGGGGTGTTCCAGGCCGGGTTGGGCAGCGCCGTGCTGTTCAACCCGGAGCGCCAGGCCGCCCCGATGGCGGTCGCGTTTGGGCTGGCTGTGCTCTTGCTGCCGTATTCACTGGTGGGACCGTTCGCCGGGGCGCTGCTGGACCGCTGGGACCGCCGCCGGATCCTGGTCGTGGCGAACCTGCTGCGGGGTGTGCCGATCGTGCTGGTGGCGCTGGCGGTCGGGCTTGGAGTCGCGGGAGCGCCGTTGTACCTCGGCGCGCTGCTGGTGACCGGGTTGAGCCGGTTCGTGCTGGCTGGGATGTCCGCGGGGTTGCCGCACGTCGCACCGCCACGCCAGCTGGTGCAGGCCAACGCGCTGGCCGCCACCGTCGGCGCGGCGATGACCGTCTTGGGCGGGATGTGCGCGATCGGGCTGCGCGGCCTGATCGGGGCTGGCGACACCGGGTCGGCCTGGGTGACCGGCACCGCCGTGCTGGGCTCGCTGGTCGCGGCGACCTTCGCCGTTGGCTTTCAGCGCGGCCAGCTGGGTCCACGTTCACTGGCCCAAAATTCCCTGGGTGAGAACTCCTCGGGCGAGCTTGATGACATCAGTGAAGAAAAGGCAACCCGCGCGATGGCCAGCGGACTGCGCGACGGTCTGGCCGCGGTGAGCCGGGTGCCCAGCGTCGCCGCCGGCATGGTGGCGCTCGTCGCGCACCGGGTGGCGTTCGGCATCGTGACCCTGGTGGCGCTGCTGCTCTACCGCAACTCCTTCACCTCCCACGGGCTACTTCGAGCCGGGCTGGGCGGAGTCGGCGAACTGCTCGCCGCAGGGGCGGCCGGGTTACTGCTCGCGGCGGTGCTCACCCCGCTGCTGGTGGCCCGCTTCGGCCGGCAGCGCACCGTCCGCGGGGCGCTACTCACCGCCGGAGCGGCAATCATCGCGTTCGGTCTTCCCATGATCATGCCCACGATGCTGGCCGCCGCGTTCGTGCTGGCCACGACCGGGCAGATGGTGAAGCTGAGTTTGGACGCCACCGTGCAGGCCGACGTCGCGGACAACAACCGCGGCCGGGTCTTCGCGCTCTACGACACAGTCTTCAACATCGCCTACCTGCTAGCCATCACCGCCACTGCCCCCACGGTGCGCCCCAACGGTCATTCCCCCCACCTCCTCCTGATAGCCGCCGCCATCTACCTCCTAGCCGCCCCCCTCCACGCCCTCATCGACCACTCCCAGGCCCCTGACGCATTCAGCGGGCTCAGCGGGGTAAAAGAGCCCTCATAACCCCGCTGAGCCCGCTGAATGGGGAAGGACCGGGAGAGGGGAGGCGGCGAGGAGAGGGATTTGGAGGGCTGACCAGGGGCTGATCGCCCAGGGGGCGATCTGTGCCAGAGTCACGACGTCCTGCCAGGGGGACCAGCGGTACTCCAGGACTTCGGTGGGGTCGGGGTCAGGGGTGCCCTCGACGGTGGCCACCAAGACCGGGCAGAACTCGTTTTCCACCACGCCGTCGGGCGCCACCACCCGGTATCGGAAGTCAGGCAGCGCCACCGCTGAGCGAATCAGCCGCAACCCGAGTTCCTCCCGCAGCCGCCGGGCCGCCGCCTGAGCGAACAGCTCACCAGGCAACGGGTGCCCACAGCAGCTGTTGGTCCACACCCCCGGCCAGGTCTGCTTGCTGGTGGCGCGACGGGTCATCAGCACCCGACCGGCCTCATCGAAGACGTAACACGAAAACGCCAGGTGCAGTGGCGTCTGCGCATGATGGACCTGGGACTTGGGCAGCTCGCCAACCGGATGCAGCTGGTCGTCCAGCAGGACGATCAGCTGCTCGTGCGCGGGATTCAGTGCCATGACACTAGTTACTCACTCACGAGCTGAGATTGTCCCGCGCCCACTGGCGCAGCTCGGCCTCGGCCTCGTCGCGGGAGAGCGGTCCCCGGTCCAAGCGCATCTCCTTGAGGTGTCGCCACGCCTGGCCGACCAGCGGACCGGGCGGCAACCCGAGCAGCTCCATGATCGCGTTGCCGTCCAGGTCCGGGCGCACCGCCGCCAGATCCTCTTCGGCACGGATCCGCTCGATGCGCCGTTCCAGATCGTCGTACGTGCGCTGCAGCGCCATGGCCTTGCGGCGGTTGCGGGTGGTGCAATCGGCCCGGACGAGCTTGTGCAACCTCGGCAGCAGGTCTGCGGCGTCGGTGACGTAGCGGCGCACCGCCGAGTCGGTCCACTCCCCGCCGCCGTAGCCGTGAAACCGCAGGTGCAGGAACACCAGCGCGGCGACGTCCTCGATGACATGGTTGGGATAGCGCAGGGCGCGCAACCGCTTGCGCACCAGTTTGGCACCGACGACCTCGTGATGGTGGAAGCTCACCCCGCCAGCGGGCTCGTGCCGGCGGGTGGCCGGCTTGCCGATGTCGTG
>JBDTAX010000029.1:0-9093 GCA_039924425.1 Pseudonocardiaceae bacterium
GTCGACGGGCTCTACCACCATCACTACGGGATCGGCGACTATGACCGGTCCGTGTTGGACGGCCCCGAGGACACCCGCGACGACCGGATCATCACCGAGATGCACCGGTTGGAGACCGCGCAGGCCACGGTCCTGCTCGACCACCTCGGCGACATCTCGCCTGGTGACCGCCTGGTGGATGCCGGGTGCGGGCGCGGCGGCACCAGCTTCATGGCCCACCAACGCTTCGGCGCTCAGGTGGACGGAGTGTCGATCTCGGAGCAACAGGTCGAGTTCGCCAACGACCAGGCCAGGCAGCGAGGTGTAGCCGACAAGGTGAGATTCCACTTCCGCAACATGCTGGACACCGGGTTCGCGACGGGATCGTACCGGGGAATCTGGAACAACGAAAGCACCATGTATGTGGACCTGTTCGAGCTCTTCGCCGAGCACGCCCGCCAACTGGAGTTCGGCGGTCGCTACGTCTGCATCACCGGCTGCTACAACGACGTGACGGGTGGCCGATCCAAAGCGGTCAGCCGGATCGACGAGCACTACATCTGCAACATCCACCCCAGGAGCGACTATTTCAAGGCGCTGACGGCCAACAACCTTGTCCCGATCAACGTCATCGACCTGACCACTCACACCATCCCGTACTGGGAACTGCGGGCGAAGTCCTCGGTGGCCACCGGGATCGAGGACCCGTTCCTGACGGCGTACCGCGAGGGCAGTTTCCACTACCTGCTCATCGCCGCCGATCGGGTCTGACTTCTCCCGGCACCACCCGCGGATGTTCGCGGGGCGAAACGCCGCCAGGACCGAGTGACACCGTCGAGCGTATCGAGATTGGTGAGGTGCATGATGACCACGACGGATCCGAACGTCGATGTCGCCGAGCGGGCGCGGTTGAGCCTGAGCACCGCCGCGGCCCGCACGCTGGCGACGACGACCAAGTCCGTGCCGCAGATGCGGGGGATCACGTCGCGGTGGCTGTTGCGGAGGTTGCCGTGGGTGGAGGCCTCGGGCGGGACGTATCGGGTGAACCGCCGGTTGACGTACGCGGTCGGGGACGGCCGGGTGGAGTTTTCCACCACCGGGGCGGAGGTTCGGGTCATTCCCGAGAAGCTGTGTGAGTTGCCGGCGCTGCGGGGTTTTGACGACAACGAGGTACTCAGAGCGTTGGCGGGCCGGTTCGCGCAGCGGGAGTTCGAGGCCGGTAACACGATCGCGCAGGAAGGCCAACCGGCCGATCAGGTGTTCCTGATCGGCCACGGAAAGGCCACCAAGATTGTCCCGGGGGAGTACGGCGAGCCGGTGGTGTTGGACGTCCTGGCCGATGGGGACTATTTCGGCGATCAGGAATTGGTGGAGTCCCAGGACACCTGGTCCTTCAGTATCAAGGCGGTGACGCCATGCACGGTGCTGGCGATTCCCCGGCAGGCGTTCGAGGAGATCCTCGGCCAGTCCGAGGCGTTGCGGGCGCACGTCGAGCACTTCCGTGCCCTAGCTGAGAAGCCGACGAACAAAAAAGGCGAAGCCGATATCGAGCTGACCTCGGGACATGCGCAGCATGCGGACCTGGCAGCGACCTTCGTTGATTATGACGCCGCACCCCGGGAATATGAGTTGAGTGTGGCACAGACCGTGTTGCGAGTGCACACCCGGGTGGCGGATCTGTACAACAAGCCGATGAACCAGGTCGAACAGCAGTTGCGGTTGACCATCGAGGCGCTGCGGGAACGCCAAGAACACGAGCTGGTGAACAACCGTGAGTTCGGGCTGCTGCACAACGCCGACCGCACACAGCGCATCAGCACCCGCACCGGGCCACCCACCCCCGATGACCTTGACGAACTGCTCTGCCGCCGGAGGAAGTCGAGGTTCTTCCTGGCCCATCCCCGCACGATCGCCGCCGTCGGTCGGGAATGCAACCGCAGAGGTATCTACCCACAGAACGTCGACATCGACGGCCGGGTGATGATGTCCTGGCGCGGCGTACCGATTCTCCCCTGCGACAAGATCCCCATCACCAAGACCCGCACCAGCTCAATCCTGGTCCTTCGCACCGGTGTGGATGACGAAGGCGTGATCGGCCTGCACCAGACCGGCATTCCCGATGAGGTCCAGCCAAGCTTGAATGTCCGTTTCATGGGCATCGACGACAAGGGAATTGTCTCCTACCTGGTCAGCGCCTACTACTCCGCGGCGGTCCTGGTTCCCGACGCGCTCGGCATCCTGGAGAACGTCGAAATCGGCCGATATGATCAGGGGGCAGGATCATGACCACCATCGACGTGAAGACCGAGGGCCGGTCGGCGCGCGAGGTGCTCGCGTGGAGCCGAACTACTGTCGAACCCGCCCTGCGCGCGGCGGTAGACACGCTCCCCTCATTGATGCGGCGCATCGCCGGCTACCACTTCGGCTGGTGGAACGAGCATGGTCAGCCCTACCAGGCCCCAAAAAAAGGCACAGAAAAGCGCGCCGGGGGCAAAGCGATCCGCCCCACGCTGGTCCTGCTGAGCGCCCAGGCCGTCGGCGGCGCTCCGGCCGCCGCGGTGCCGGCCGCGATGGCGGTGGAGCTGGTGCACAACTTCTCGCTGCTGCACGACGACGTGCTCGACGGTGACCTCACCCGCCGCCACCGCCCCACGGCGTGGAGCGTGTTCGGTCTGGGCGCGGCGATTCTCGCTGGGGACGCGCTGCTGACGTTGGCCGTGGACGTGCTCGCCGCCAGCGGGCACCCGGCCACCACAGACGGGATACGGATGCTCACCGCCACAGTGCAGAACCTGCTCGACGGCCAGAGCACGGACCTGGCCTTCGAGCAACGCGCCCGTGTCGAGCTGGCCGAATGCCTGAGCATGGTGGGGAAAAAGACCGGCGCCTTGATAAGCTGCGCCTGCGCGATGGGCGCCTCCTTCGGAGGTGGCAGCCCCGCCCGGGTCGAGCGGCTACGCGGGTTCGGTGCGCACCTCGGCCTCGCCTTCCAGCATATGGACGACCTGCTGGGCATCTGGGGAGACCCGGCCGTGACGGGCAAGCCGGTCTACTCGGACCTGCGCAGCCGCAAGAAGTCCCTTCCGGTCGTGGCCGCCCTGACCTCAGACACCCCGGCCGGGCGTGAGCTGGCTGAGCTCTACCAGTGTGAGGCGCCGCTGTCCGACACCGACTTGGTCCACGCCGCGGATCTGATCGACATCGCGGGTAGCCGCGCCTGGAGCCAGACGCAGACCGATGACCTGCTGGCGCAGGCGACATACGACCTGCAAGCGGCAAACCCGACGCCGCGAGCCGCCCGAGAGTTGGGCGCGCTAGCCCGGCTGGCCACCCGTCGTGACCACTGAACTTCGCCGAGCCTCCAGGAGGCCCCAGATGTCGGTCACCGCGAAGCACCCCGAACTCCACCGGGTACTGCTAACCCCAGGGGATCTCGGGCAGCTCCACCGAGCGGTCGCGCACCCGGTCGCACGTGTCGTACACGTACTCGTCCCGCCAGGTGGTCAAGCAGAGCATCGAGCCGGGATATCGGTCGGCGTGCAGCATCCGGTCGGGGCACGCCTCGCCGTTGTCGTCCTGTTCGCACACCACAGCGTGCCGGCAGCCGGTCCCGGAGCAGCGGCAGGGCGTGTCCGGGTCGTCGGTGGCCGCCACACCGCTCGGCGCTGAGATAGGGAACTGGGTTTGAGCCATGCCGTGTGGTCAACCGATGGTGAGAATACGCGGCCGTCGGGTGCGATAGTCACGCCGACAGCCGAGGCGTCCGCTTCGCACCGCTGACGGTACGCCCGCAGCAAGGACACGGTGTCCGCGTCGAGCGCGATACGGCGTTGCTGGTGCGTCTTGGTGTCCTTCTCCCAGGTCGTCGCCGCCGTCTTGCGCGATGCTCGACCGGATGACGAGGACGGCGTTGTCAAAGTCGAGCAGATCCCAGCTGAGCGCGCACAGTTCTCCACGGCGGGCACCCGTGGTCATCGCGAGCCACAGCAGTACACCCCACGGGAGATCCGTGAACGCGGCGTTGAGGATAGCGGCGGCCTGTTCGGGTGTGGGCGGATGTAGATCGTGCTTGACCGAGCGTGGAGATTCGGCCTGGCTCAGCGGGTTGTCTCCGATCCAATGCCAGCGCATGGCCCGCTTGAGCGCACCGCTGAGACAGAAATGTACTTGCCGGATTGATGAGGCAGCCAGTGGACGGCATTCGTGTGGCTTGCATTTCTCCGCGCAATCGTGCGGCACGCGGCTGACGTGTTCGATGGACGGTCGGCCGTCGCAGTGCGCGCGACATCGACGGAGCACCGAGTAAACGAATCGAGCGTCTCGCCGGTCAGTTTACCGATGGAGAGCTTGCCGAGCAGCGGGCGGATGTCGTTGTTGATGTAGCCCTCGTAGCTGGTGCGTGTTGTCACCTCGACATCGAGCAATTCGAGGTATCGGTCCATGAGCTGGTTGACTGTGGCTTTGGTGCGAGGGTTACGTTGCTCGTCAACCTGGTTAAGCAGGCGCGTGCGCGCCTTCTCGGCTTCGCGTGCCGCGGTTGGGCCGGCGGGGATGGTCTCCCGAAGGAAGTGTCGACGTCCGGTCAGCGGGTCCTCGCCCGCGTACACCTTGACGCGCAGAGCCCCGCTCGGCAACTCCTCAACTTCGCCGCGCTGGCGGCGTCTGCGCCCGCCCCTGACCTCAGTCATGGCAGGAGGGTACAGCATTTCGCACCACCGGCCGCACCACGCGGACCTTTCGCTGATCTTCTTGTCGAGTATTTATGCTGGCAGAAGGGGTGCCCCCGGCAGGATTCGAACCTGCGACACACGGTTTAGGAAACCGATGCTCTATCCCCTGAGCTACGAGGGCCTACGTTGTGCGTTTGCCCAGCATGCCGGGCGTGTGTTGGTCCGTCAGGCTCGGGCTGGCTGCCTCGCTCCAGACGGTCTGTGCCGCATCTGTGCCGCGTGCCGTAGACCAGCTTCTCACCACCGACCCGGCACGCGACGCTGAGTGTACGGCGGGTGGTGTCGAGCCAAGAGACTGGAGGCCATGCAGCGACGACGAGGTAACGACGTGGTTGCTGCTGGCCATGGTGATGTTCGTCGGGTCGATCGGGATACGAACTGGTTCACTGCTTCCGCGAATGACCGCAAGCCAACCGCAAGAAGCCCGACTTTTCGTAGCCTGGTGGACTGGCCTGCGGCGGTTGGGTGGCTGACCTGTTCTGACCTGCTGGTTTGTGCTCGTTGTGTCCGGACGTGACTTGACGTCTGACGGCCTGATCCCTTCGCTCTTTGGCCCTGTCGGCTCGTGTGGTGGCGTGTTGGAGGTCGTGATGTCCTTCCGCTACCTGACGACCGTCGATGATCTAGCTTGGCAACCCTATTGCGGCCTCGACGTCCTGGCGGTGACCTGCGACCGGCGGTGGTCCCGGCGGTCACTGTGCCGTCCCGTGTCGTGCGGCGGTGTGTGCCGGAGGTACTGGAGGCCATTCTGCTGCCTGACGACCACGGATGATCTTGCACGCTGGGACCCGGTGTGGCATCCCGTTGACCTGGCGTAGCCCGACCACGCGGTGACCCGGGGGCAGCCCTCGACGCGACCCGGCGGCGGCCTCGGGTAGCTCTGCCCCCGGGTCGCCGCGTGGTAGCCCTGGGGGACCCCGCATCCAGCAGTTGTCTAGATCAACTAGTCATGTGCGGCTCGCCGTCGACAGGTTTAGGTGCAAGGTTGTATCATGTCTGCGCCTAGGGGTCGCCTAGTTCAGGAGGGATATGCCCGGGTCCAGATCAGTTAGAATCTTTGTTGCTATGCCTTTTAGTACAATGGGCGAGGACCCTCTGTGGAGCGACGTCGAGGAAATTCGTCAGGAATTTTTAGAGCCAATATCACGAGAAATTGGAAAGCAGCTCGGCGCCTCCCCGCAGCTTGTGATAGAAGATGAGAAGACGTCGACTGGACGTATTCATAAGTCGATGTTTTCGGAAGCCGTGGATGCGGATATATACATCGCAGACCTCACTGGCGCGAACGCTAATGTTTACCTGGAGCTGGGTGTCAGATGGGCTCTGCGAGACGGCGTAACTATTCCAATATGCCAAAGAGCTAGTGATATAAAATTCAACGCATCATCCACTCGTGTAATTCTCTACGGCAAAGGTCCCGCCGTCCTTCGCAAGGCGATCGAGAGTGTCGCCAAAGCTGCCGTTGAAGGATTTGAGAACCGCACTCTTTGTGACAGTCCCGTAAGAGATGGCCTTCCTTTCGTGCAGATCTCACGCTCTGAGCTCGAAGGTCTAAGGGCTCAGATTGAACGACTCAAGGCGGAGCAGGCCGAAGACCTGGTTGAAATGGCGACAAAACTTAACCTAGAAGAAGCGATTGACATACTTAAGAGTGCCATAGATAAGAACTCCGTCAGTTTTGTAGCTCACTTGCGGCTCGGTGTTCGCCTGATAGACGCAGGTCGATATTCGGAAGCTTCCGAAGTGCTTGAGAAAGCAACGCGGCTAGATCCATCGTCCTCTGAAGCGTGGAGAAAACTAGGTGTAGCATATAGCAAAGATGAGAAACTGGATAACGCCACGGCGGCGCTAGAGGAGTCGCTCAATCTCGACCCAGGCAACAATGAAACATGGTCCAACCTTGGTGGTGTTCGACGGCGCAAAGCGCGACGAGGCGGACAGGTTGCCGATTGGAGAGAATTGCAAAAAAGTCTCGAAGCCTACGAGAAAGCCGTAGATTATGGACCTACCGACAGCTATGCTCGATTCAATGCTGATCTACTGAACCTGACGCTCACGCTGCACGAAAGACGAGACGACAGTGCAGCCATCGAGCGCTTCAGGAAGCTGAAACTCTTGTGTCAGTGGGAGATTCTCGAAAATTCCAACGACAGCTGGAAGAGTCTCAACCTATCAGGAACTTTGGCGATTTTAGGCGACAAGGATGAGGCGGTAGCTGAGGTTCATCGCCTTTGGGACATTACGGACGAGGTGGCAAAGAAATCGTACTCCGACTCGGCCGTTCCGCCGTTACGTGATCTGTTCCAGACTGGTGGTCTCAAACCTGAACAAGAGGACGCGCTCACGGCCGTTATTGTTGCTCTAGAAAACCAGTGACGCTTGCGGTCGCGAGCTGTTGCCGGCCCGCGCTGCGTTGATAGAAATGGGTGCGGCTCTCCTGAAGTGACGTCCGCCTCCCCGCCCGCTTCGGCACGAGGACGGCTGAGGTAGTACCTCGGCCGCTGCACCTTCTCGCCCGACACGCCTCGTAAATGCCTGCTCCCGGGCCGATCTCGTAGGACAATCTGCCAGTGATGAACTGGCAGTCTACGGGTGGATGAAAGGATGAGGCGATGGCTGGTCGAGCTTCGGAGGCACCGCGGATGGTCCGAGGGTCGGTGGTGACCCACCGCCGGCGCTGTGGGAAACCGAGGTGCCGGTGCGCCGCCGGGGAGCAACTGCACGAGTCCACCGTGCTGAGCTACTCCGAGCGGGGACGGACCCGGTTCGTGATGCTGCCCCCTGACCAGGTGGCCACGGTGCGCGCCGCGGTCGAGCGCTACCGGGCCGCGCAGGCAAAGCTGGACGTGCAGGGGGAAGCGGGCCGCGCGGCGCTGATCGAGTGGATCAGCGCCGCGCGGGGCACGCGGTGAGCGCGGTGGTCACCCAGGCCGAGGCGATCGCAGGCTTCACCGCGAGTCAGGAACGGTTCACCGCGGTGCTGGAGTTCCTCGATGGGACCGAGGCCGCCGCGGCATCCCACGCGCAGCTGGAGGATCACCTGCAGGTCGCGAGCCGAGAGTTGTTCCGCCAGCTCTTCCAGGACCACCTGGACCTGCGTGCGCAGCGGGAGGCCCCCGTCGTGGTTCTGGGCGCCGACGCGACCGCCCGATCTCGGGTCGAGACCGGCCACACCCGAGCGCTTTCCACCGTGTTCGGCACGGTCACGGTCACTCGGATCGCCTACCGCGCGCCGGGCAGACCCAACCTGCACCCAGCCGATGCGGCGCTGAACCTCCCGGCCGAGCGTCACTCCCACGGGCTGCGCCGCTTCGCGGCGGTCGAAGCCACCCGCGGTTCCTTCGACGACACGGTCGCCGGCATCGCCGCGGCCACCGGACAGCGGCTGGGCAAACGCCAGGTCGAGGCGCTCGCCGCCCGCGCCGCGGTCGACGTCGACGCCTTCTACACGCTGCGCAAGCCCCCACCCGGAGCCGGCGACGACGTGCTCGTGCTCTCCTGCGACGGCAAGGGCATCGTGATGCGCGCCGACGCGCTACGCCCGGCGACCGCCGCCGCGGCAGCCAAGGCCACCCCCAAACTGGCCACCCGACTGTCCAAGGGGGAAAAGCGCAACCGCAAACGGATGGCCGAGGTCGGCGCCGTCTACGACGCCACACCCGCCGTGCGCACCCCCGCGGACATCTTCCCCGCCCCCGGCGAAGACGGTGCCGAGCCCGCCCCCGGCCCGCTCACCGCCAACAAGTGGCTCGTGGCCAGCGTGGTCGACAACGCCGCCAGCGTGGTCACCCAAATCTTCGCCGAGGCCGGGCGCCGCGACCCCACTCACGCCCGCACCTGGATCGCGCTCGTCGACGGCAACAACCACCAGATCAACCGGATCACCGCCGAGGCCCAGACCCGCGACGTGCCGGTCACCATCATCATCGACTTCATCCACGTGCTCGAATACGTGTGGAAGGCAGCCTGGTCCTTCCACACCGAAGCCGACCCGGCCACCGAGGCATGGGTCCGCCGCCACGCCGCCACCATCCTCGCCGGCAAGGCGACCCGAGTGGCCGGGTCGATCCGCCGCCAGGCCACCAAGGCCGGGCTGGCGCCCGCGCAACGCGCCGGCGCCGACACCTGCGCCACCTACCTCACCAACAAAGCCCCCCACCTGGACTACCCCACCGCGCTGGCCAACGGCTGGCCCATCGCCACCGGCATCATCGAAGGCGCCTACCGCCACCTGGTCAAAGACCGCATGGACATCACCGGAGCCCGCTGGGGACTCACCGGAGCCGAAGCCATCCTCAAACTCCGCGCCATGCGCTGCAACGGCGACCTCAACGAGTACTGGGACTACCACCTCACCCAGGAACGGCAACGCGTACACCAATCG
>JBDTAX010000030.1:0-19324 GCA_039924425.1 Pseudonocardiaceae bacterium
GTCGCGCGACGCCGGAGCCAACACGTGTGACACGGCCATTCGGGGGACCCGCTGGCCGCAAACCCGCTGCGCCCTCGCCAGATGCCACCACCGGCTCCTACGATGACCTCGTAAGCGGTGAGCCGAGTGGTCCATCGATCGGTGCGAACGCGCTGGAGGGTCGATGTCGTCTGTCGGGCTGCTGAGTGGCTCCGCTGACCGAGCGCAACGGCTTTCCGAGCTGCTGAAAGATGCGGGCGTCGACTCAGTGATCATCACCGACCTCGCTGCGGAGCCGGGTGAACCGGGCGGCGACAAGCTCGATTTCTACATTCAGCTACCGGTCACCATCCACCCCCATGGCCACACCGCCGTCGCGCGGGTCGGCTCGTTCCTGTCGGCGGGCCTGCTGGCCCGCTTCAGCGCCGTCGACCGCGTGCTCCCGGTGCTGGCGCCTGGCGCGACTGTGGTGCTGGTGTCGGGCAACACCACGGACGAGGGGTCGCTGCCGGATGACCAGCGATCCCGCCTGGCCCTGCTCCATTTGCTGGCGCACGCCACCCGGGCCGAGCTCGCCACCAGGCACGTGGACGTCATGGTGATCAGCAGTCAGCGCACCGACCAGGAGATCGTGCACTACGCGCTGGGTGGCGCCGACGGCACGCATCCCCATCCGAACCCGCGCGAACGGGCCACCGCAGCCACCGCCTACCAGGATTGGCGCACCGAGGTCATGGGCCTGGTCGGCATCGACATCTGAATCCCGTTCCCCCGAGCGTGTGGCCGTCTGGCGCAACGTAGCCTGGTGATGACCCTGCGAATGCTAGCCGAGGAGGTCGTTGGTGAGCTTGATGGTGAGCCAGGATGCGCCGGCCGACGCGTTGCTCGAGCGGGACCCACTGGCGTTGCTCCTGGCCATGCTGCTCGATCAGCAAGTGCCGATGGAACGAGCCTTCGCCGCCCCCTATGAACTGCAGCAGCGCCTGGGGCACGACCTCGACGTTCACGAGCTGGCCACCTACGACCCCGACGCGCTGGCGGAGGTGTTCGCCAAGCAGCCCGCGTTGCACCGGTACCCCAAGTCGATGGCGTGCCGGGTGCAGGACATCTGCCAGACCCTGGTCGAGCGATACAACGGCGATGTGACGGGGCTGTGGCGAGGCGTCGCGGACGCCAGCGAGCTGCTCGATCGGCTGGTCGCGCTGCCGGGTTACGGGATGCAGAAAGCGCAGATTTTCGTGGCTCTGCTCGGCAAACAGCGTAACGTGACACCTGAGGGCTGGCGTGAGGTGGCCGGTCCCTACGGCGACGAAGGCGTGTATCGATCAGTCGCTGACGTGACCGATGCCGAGTCGCTGGCCAAGGTTCGTGAGCACAAGCAACAGGTCAAGGCGGACGCAAAGAAGAAGTAGGAGGTCGGGAGCATCACATCGGGACGTGAGGAAGCGCGGGATCCAGACGAGCGCGGCCGCCGACGAGGCGATGCCGCTGTTCTCATCACCGCCGCGGAACCATCGTACGCGCAGCAATACGCCGCCCGTCGGCGCAAATACACGATCCTGATGTCGGCCCGCATCCCGTGCCTGCTCCTGGCTGGCGTTTTCTATCAGACCTGGTGGCTCGCGTTGATTTTCGTCGCGCTCTCGGTGCCGCTGCCGTGGATGGCCGTGCTCATCGCCAATGACCGTGCGCCCCGCAAGGCCGAGCATGTCAACCGGCTGGGCCGGGGCCTGGCGGAGGGCGACCGGCACACCCGTGAGCTGGACAGCGGTACCGCCCCGATCATTGAGGGCTGAGTTCGGTACCAGGGCTCGTTACCCGCGCTTCGCCACGCCGGCTGGCGCCGCGGCATCATGGGGGTATGAGCACTCTGACCCAGACACGGCCCGATGTCGACACCCGCCCCGAGGGGACCGACAGCACCGGCAACGACACCCCCAAGATGTTCCACTACGTGCGCAAAGAGAAGATCGCCGAAAGTGCGGTGATGGGCTCGCGGGTGGTGGCGCTGTGCGGCGAGGTGTTCCCGGTGACCCGCGTGCCCAAGCCCGGCTCGCCGGTGTGCCCGGAGTGCAAGGAGATCTTCGAATCGATGCCCAAGGGTGGCGACGCCGGCTGACCCGGTGGGTTTAGCCGCTGGGTTTAACCCGGCGAGCACCGGGATACATCACCTGTGGGTGCCGGCGACTGGTTGCGCTGGGACGCCTGACGAGGCCGTCTGGTGATGAGGAGCGGGAACGCAAATGGGAAAAACGGCGGGAGACTACCTGTGTGAACGTCTCATCGAGTGGGACGTGGACACGATCTACGGGTTCCCGGGAGACGGGATCAACGGGATCTTGGGGGCGTTGCGGCGATGTCAGGACCGGCTGCGGTTCATCCAGACTCGCCATGAGGAGATGGCCGCGTTCATGGCGTGCGGGCACGCCAAGTTCACCGGGCGGGTCGGGGTGTGCCTGGCCACCTCCGGGCCGGGGGCGATCCACCTGCTCAACGGGCTGTACGACGCGAAGCTGGACCACCAACCGGTGGTGGCGATCGTCGGGCAGACCTTCGTCCGCGCGCTGGGTGGGCATTTCCAGCAGGAGGTCAAGCTGCTGCAGCTGTACTCCGACGTGGCCTCCGCCTACTGCGAGCAGGCCAACGAACCGGGCAGCATCCGGCACACCCTGGACCGGGCGCTGCGGATCGCTCAAGCGGAGAAGACCGTCACCTGTGTGATCATCCCGGCGGATGTGCAGGAGATGGACGCGGTGGAAAAGCAGCCGCACCTCACCCACACCATGCACTCCGGCGTCGGCTACTGGCCTGGGCGGGTGATCCCGGAACAGCGTGATCTGCGGGCCGCCGCGGACATCCTCAACTCGGGCGAGAAGGTCGCCATGCTGGTTGGCCAAGGCGCGCTGCACGCCACCGATGAGGTGATCGCGGTCGCGGACACGCTGGGCGCGGGGGTGGCGAAGGCGCTGCTGGGCAAGGCCGCGGTGCCCGATGATGTGCCGTTCTGCACCGGGTCGATCGGGCTGCTGGGCACCAAGCCGAGCTGGGACATGATGCAGGGCGCCGACACGTTGCTGATGGTCGGCTCGAGCTTCCCCTACTCGGAGTTCCTGCCCAAGGAGGGCGCGGTCAAGGGGGTGCAGATCGACCTGTTCGGCCGGATGCTCTCTATCCGCTACCCGATGGACCTCGCGCTGGGCGGCGACAGCAAGCAGACACTGGCCGAGCTGCTGCCGCTGCTGCGCCGCAAGACCGACCGCTCCTGGCAAGAGGGCATCGCCAAGGGCGTGAAGGAGTGGTGGACGCTGATGGCCGACCGCGCCAAGCCGGCCGATGTGGACCGGGATGGGGACCGGCCGCGAGTGCGCCCCCAGGCGCTGTTCGCCGAGCTGTCCCGGCAGCTGCCCGACAACGCGATCCTGTCCAGCGACTCCGGATCAGCGGCGAACTGGTTCGCCCGCCAGGTGCGGATCCGCCGGGGGGATGAAGGCGTCCCTGTCCGGGAACCTGGCCACCATGGTGCCCGGCGTGCCGTACGCGATCGCGGCGAAGTTCGCCTTCCCGGACCGGGTGTCGGTGGCGATGGTCGGGGACGGGGCGATGCAGATGGGCGGCATGGCCGAGCTGCTCACCGCCGCGAAGTACTACAAGACCTGGGCTGATCCGCGGCTGATCGTGCTGGTGCTCAACAACGAGGACCTCAACCAGGTGACCTGGGAACAGCGCGCGATGGCCGGGGACCCCAAGTTCACAGCCTCCCAGGAAATCCCCTACGTGCCCTATCACGCCTATGCCGACATGATCGGTCTGAAGGGCATCAAGGTGGAGCGCTCCGCCCAGATCGAGGGCGCCTGGGCCGAAGCGTTCGCCGCGGACCGGCCGGTGATCATCGACGCGATGAGCGACCCGGAAGAGCCCCCGATCCCCCCGCACGTCACCTTCGCTCAGATGGCGGCGATGACCAAGGCCTTCGTCGCGGCCCCCAAAGAAGGCCTGCCCGGCGCGATCTCAGCGGTGCGCGAGTTCGCCCACGAGTTCCTCCCCGGCCGGTAGACGATGACGAGGAAACCGGGCAGGTCGCGCGACGTCGGCGCGATCAAGGATACCGAGCACCTGATCGACCGGATGGCGTCCAACATCGAGCACGGCCGGTTCGAGCGCTCGCTGTCGGGTCTGACCGCGGCGGCCGCGGTGGTCACCGGAGCCGAGATCTACCTGGAGCACTACAAGGCCAGTTTCGGCAACAAGTGGATGTGGAGCCCGATCGTGCTGACCCCACCGCTGGTGGTGGCCGGCATCGGGGGAGTGTTCTCCAAGCGCTGGGCCAAGACCGCGCTGCCGGTCACCGCGGCGCTCTATGCCGCCAACGGCCTGCTTGGGGAGTACTTCCACGCCCGGGGGGTGTCCCGCAAACCCGGCGGCTGGAAGGGGTACTCCTACAACCTGCCGATGGGCCCACCGATCACCGCACCCGGCCTGATGACCATGGTCGGCGGCATGGGCCTGCTCGCGGCCCTGCTCCGGCGCGAACGGTAAGGCATGGCCGACCTCAGCAAGGCCGACCACCTGCCCAACAAACGATCCGACGGACAGCCGCCGCACCCGTCCTGGCTGCCCCGCCAGCGCGCCGGGGTGAGCCCGCAGATGATCGGCCGCTACCCCGACTACGACGTGCTCACCGCGGTGGACACCTGGGACGAAGCGACCAAGAAAGTGGTGCTGGCCCGGCTGGAGCCACCCGGGCCGATGCGGTTTTTCACCGTCGAGCAGCAACCGACGCTGCGGGCGTTCTGCGACACCGTGCTGGCGCAGGACACCGACCCGAGGGTTCCGGTGCCCGAGATGATCGACACCAAGCTCGCCGACGGGAAGCTGGATGGCTACCAGTACGCCGACATGCCCGATGACCGGGACACCTGGCGGCTGGTCCTGGCCGGCTTGGACCACACCGCCGAGACGGGGGGGTTCGCCGCCTGTGAGCTGCGGCGGCGGGAGGCGATTGTCGGCGAGTTCGCCAAGGGCCGGTTGGCCGGCGGCCCGTGGGAGCGGCTCAACGTCACTCGGGCCTGGTCGGTGGTGATGCGGATGGCGCTCGCGGCGTTCTACTCCCACCCCTGGGCCTGGAACGAGATCGGCTTCGGTGGCCCGGCCTACCCGCGGGGATTCATGCGCCGGGGCACCACCGGCGTCCGGGAGCCGTTCGAGACCCCCGGGGCGACCGACGAGGACCCGGTCCGGGTCGTGAAAGAGGAGCAGCTGTAGTGGGGACATTCTGGCGTGGGGTGCTCAAGGGCTCGCTCGGCCCGGCCGACAACGACTCCCGCTACCTGCTCGACGTGCACTCCCGGGAGCTGCCTGGGGAGAAGACCATGCGCCGCTACACCGAGCGCGACGAAGTCGACCTGGTGATCGTCGGGGCCGGCGCCGGCGGCTCGGTGCTCGCCCAGCGGCTGGCCCGGCTAGGGTGGCGGATCGTCGTGCTGGAGGCCGGCCCGTTCTGGCACCCCGATGAGGACTGGGTGTCCGACGAAGCCGGCAGCCACGAGCTGTACTGGACCCAGAAGCGGATCATCGGTGGGGCCGACCCGATCGAGCTGGGCAAGAACAACTCCGGGCGCGGGGTGGGCGGGTCGATGGTGCATTACGCCGGATACACGCCGCGGTTTCACCCCAGCGACTTCGACACGTTCACCCGCGACGGGGTGGGCGCGGACTGGCCGATCGACTACCAGGACGTGCTGGCCCACTACGAGCGGGTGGAGGCCGAGCTCCCGGTCGCCGGGCAGGACTGGCCGTGGGGCTACCCGCACCGCTACCCGTTCTCCCCGCACCCGGTCTCCGCGCCGGCCGAGAAGCTCATGCACGGCGCGCGGGCGCTGGGCATCGAGATGCGGGTCGGCCCGGTGGGCATCGTGAACGGCACCTTCGGCAACCGGCCGCACTGCATCTACCGCGGGTACTGCCTGCAGGGCTGCAAGGTCAACGCCAAGGCCAGCCCGTACGTCACGCACCTGCCCGACGCCCTGGCCCACGGGGTGGAGGTGCGGGCGGGCTGCATGGCGCTGCGGGTGGAACTCGACGAGTCCAGCGGCCTGGCCAGCGGGGTGTGCTACCGGGTGGAGGGGGAGCACAGCGACCGGCTGCAGCGCGCCCGGTTCGTCGCCGTGGCCGGCTACTCGATCGAGACCCCGCTGCTGCTGCTCGCCTCGACGAGCCGCCGCTTCCCCGACGGGCTGTGCAACGACCACGACGTCGTCGGGCGCTACGTCATGGTGCAGGGTGCCGCCCAGACCGCCGGGCGCTGGCCCGAGGAGCTGCGGATGTACAAGGCGCCGCCACCGGAGGTGTCCTCCGAGCAGTTCTACGAGACCGACACCTCCCGGGGCTTCGCGCGGGGGTTCTCCATCCAGACCGTCTCGCCGCTGCCGATCGGCTGGGCCGAGCACGTGCTGGCCGACGGGCACTGGGGGCGTGCGATGCGGGAGTACATGCGTGACTACAACCACTGGGGCACCATCGGCGTGCTCAACGAGCTGCTGCCGCACCCCGACAACCGGGTCACCCTCGCCATCGAGACCGACCCCTACGGCCAGCCCGTGGCGCGGATGGACTACACGCTCTCGGACAACGACAAGGCCAACATCGCCTACTCCACCCGCGTCATCACCGACATCCTGCACGCCGCCGACGCCCAGGACGTGCTCACCATCCACCGTTACGCGCACCTCATCGGCGGCGCCCGGATGGGCAGCTCGCCGGAGGTGTCCGTGGTGGACGCCAACCAGCGCGCCTGGGCGGTGCCCAACCTGTTCCTCGCCGACGGCTCGGTCTGCCCCACCCAGGGCAGCGCCAACCCCGCGCTGACGATCATGGCGCTGGCCTCCCGGCTCGCCCAGCGGATGGCCAGCGGCGCGGCGATGGATGACGACCCCGCCGCCCGAGCGGGCCGCACCCGACCAGCGACGGGGGCCCGGCCGAAAGTGGGGAACCGGCGATGAGGTCGCGACGTCTCACCTGGCCGCCGCGGTCGCGGCGGTACTCACCCTCGCCGGCTGCGCCGGGGCTGGCGCTTTCACCGCCGGGGCGTCCACCGTGCCGGCGAACGCCCCGGCGCTGGAGCGAGACTACGTCAGCGTGGTGAAGCGGGTGCTGCCCTCGGTCGTGCAGATCACCACGGGCCACGACCTGGGCTCCGGAGTGATCTTTGACACCAAGGGCGACATCGTCACCAACGACCATGTCGTCGGGTCCGCCACGAAGTTCCAGGTCCGGCTCGCGGCCAGCGCGGCCAGCTACCCCGCCAGCCTGGTGGGCGCTTACCCACCCGATGATCTCGCCGTGATCCGCCTGGACTCCCCGCCGGCCGGGCTGCGGCCCGCGCACTTCGGCGACTCCGGCGGCCCCGCGGCCGCAGCCGGGATCCAGGTCGGTGAGGTGATCACCGCGGTGAACAACTCCCCGGTGCGCACCACCTCGGATCTGTCCACCGCGCTGGCCCAGCTCAACCCCGGCCACACCGTCCCGGTCACCATCATTGAGGCGCAGGGTCAGACCCGCACCGTCATGGTCACCCTCGGCCAGCTCCCGGGGAGTTGAACCGATGCCGCCGTTCTTCCCACTGTGGGTCGTGGTCACCCACTTCCTGAACATCTTTTTCCTGCTGCTGCTGGCCCGCTCCGGGCTGGAGATACTCTCCGCGTTCCCGAAGCTGTACTGGCGCGATGACTGCCCGCCCGGACGAGAATGGGCCCGGTTCTCCAAGAAAATGTTCGGCGCGGATTCCCGCCGGATCTGGTCGTCGCTGGACGAGGAAGAGTCGTGGAGCCCGGTGGTCGCGCTGCCGGGGCGCAAGAACCTGGGCCTAGGACGGCACTGGCACTTCATGACCGTGCAGTTCTGGATCCTCACCGGAGCGGTCTACCTCGCGCTGGTGTTCGCCACCGGCTACTGGCACTACCTGATCCCCACCCACTGGTCGATCATTCCGGACTCGATCAAAGCGGTGGGCACCTACCTGCACTTCCAGCTCCCCGCCCAGCTCCCCGGGCAGCCCTTCGAACCAGTGCAGAAGCTGACCTACTTCCTGGTGATCTTCGTGTTGGCGCCGTTGCAGATCGCCACCGGGGCGGCGATGTCACCGTCGGTGCTGGCCCGTTTCCCCCGCTACGGCACGTTGTTCGGCGGCAAGCAGGGCGCGCGCAGCCTGCACTTCCTGGGGTTGTGCGGCTTCGCGGCGTTCACCGCTATCCACACCTTCATGGTGATCATCCACGGAGTGCCCGACGAGTTCACCAAGATCGTCCTGGCTGATCCGGCCGGCAGCAAGACGGTGGCGGTGGCCCTCGGGCTGCTGGGGATTTTCCTGATCCTGCTCTTCCACGTGATCATCACTTGGTTCTCGCTGCGGTACCGGCGCGGCACCCAGCGTCTGCTGGGAGTGATGGTTGACCCGTTCGAGCGGGTGATCTCGCGGGCGTTCACCTCCCGGCAGCGTTTCGCCCGCGCCGACATCTCGCCGTATCACCGGGTCAATGGCTATCCCCCCACGGACGAGGAGTACGAGCGGATGGCCGCCGACGGTTTCGCCGACTACCGGCTGATGGTCGGGGGCCTGGTGGAACACCCGGTGGCGCTGTCGCTGGAGCAGCTGCGCGGGCTGGGGATGCAGAACCAGATCGTCAAGCACAACTGCATCCAGGGCTGGACCGCCATCGCGGAGTGGGCCGGGGTCCCGCTGCGCACGGTGATCGAGCTGGTCGCGCCCACGCCAGAGGCGAAGCACGTCGTGTTCTACGCCATGGACGACAAGGGCCTGACCGAGGGTGAGGGTCGCTACGGGTTCTTCTACGGCTCGGTGCCGCTGCACCTGGCGAGAAACCCGCAGGCGATCCTCGCGCTGGAGATGAACGGCGCCGCGCTGCCTATCGAGCACGGCGCCCCGGTGCGGCTGCGGATCGAGACCCAGCTCGGTTTCAAGATGGTCAAGTGGATCAAGGCGATCGAGTTCGTCGCCGACACCGCCGACATCGGGATGGGCATGGGCGGCTGGCGAGAAGACCAGCAGTACTACGCCAACGGCGCCGGCATCTAACCTCCTCAAACCGAAGGGCAACACCATGACCAGCACCGAGACCGCGGAGCGGGAAGCCACCGAGATGTTCCCGCCGCACGTGCTGCGGGAGTACGCCTTGTTGGCTGACGGGCAGCGCGGCGCGCTGGTCGGCCCGCGGGGTGACCTGGTGTGGATGTGCGCCCCGCGGTGGGACTCCGACGGCGTGTTCGCCACTCTGATCGGGGGCGCCGGCGTCTACGCGGTCACGCCGACCGGGCGGTTCGTGTGGGGCGGCTACTACGAGGACGGCAGCCTCATCTGGCGTTCCCGCTGGACCACCGAGAGCGGGACCATCGAGTGCCGCGAAGCGCTGGCCTTTCCCGGCGACCCACACCGGGCGGTCATCCTGCGCCGCGTGATCGCCGTGCGGGGCACGGCCCGTGTCGAGGTCGTGCTGGAGCCGGCAGCCAGGTTCGGCCAGGCGCCGCTGCGCGAGCTGCACCGTGACGACGACGGCCGCTGGCAGGGCCACCTCGGTGACCTGCGGCTGCGCTGGGGTGGTGGCGCGACCGCCCAGGTGCGTGGCGACGGCGCGCGCCTGGTCACCCAACTCACCGTGCCCGAGGGAGACCACCATGACCTGGTCCTGGAGCTGTCGGATCAGGCGTTGGGGGAGCCGCCGCCGGATCCCGACCGAAGCTGGCTGGGCACCGAAACGGCCTGGCGGGAGGTGATGCCGAACCTCGGCGAAAGCATCGCACCCCGCGACGCCCGGCACTCTTACGCGGTGCTGCGCGGGCTGACCAGCTCCGGCGGGGGCATGGTCGCCGCGGCCACCATGAGCCTGCCCGAACGCGCCTCGGAAGGCCGCAACTACGACTACCGCTACGTCTGGATCCGCGACCAGTGCTACGCCGGCCAAGCTGTAGCCGCCGACGCGCCGCACCCCCTGCTCGATGACGCGGTCCGGTTCGTCGCCGAACGCCTCCTCGCTGACGGGCCCCACTTGAAGCCCGCCTACACGATCACCGGCGGGCCGGTGCCCGACCAGCGCTCCCTGGAGCTGCCCGGTTACCCGGGAGGCCACGACATCGTGGGCAACCACGTCAATGCCCAGTTCCAGCTCGACGCGCTCGGCGAGGTGCTGCTGCTCTTCGCCGCCGCCGCCCGTCACGACCACCTCGACACTGACCACTACAAGGCCGTCACCACCGCTGTGGCCGCCATCACCCAGCGGTGGCGCGAGCTTGACGCCGGGATCTGGGAACTGGACAACCAGCGCTGGGCGCAGTCCCGGCTGATCTGCGTCGCCGGGCTCCGGGCGATCGCCACCGCCGGTGTGTCCAGTGTGGACGCCGTCGCGTGGAGCGCGCTGGCCGACACCATCCTCGCCGACGCCGACACCGACTGCCTGCATCCCTCCGGGCGCTGGCAGCGCGCCCCCGAGGACCCGCGGATCGATGCCGCGCTGCTGCTGCCGGCGATCCGCGGCGCGCTGCCCGCGGCGGACCCGCGCAGCGTGGCCACGCTGCGCGCGGTGCGGGCGGAGCTGGGTCAGGAGGGCTACGTCTACCGGTTCCGCCAGGATGCCCGTCCCCTTGGGGACGCCGAGGGCGCCTTCGCGCTGTGCGGGTTCGTGATGGCGCTGGCCGATCACCAACAGGGCGACACGCTCGCCGCCCGGAGCTGGTTCGAGCGCGGCCGGGCCGCGTGCGGGCCGCCGGGGCTGTTCGCCGAGGAATACGACGTCGCCCAACGCCAGCTGCGCGGCAACCTGCCGCAAGCCTTCGTGCACGCCCTGATGATCGAATCCGCCACCCGGCTCGCCCGGCCCTGGGCTGCCCGGCCATCGAACGAAGGGGAGCCCAGCGGTGCGCACTGACGAGGTGACCGTCGAGCGGCTCAGCGCGGCGGTCTATGTGATCCCCACTGACGCGCCCGAGGCGGACGGCACCTTCGCCTGGGATTCCACCACCCTGGTTGTGGTCCACGCCACTGGCGGGGGACAGACCGGGGTGGGCTACACCTACGCCGGGGCGGGATGCCAGGCGGTGGTGGACGGCCCGCTGGCCGCCGCGGTGACCGGGCGGACCGCGCTGGACGTGCCCGGAGCGTGGCAAGCGATGGTGACCGCGGTGCGCAACCTGGGCCGCCCCGGGCTGGTGTCCTGCGCGATCAGTGCGGTGGACACCGCACTGTGGGACCTGAAGGGCACGCTGCTCGGCCTGCCGGTCTGCGGGCTGCTCGGCACTACCCGCGAGGAGGTACCGATCTATGGCAGCGGTGGGTTCACCACCTACGACGACGCCACCGCCGCCGCGCAGCTGGAGCGTTGGGTGGATGACTGGGGCATCCCCCGGGTGAAAATCAAGATCGGGGAGTCGTGGGGCACCCGAGTGCCACGTGACCTGGCGCGCGTCGCGTTCGCCCGGAAGGTCATCGGGCCCGACGTCGAGCTCTACGTCGACGCCAACGGCGGCTACGGCCGCAAGCAGGCCATCCGGGTTGCCCACGCGATGACCGAATCGGACGTGACCTGATTCGAGGAGCCGGTCAGCTCCGATGACCTGGCCGGGCTGCGCGAGGTCCGCGACCAGAGCACTCCGGACACCGCGGCCGGCGAGTACGGCTACGACCTGGCCTACTTCGCCCGCATGGTCACCGCCCAGGCGGTGGACTGCCTGCAGGTCGACGTCACCCGCTGTGGCGGGATCACCGACTGGCTGCGCGCCGCGGCCGTGGCCGCCGCGCACAACCTGCAGGTGTCCGGGCACTGCGCTCCCAACCTGCACGCCCACGTGGCCGCCGCGGTGCCCAACCTGCGGCACCTGGAGTACTTCCACGACCACCACCGCATCGAGACCATGCTCTTCGACGGCGCGCTGAGCCCGCGCGGCGGCGCGCTGCGCCCCGACCGTGACCGCCCCGGTCTGGGGTTGGTGTTCAAGCGCAACGACGCCGAACAGTTCCGGATGGCCTGAGATGACCAGTCGCCGATCCCGCCCCCAGCCCAGCACCGAGGACCCCGCCACCGGTCCCCCGGCTATCCAGACCGCGATCGAGCAGATCCGAGCGCGACTGCTCGACGGGCGCGGCCCCGGAGCCACCCCCCAGGAGATCAACCAGCACACCCGGTCCCGGACCCGGCTGGGCGGGCAACCGACCGCACAGCGACTCCAGGCCCTCGCCCACCAGACCGCCCTCGCCCGGGGCGAGTCGGATGGCCCGCGGTGAGTCGAGTGACGAGGTCCCGCTGAAGGAGCGCGGCATGGGTGTCGTGTCGGCCGCACGGCTACAGGACCTGGTGCGCTCGGCGTTCTGGCTCATCCCGGCGCTGTGTGTGGTCGCGGCCATCGTGTTGGCCGTAGGTCTGTTCAGCGTGGACCAAGCAATCGGATCGCTGCGCGTCGCGTTCCTGTTCCCGGGACCGCCAGCGGCCGCGCGCGGCCTACTGTCCTCGATCATCCAAGCGATGATCGCATTCACCGGGCTGGTGTTCTCGATCACCATCGTGGTGCTGCAGCTGACCAGCAGCCAGTTCTCCCCCCGGGTGCTGCACACGTTCCTGCGCGATCGCACCATCCAGTGGTCGCTCGGGGTCTTCGTCGCGACATTCGTCTACGCGATCATGGTGGATCGCGCCGTGCTGGGCACCACCGAGCGCAACGGCTTCGTGCCGCGCATCGCGGTGAGCGTCGCGTTGGCCTTCGTGCTGCTCAGCGTTGCCCTGTTCATCGGCTACATCGACCACGTCGCCAACATGATCAGGGTGGCCTCGATCATCGCAGTGATCGGCGAGGAATCGCGGCAAGTGCTACAACGGCGCTGCCCAATGCGGCAGACGCCCTACCCGGCGGCCCGGCGACCCATACCGATCGGCGAGCCGCTGGGCTCACCCCGCGTCGGGGTGCTCGTGTCAGTGAACGAGGAGGCTCTCGTGCGGCACGCGACCCAGACCGGGTGCGTGGTCGAACTGCTGCTGCGCGTCGGCGACTTCGTACCCGCCGGCGCTCCGTTGATCATCGCTTTCATCGGCGCGGACCGGCGACTCACCGACGGCGCACCCACCGGCACAACGATGGGGGCAGCACCCAGTGGACCAGCGCCAGCGCTGCGGCCTCCCGCCTCGCCGCCACGCCCGCACCTCCGGCCCCCGCCCCCACCGGTGGAGTGCCGCCCCCACGCGGGAACCGGCGGCACGCCAGGACCAGCCCCGCGACGGCGAACGACCCCGCGCATACCGCGTCAACCAGCCCAGCGCGCCGGCGCCCCCGGTCCACGGCTGCCAGCCCCAGCATCGAGGCGGCATGCAACAGGTCGGCCTCCACCCCCAACGCCAGCACGGCCCGGCCGGGCTCGCCCACGCTCAGCAGTCCCTGCACGACCTGCCGGGCGCCGAGCACCCGAGCCACGGCCCGGGTCGGGCGATCCGAACGGTGACCGGTGAACAGCCGGATCATCGGGTCCGGTGCGAGCACAAGCACGGCACCGTAGCCGGTACGCAGGGCAGCGAACCGGCTCACCGGCGGCGCAGCCACGCCACTGCCGCCGCGCCCAGGCCCGTCGCGGTGGCGGCTGCAGCGGTGGTCGAGAGCAGCCTGGCGTGGTGGGAGAACCACAACTGCGGGGCATGGTCGTGGGCCTTGTCGTCGAAGATCCCGCGGGCGCCGTGGTCGTGGCCGTCCGGGCCGTCGACGGGCTCCCACAGGTTGTGCGGCCGGTCCGGGCCGACCCTTTCGCCGGTCTGCTGGGATCCGAAGCCGGTCTTGGCCAGATAGCGGTCCAGCAGCGCCGGGGCGATCTTCTGCCCCACCAGGGTGCCCACGGTGCTCGCGCCCACCCAGTACTGCTTGCGCCGCGGGTGATCCGCCGCGAACACCACGCCACGCGCGGCCACCTCAGGCTGGTAGATCGGGGGCACCGGTTGCGGGTGGTTCGGCAACCGGGACAGCACCCAGGAGAACTGCGGGGTGTTGACCGCTGGCATCTGGACCACCGTGACGTGGATGTTGCTGCCCTCGTGCATCAGTTCGGTGCGCAGCGACTCGGTGAACCCGTTGATCGCGTGCTTCGCGCCGCAGTACGCGGACTGCAACGGGATGCTGCGCTGCCCCAGCGCGGAGCCCACTTGCACGATGGTGCCCCGGTCCCGTGGACGCATCCGGGCCAGCGCGACCATGGTGCCGTACACGTAACCCAGGTAGCTGACCTCGGTGACCCGGCGGAACTCCTCGGGTTTGACCTCATGGAACGGGGCGAACACCGACGTGAACGCCACGTTGATCCACACATCGATCGGCCCGAAGGTGTCCTCGACCTGCTCGGCGGCGGCGGAGACCTGGTCGTAGTCCGCGACATCGGTCGGGATGGCGAGCGCGACGCCACCGGCGTTCTCCACATCCTTGACCGCGCCGTCCAGCCCGGCCCGCCCGCGGGCCAGCAGACCCACTTGCGCCCCGCGGTCGCCGAACGCTTGCGCGGTCGCCCGGGCGATCCCCGCGCTCGCCCCAGTGATCACTACAACCTGACGATGAGTCATCCGTGCCTCAACTTCCCGCCGACCAATACTTCACCCCTACGGGGGTTCCCACTGGCGGGTATGCGTACACGTGACGAACCTCATCTTCCGCGTTATCTTCTGGGCTCCTGTCGTTGCGGGGTCGAACTCGGCCAGCTCACGAGTTAACGTCGTGCTCATGGAGTCACGCTTCTCGCTTCCCGAACTCAACACCGAGCTGTATCACCGGATGGCCGCGCTCAGCTCCGCCGTGGAGAACTGCGGGCTGGACCACAAGCTGCTCGATCTGATCAAGATGCGCGCCTCACAGCTCAACGGCTGCGCGTACTGCATCGACATCCACAGCAAAGACGCCCGCGCGATCGGCGAGACCGAGCAGCGGCTGTACGCCCTGAGTGCCTGGCGGGAGACGCCGTTCTACACCGAGCGGGAGCGGGCCGCGCTCGCGCTCACCGAGGCGATCACGCTCATCACCGACGGGCACGTACCGGACGCGGTGTACGAGCAGGCCCGCCGCGTGTTCGACGAGAAAGAGGTGGGCCAGATCGTCTGGGCCGCCGCCGTCATCAACACCTGGAACCGGTTGGCCATCGCGGCCCGCTCGGTACCGGGCAGCCACCACCGTGACGACAGCCAGCCGTAACTCATCCGGAATTGATCACACACCTTCGCTGGAGCGCGCAGCTCACCGGGGTGATCACTGCCCGCCATGGTCGCGTCTCCTCCATTCCACCACCCACTTCCGTGCTTCTTCCAAGCTGATCCGCTGTCCCAGCTCCCCCAGCAACTGCCACCACACCACATCGAGGTGTTGATGGAAGACAAAACCCACAGCCCGATACACCGTGCACCGCGGGCGTCTACGCCAGAACCGCCACACCCACCTCGTGCACCCGCAGCATTGGCACTGGCCCCGTTTGTTGACACGGTGCTGTCTCAGCAGCGCGATCACGCCCGTGAGGAGCCGCACCGCCTGCTCCATGACCTCGGCCGGCTCTATTTGTTCCTCACCGCTGAGCTTCTTGACCAACCGTTCAAGCTGCTCCACAAGCAGCCGATCCCGAGTTTCCCAAACCGTGCTCACCACTCCCAGTATGGTTCTACGGAACTCGGCGGAAGAATACGCGGTCCGTCGGCAAGAACCTCTCCCTCGATGACCGCCCCACTCATTCTCTCGGCCCGCCGCCGTAATCGTTCTCCGGCGGCAATCATGCGCTGGGCGTAATTCCGCTGCTCGGTGGTGCTGGCGCTGCCGTCCATGATGCGCAGGGCCAGTGGCGCCATCGCGGTGTTGAGTCCCGCCATCTCGGCCAACAGCTCGCGGTCTTCGCGGATCACCCGGCATCTCTATTCCGGCCAGCGAGGTCATCCTTGTGCTGCACGTGGCCTCAGCCTGTCTGTGTGGGTCTTGCTCGGACGGCACCCAAGGTCGGGGGACGCCGAGCTGGTGGAAGCGGGGGGAGCCGTCCCCGAATGAGGGACGCACCAGCTCTGCGGTCAACCCGACCCTGGGGCCATGGGCAAGCTATGGGCCTGGACGTAATCGCGGCCGTACAAACTGTCTAGCGTTGGACCAGACTCGCGCTGGCGATCCGGTTAGGCTGGTCGGGCGAGCCGATACAGAGACCGAAAGGACGGTGGGTGTGAGCAACCCTGATCACGCGCGGCGGCGGGAGACGGCTGCCGTGGTGCTGTACTGGATGCAGCGACGTGGTATGACCCGCCAGATTTTCGCCGACCGCATGGGTAAATCGCTCAGCTGGGTGGACAAGGTCCGGGCCGGGGACCGCCAGCTTGACCGCCTGTCGACGTTGCGGCAGATTGCCACCGTGCTGGATATCCCCCTCGCGGTGCTCATCGACCCTGACGAAGCCGAACGGCTGCGCACGTGCCCCGACGACCGGGAAATCGATGCCATCCGACATGCCCTGCGGAGCTACGATGCCATTACGAATGTCTTCCGCGCTGACGGCGATGTACTGCCAGAGCCGAACCTGGCCAAGCTCGAACGTGCCGTACGTTACGGCTGGATGGCGTTTCAGGCATCCAACTATCAAGCCGTTGGGCATCTCCTGGCCGATCTCATCCGTGATTGTCAGGCGACGGTCTGGCAGTTGGACAATGACGAGCGTCGGCAGGCGCAGACCTGGCTGGCCTGGACTTACCAGCTGACTGCGGCGACCGCGTTCAAGCTCGGTGCTGCCCAACTCGGTTGGATAGCCGCGGACCGCGGCATCCAGATCGCCGAACAGACTGGTGATCTGACGCTCATCGGCTCCGCCGCGCGACGGGTCGCGCACGCGCTCAGCGCCACGCATCACAGCAATGATGCCGTGCAGTTGGTCAGGTCGGCCGCCAGCCGGCTGGAACCACACTTGCGGAGCGCCGACCCGGCATTTTCCTCCGCCTACGGCATGTTGCTCCTCAAAGGCAGTATCGCTGCTGCCCGGCTCGACCAAGCCGCCGATGTGCGTGACCTCCAGACGGAGGCGCTGGCTGTCGCAGCCCGTCTGGAGACTGACCGGAACGAAAACTGGTCGGCTTTCGGTACTACCAATGTCTTAGTGCACCGCGTGTCAGCGTTAGCGGATATGCACAGCGGTGGCCGGGTCATTGAGGCCGCCGCTGACATCCCCAGGGGTGATCTCATGCACCTACCGCGGGAGCGTCGGGTTAGTCACTTGCTCGATGTAACGCGTGGCTATCTCCAGACCGGGCAACGCGACGAGTCGGCTGCCACGCTTCTCGATGCTGACCAGCTTGCCCCCGAAGAGGTCCGTTGCCGCCGTAAGAGCAAACTGATCATTACTGAACTGGTTCGTAGCTATCCTCGGGGCACCACCCCGATGGTCGGTGTCACGAGGCTTGCCCGAGCAATGGGGGTGCCAGTGTGAGCAGTCATCAGGAATCGGCCGGTCGAGTTCTGTACGTCATTACCTGCGCAACGCCCGCGGCCCGCGATGTCGGCACATTGGTCTCCCTTGCGCAGGTATCGGGTTGGACGGTGTGCGTGATCGCCACGCCCTCGGCGCTGCGTTTCATCGACACACCCTCGCTCGAAGCCCAAACCGGCTTTCCGGTGCGGTCGGAATACAAGCAGCCGGGCACGCCCGACGTGTTGCCGTCGGCAGACGCCATGGTGGTGGGCGGCGCCAGCTTCAACACGATCAACAAGTGGGCGGCCGGGATCTCCGACACACTGGCACTGGGACTGCTGAATGAGGGCATCGGACTTGGGCTACCCCTTGCGGCGCTGCCGTTTCTCAACGCGGCCCAAGCGGCGCATCCGGCCTTCGGCCGCAGCGTCACGGAACTGCGAGCGGCTGGTGTAACGGTGTTGTTTGGAGCGGACGGCTACGAACCCCATGCACCGCACCATGGCTCGAAACGCCTGGCGAGCTACCCGTGGCATGCCGTACTGGCGGCCGTGGAGACCGGCAAGGCATAACTACAACCGCGTTCGTTCATGATCAGGCTGGTGGATCAGGACGTGAAGACGTCTTTGACCTTGTCTACCAGGCCGGGCTTGCCCGAGGCGTCGGGAGCCGCGCCGAGCTGCGTCATGATGCCCAGCTCATCGGTGCTGCCCCAGCGCTCGACGATCTGCCCGTTGTCGAAGCGGCCGATCTGCAGGCGGTGAACCTTGATGCGCTTACCCGTGGACGCGACACCCTTGAACTCGCCTTGGTGGGTGCCGGTGAGCGCTCGGCGGTCTTTTCCTGGGTGGCGATGTTCTGTTCCTTTGGCATGATGGCCGTGTACTCGGGTGGGCCGCTGCTCACACCCGGATGTGCGATGGATAACAAAGCCCGGGACAGGGTAGCAGTGGCCCCGTGTCGTCGTAGACTTGGCGCTCTCCCGATCGGAGGGCGTCCTGCGCACCCGGCCTTTGGTCGTATCGTCAGACCACAAGGTCATTCACTGATCGAGATCGATCCAAGCGACATTCAGTCCCGGATGACGGCTTTGGTGCGCATGAGGAATTCGGCGAGATATCCGTCATGCGGGATTCCGGGTTCCATCCAGTAGGTGGGGTGGTCCCCGAGGTAGAGGTTGCTGATGGTCGGCTCGTTGAACAAGTCGTCGATCAGTCGTTCGTTGTGGGTAAAAGCGGTCAGAACCAGGGTGTCCTTCACTGGCGTGACACCGTCTTCGACTGTCCAGGGCGCGATCCACACGCAGGGGAAGGGCAGCTCGATCCTGGCCTGTGCGGCGTCGGATCGGGGGAGTTGGTGGACAGCGGGCCGTAGCACAGCGCTGCCGTCGCCCAGTTCGTCGACGATGCCGCCGCCACCGAGCCATGCTCGGGTGCCATTCGCCT
The DNA here is from genome assembly GCA_039924425.1 of Pseudonocardiaceae bacterium. Lineage (GTDB taxonomy): Bacteria > Actinomycetota > Actinomycetes > Mycobacteriales > Pseudonocardiaceae. The sequence continues at coordinate 18,871 of JBDTAX010000030.1, forward strand.
TGCTGAGCAGGTGTTTCTCGAGTGCTCGTGCCCGGTCCACCGGCTGGACCGGGAGAACCGCCTTCTCGTCCTCCGGTGGCAAGCTGGGGATGGCGGACAATCGCTCGGCGATCGCCGCCGCCACCGGGGTGGGGTCGCCCTCAACGAGCACAGTCGTGGTGTTCACGCAGCCAGTGCCGCCGTGGTGGCTGACCGAGTCGATGACCGTGTCCAGATGCTCGCGCCAGTCGACATCAGCGGCCAGCAGGATCTTCGACCGTCCCGGCCCTTGCGCCAGGATCCGGGTGTTGCCGCCGTACTTGCAGACAACGTCATCGCCGCCATAGGCCATGCCCAGGTCGGCGCTGCGCAGGATCGCGTCGGCGACATCGTGGTCGGTGGGCAGCAGCACCACCTGATCCTCGCCGAACCCAGCGGCCCGGAGCGCGGTGACGAGCCGGTGCGGGGTGAACGG
>JBDTAX010000031.1:0-34852 GCA_039924425.1 Pseudonocardiaceae bacterium
GTCCCGCCGATGTAGCGAGAGTGAAGCTGGTAGCGATGGTGGAAGCAACAGCGGCGGCCCGCCGAACCCCGCCGCGCCAAGGAGCGTGATCCGATGACCCAGTTGGAGACCGTGGAGTACCTGTTCACCTCCGAGTCGGTGACCGAAGGCCACCCCGACAAGATGGCTGACCAGATCTCCGACGCGGTGCTGGACGCGGCGCTGACGATGGACCCCTACTCGCGGGTGGCCTGCGAGACCCTGATCACCACCGGGCTGGTCGTGCTGGCGGGGGAGATCACCACGCCGGGGGTGCTGGACTACACCCAGATCGTGCGCGACACGATCTGCCAGATCGGCTACGACAACGGGAGCTTCGGTTTCGACGGGCGTAGCTGCGCGGTGCTGACCGCGCTGGACAAGCAGTCGCCGGACATCGCCCAGGGGGTGGACCTGGCTGCGGAGCGGCGCGGCAAGCTGTCCGAGGACGAGCTGGACAGCGCCGGTGCGGGGGATCAGGGGATGATGTTCGGGTACGCCACGAACGAGACCCCCGAGCTGATGCCGATGCCGATCGCGCTGGCCCACCGGCTGTCCCAGCGGCTGGCGCGGGTGCGCAAGAACGGCACGCTGCCCTACCTGCGGCCCGACGGCAAGACTCAGGTCACTGTCCGCTATCGGGATCACGTGCCGATTGGGGTGGAGAAGGTGCTGATCTCCACCCAGCACGCCGAGGAGGCCACTCTGGAGCGGATCCGGGCGGACCTGTGGGAACACGTGGTGCTCGCGGAGCTGCCCGCCGGCTTCTACGACGAGGGCGAGCTGGCGCGCAACCTGTTCGTCAACCCGACCGGGCGGTTCGTGATCGGCGGCCCGGTCGGTGACGCCGGGCTGACCGGCCGGAAGATTATTGTGGACACCTACGGCGGGTTCGCCCGGCACGGTGGCGGTGCGTTCTCCGGCAAGGACCCCTCCAAGGTGGACCGCTCCGCGGCTTACGCGGCCCGGTACGTGGCCAAGAACATCGTGGCCGCCGGCCTGGCGGATCGGGTCGAGGTGCAGGTGGCCTACGCGATCGGGGTGGCCCGGCCGCTGTCGCTGCTGGTAGAGACCTTCGGCACCGAGCAGGTGCCGCGCACGACCATCGAGAAACTGGTGGGGGAGCACTTCGACTTGCGCCCGGCGGCCTTCCGCAGTTACCTGGGACTGCACCGGCCGATCTATGCTAAGACCGCCGCCTACGGCCACTTCGGGCGGGACGATCCCGACTTCACCTGGGAGCGGACCGACAAGGCGGCGGCATTGCGCTCCGCCGCCGGGCTGCCCGCCAGCGCACAACCGGCCGGGGTCTGAGATTCGCAAAGGGGCTCACGAAGGAGGCTGTGTGCGCATCATCGTCACCGGGTCGATCGCCACCGACTACCTGATGGTCTTCCCCGGCCGGTTCGCCGAACAGATCGTGCCTGATCAACTGGCGAACCTCTCGCTGTCCTTCCTGGTGGAGGACCTGGCGATCCGCCGAGGCGGGGCGGGTGCGAACATCGTGTTCAACCTGGGCTGCCTCGGGCTGGCGCCGGTGCTGGTGGGCGCGGTCGGCGCCGACTTCGCCGAGTACGGGCGATGGCTGCGCGAGCACGGGGTGGACACCAGCGCGGTGCGCGTCTCGCCGACGTTGCACACCGCCCGGTTCCAGTGCACCACCGACGCTGACCAGAACCAGATCGCGTCTTTCTACGCTGGCGCGATGAGCGAGTCCCGGGACATCGAGCTGGCCCCGATCGTGGACCGCCTCGGCGGGACCGATCTCGTGGTGGTGGGCCCGAACGACCCGGCCGCCATGCTTCGACATACCCAGGAGTGCCGGGACCTCGGCATCCCGTTCGCCGCGGACCCCTCACAGCAGCTCTCCTCGCTCGACGGCGAGGCGATCGAGCAGCTGGTCGAGGGCGCGAACTACCTGTTCACCAACACCTACGAGCGAGGGCTGCTCGAGCGCAAGACCGGCTGGGGTGCGGCGGACATCCTGGCGCGGGTGGGTGTGTCGGTGCAGACCCGGGGGGCCAAAGGCGTGACCGTGCAACGGCCGGGCGAACCGGCGATCTCGGTGGCACCGCCGCCGGAGCGCCGCAAGGCGGATCCCACCGGGGTGGGGGACGCGTTCCGGGCTGGCTTCCTGGCCGGGGTCGCCTGGGGCGTGGGCGATGAGCGGGCCGCCCAGCTCGGTTGCATGCTGGCTACCCTGGTGATCGAATCGGTCGGCACCCAGGAGCACGAGTTCGAACCCGAGACGTTCATGGAGCGGTTCAGCGAAGCGTACGGACCCGACAACGCGGCCGAGGTGGCCGACCACGTGCGCGCGTGAGCACCAACCTCACTCGATAGGGAGAGCATTGCGATGACTGTGGCGCCCGCCGCTGAGCAGAAGTTACAGAGCCGCGCCGGCATTGATTTCGCCGTCGCCGATCTGGGTCTGGCTGATTTCGGCCGCCATGAGATCCGGTTGGCGCAGCACGAGATGCCGGGTTTGATGACGCTGCGGCGGGAGTACGCGGATGTTTTCCCGTTGCGCGGGGCGCGGATCTCGGGGTCGCTGCACATGACCATCCAGACCGCCGTGTTGATCGAGACCCTGGTCAGTCTCGGCGCGGAGGTCCGCTGGGCGTCGTGCAACATCTTCTCCACCCAGGATCACGCTGCGGCAGCGGTGGTGGTGGGTCCGCACGGCAGTGCCGAGCAGCCGCGCGGAGTGCCCTGTTTCGCCTGGAAAGGCGAGTCGCTCCAGGAGTATTGGTGGTGCACCGAGCAGATGCTGACCTGGCCCGACGGAGCCGGGCCGAACATGATCCTTGATGACGGTGGGGACGCCACCATGCTGGTCCAACGCGGAACCACCTTCGAGAAGGCCGGGGTGGTGCCCACCGCGGACGAGAACGACCCGGATGAGTGGGCGGTGTTCCTGGACGTGCTGCGGACCTCGCTGGCCGCGACGCCCGGGAAATGGACCGCGATCGGCGCGGGCATCCGCGGCGTGACCGAGGAGACCACCACCGGCGTCCACCGGCTTTATCAGTTGGCCGCCGCGGGGGAGTTGTTGTTTCCGGCGATCAACGTCAACGATTCGGTGACGAAATCGAAGTTCGACAACAAGTACGGGTGCCGGCATTCGCTGGTGGATGGGATCAACCGGGCGGTGGATGTGCTGCTCGCCGGGAAGTTGACGCTGGTCTGCGGGTATGGGGATGTCGGCAAGGGGTGTGCGGAGGCGCTGGCGGGCCAAGGCGCTCGGGTGGTGGTGGCCGAGGTGGACCCGATCTGCGCGCTGCAGGCGCTGATGAATGGTTTCACCGTCGATACCCTGGACAACCTCATCGAGCGCGCGGACGTCGTCATCACCGCCACCGGGAACAAGAACATCGTGACCGTGGAGCACATGGCGCGGATGAAACACCAGGCGATCCTGGGCAATATCGGACACTTCGACAACGAGATCGACATGACCGGGTTGGAGCGCCGCTCGGGCGCCCGCCGTTTGGTGATCAAACCGCAGGTCGACGAATGGACGTTTCCGGACGGGCATTCAATCATCGTGCTGTCCGAGGGGCGGTTGCTGAACCTGGGCAACGCCACCGGGCACCCGAGTTTCGTGATGTCGACCTCGTTCGCCAACCAGGTGATCGCCCAGGTCGAACTGTTCACCAAGCACCAGGAATACGACCGGGAGGTCTACACCCTGCCCAAAATACTCGACGAGAAAGTTGCCAAGATCCACGTCGAAGCCCTGGGTGGCCAACTCACCACACTGACCAAGGAACAGGCCGACTACATCGACGTAGACGTAGAGGGCCCCTACAAACCAACCCACTATAGGTACTGACGTACTTGTGAGTGGCATTGAGTGCCCAAGCACTGTTACGCACTCACGACCTCCGGAGGAGCCCCATGGCGTTTCCTAGTGATCTGGAGATTGCTCGTGGGGCTGCGCTGACTCCGCTGGTGGAGATCGGTGCCGCGATGGGGCTGGGTCGGCACCTGCTCGAGCCTTACGGCGAGCACGTGATGAAGATCAAGATGGCGGCCATCGAGGAGCTGGTGCAGGCCCCCCGCGCCAAGTACGTGGTCGTCACCGCCATCACGCCCACTCCGCTCGGCGAGGGCAAGACGACCACCACCGTGGGGCTGGGCCAGGGCTTCGCGCACATCGGCAAGTGCGCCACGGTCGCGATCCGGCAGCCCTCGATGGGCCCCACTTTCGGGATCAAGGGTGGGGCGGCGGGTGGTGGGTACAGCCAGGTCGTCCCCATGGAGACGCTCAACCTGCACCTGACCGGCGACATGCACGCGGTGACCGCGGCGCACAACCTGCTCGCCGCGATGGTCGACAACCAGCTGCACCAGCGCGACGGCGTTGCGCTCGACCCGCACAGCATCACCTGGAACCGAGTGCTCGACGTCAATGACCGGGCCTTGCGCAACATCGTGATCGGGCTCGGGTCGCGGGCCGATGGCGTTCCCCGGCAGAGCGGGTTCGACATCACCGCGGCCAGTGAGGTGATGGCCGTGCTCGCGCTGTCCACCTCGCTGGCCGACATGCGCTCCCGGCTGGGCCGGATCGTGGTCGGCCAGAGCCCCGAGGGGCAGCTGGTGACCGCCGAAGACCTGCACGCCGCAGGCGCGATGACGGTGATCATGCGGGAGGCGATCAAGCCCAACCTGCTGCAGACGCTGGAGGGCACGCCGGTGCTGGTGCACGCCGGTCCGTTCGGCAACATCGCGCACGGCAACTCCTCGGTGATCGCCGACCTCATCGGCATCCACTGCGGTGACTACCTGATCACCGAAGCCGGCTTCGGCGCCGACATGGGCGCCGAGCGCTTCTTCAACATCAAGTGCCGGGTGTCGGGGCTGCGGCCGGACGCGGCCGTGCTGGTGGCCACGGTCCGTGCGCTCAAGGCGCACTCCGGCCGGTACAAAGTCAGCGCGGGTCGACCGCTGCCGGAGGGCATGCTGGCGGAGAACCCCGACGACGTGCATGCTGGCGGAGCGAACCTGCGCAAACAGATCGAGAACGTGCGGATCCACGGCGTGTCACCGGTAGTGGCGATCAACGCCTTCCCCACGGACCACCCCTCCGAGCACGCCGCCATCCGGGAGATCGCTGAGAGCATGGGCGCCCGCTGCGCGGTGTGCACCCACTTCGCCGAGGGCGGCAAGGGAGCCGTCGAGCTTGCCGCCGCGGTCGCCGAGGCCGCCGCGGAACCGTCGGAGTTCGCCTTTCTGTACCCCGAGAACGCGACGCTACGAGAGAAGATCCACACCGTGGCGTCGCGGGTCTACGGGGCGCGGGGGGTGGACTACAGCTCTGCGGCGTCCCGGCAGCTCGACAGCTTCGAGCGCCATGGCTTCGGGCACTTGCCGGTGTGCATCGCCAAGACGCACCTGTCGATCTCCTCGGACCCGGCGCTCATGGGCGCGCCCACCGACTGGGTGCTGCCGGTGCGGGAGGCGCGGGCCTCGGTCGGCGCCGGGTTCATCTACCTGATCTGCGGTGACATGCGCACCATGCCCGGCCTGGGCGCCAGCCCCGCCGCGACCCGCATTGACATCGACTCCCGCGGCGAGATCGTCGGCCTGTCGTGATCCCCGCTCGCGACCTGCTCGACTGCTCGGTTGCGCAGCTACTGGATCGCTTCGCCGCGAAGCAGCCGGCGCCGGGGGGTGGTGCCGCTGCGGCGCTCGCCGCCGCGATGGCCGCCGGGCTACTCGGGATGGCCGCGCGGTTCTCCACCAAGCAACTGGTCGACTCGGCGGACCGGGCCGCGGGCGCCGACCGGATCCGGGGCCAGCTCGCAGCGCTGGCCGAGCGGGACGCCGAGGCCTACCAGGCGGTGCTCGCCGCGTTCGCGCTGCCCCGCGAGCCCGACCCGGCCTTTCGCCGCCAGCAGATCCGGTGCGCGCTGGAGCGGGCGGCCCAGGTGCCGACGGAGATCGCCGAGCTGGCCAGCGGCATCGCCACCGAAGCGGTGGAGCTCGCCGCCCGGGGCAACCCCAACCTCCGTGGTGACGCCTTCACGGCGGCTGTCCTGGCCGCGGCCGCGGCGCGGGCCGCCGCCGAGCTGGTCCGGCTCAACGCCGAACTCGGCGAGCTCGGTGGTGGGCTCGCCGACCGCGCCGCGCACGCCGCCGCCGATGCCGCCAAGGCGCTCGCCACGCTCACCGCACGTGACAACGCGAGCCCGGCGGGCCTGGACGAAGAATAAGCTCCCCGGACAGCAAAGATCATTCTGGTGTGGCGGTGTGGTCGGGAACGTAGGTCTGTGCCTCCCGAGGTGGCCGCTGGTAGCCGTGCGAAGGTGGGCGTGCGGGTAGCTGAACCGGAGGCCGCTGGACGTCAGAGTAGGAGATGGTGGACAACAGGTGGGCGATCATGTTGATGCGCGCCCGGCGCTTGTCCTCGCTCTCCACGACGTACCATGGACTCTCGGCGACATCGGTGTGTGCGAACATCTCGTCCTTGGCTCGCGAGTAGTCCTCCCACCGGATGATCGAATCCATGTCCATCGGGGAGAATTTCCAGCGCCGCATCGGGTCCCGCAGCCTGTCCTGGAAACGGCGCTCTTGCTCGGTGTCGCTGACCGAGAACCAGTATTTGCGCAATATGATGCCGTCCTCGATGAGCAGCCGCTCGAAGATGGGGCACTGGCACAGAAATCGCTGGTACTCGTCGGCGGTGCAGAAACCCATGACCCTTTCCACTCCGGCGCGGTTGTACCAACTTCGGTCGAACAGCACGATCTCGCCAGCCGCCGGCAAGTGCTCCACGTAACGCTGGAAGTACCACTGTGTGCGCTGCCGCTCGGTGGGCGCGGGCAGCGCGACGATGCGCGCGACACGCGGGTTGAGGTACTCGGTGACCCGTTTGATGGTGCTTCCCTTGCCGGCGGCGTCACGTCCCTCAAAGACGACAACGACTCGCGCGCCTTCCGCCCGCACCCACTCCTGCAACGTGACCAGCTCCGCCTGCAAGCGAAGCAACTCCCGCTCGTAGACCGGGCGCGGCAACCGGCGGTCCCGATCTTTGGCGACCGCATCCGATCTACCCGCCTTGGCGGCCACGATCATCTCCTCCCTGTCGGACGTCACGGCCGTCGCTGTGCTCAACTTACGCAACAGCGCGAGCGCGGCGAGTCCACGCTATACATAACCGTCGTGTTGACTACGCTGGCATATGGGGAGGACGCTCGTCGGCTATACGCCAGCTCGGAGGGGAGCCGATCATGCGGATCAGCTTGACGTGGTCGAGATCCCAGCTTCGCTGGGTTCCAGGTTGTGACCATGCTGCTCGATGAAGCTGGTCTCGATGACTACACCGAACGGTTCGAGTTCGAGGCGTTCCGCCAGGAGGTTCGCGACCAGTACGACGTGCCTAGCGACGGCGGTGATTTCGCCCGCTATCTGGCAGGCGAGGCACACCCCGACCCGGCCGTGGTGGGGCCGTGGCGTGAATGGCTGAATGACCAGCGTCGACGTGGTCGCGCGGTACGTCGGGTCCGCGTGCTGGACGGGCTTCCGAGCAGATACGTGCGTTACGAATGTGAATGGGCTTACGCTCGCAGTGTCGACGCGGGGGAGGACATTCGGGTGTTGGATCTCGTTGAGCAGGACCCGCCAGCGGGGCTGATGGGGGAGGAGTTCTGGCTGCTGGACCGCTCTCGGGCCGTGGTGATGTGCTATGACAACGCTGGTCGGTTCCGGTACGGACAGACTGTTGAGGGCACCGAAACGGGCCCGTGGGTTGCTTGCCGGGATGCGGTGTGGGCCGCTGCGGAGCCGTTCACGCAGTGGTGGGACCGGCACCCTGAGTATCACCGGGTGACATGGCTGAAAAGGGAAAGTGCTTAGCCAGCGGCTGGATGTTCATCCAGCGGGGACCCGTCAGCTGAGCGATCATGTGGTGAGCAGGGATAGCAGGGTGGCGTGGTAGACGGCTTGGATGGTGGGGATGGTGTCGAGCTGGATGCGTTCGTTTGTGGCGTGCAGGCCGGTGTAGGTGACGCCGAACCCGGCGGTGGCGGGGATTCCGAGGCCCGCGAGGTAATTGCCGATGTTGGACGGCCCGGCGATCTTGGCCTCGACGTCCACCCCGTATGCGCGCGCGACTCGTAGCAGGGTGGTGCGCAGCGGCGAGTTGGTGGGCAGGGCGTAAGCGGGCCAGCGGGTTGTGAGCTGGATGAGGGTCGGGCGGGTGTCGGGCCAGTGCTGGTCGACGCGGGTGGTGACCTGGTTCAGCAGCGTGGCGGCGGCGGTGTCGTCGAAGGTGGGGGTGGTGCGGATGTCGATGTTGAGGGTGCACAGATCGGGGGTCACCGAGTAGCCCTGGCCGCCGTGGATGGCGGTGACGGTGACTTTGCCCGGTAGCGGGAACTCTGCGCTGGCTCCGTCGGGTAGTTCGGTCTCGGTGAGTTCGCGGATGAGGTGCGCGGCCTTGTCAATGGCATTGGGGCTCGGCTTGCTGGCGCCGGAGTGTGCGGCGGTGCCGTGGACGTGAAGTTGGGCGCGGTGCACGCCACGTCCACCGATCACGAGCTTGTCCATGCCGGGGTAGCCGATCATCACCCCGGCGACGTCGTGGGGCGCGTCGGGGCCTTCGAAGTAGCGGGTGGCGCCGCCGAAGCGGCCGGTGTGCTCATCAAGGTCAAACAGCAGCACCACGGTGCCATGGAGTTGTGCCGTGCTGGTCGCGAGTCGAGTGGCGAGGTGGCAGAAGATCGCCACGGCGGCTTTGGAGTCGGAGCTGCCGCGTCCCCACAGCCATCCGTCCTCAATGACGCCCGAGGTGGGAGGATGGGTCCAGGCGGTCTCGTCGCCGAAGGGCGCAGTGTCCAGGCAGGCGTCGAGCACCCACCGGGGGCCCGGGTGGTCGCCGCGGATCTCGGTGGTAAGGCCGACGGCGGCTCCGGTGCCGTCCCGCAGCAGCGTGGTGGCCAGGCCTTGCTCCCGCATCCAACCTGAGAGCACGTCGACGATGGGGTCGTAGGGGTCGATGCCGGCCCGCGTGGGGATGCGCACCAGCGCGCGGGTCAACTCGATGACGGCGCCGTGATCCTCCTTGGCGGCGGCCAGCACACCGCCATAGTCGAGGACGTGCGGGCGCAAAGTCATGGCTGCTTTCCTGATTGTCAAAGCCTGAGGCGTGCACCGGTGACCGCAGCGGGTCGCTGCCGGACCTGGCCAACCCTGCGGTCAGCAAGAGCTGCTGCACCACGACCATGGTAGGACCCTCCCACAGACCGTCATCTTGTGATGGCAGACTGGAGTCGTGGAGATCGGGCGGCGACGCGTCTGGCCGTGGATCGGGTTGTTGCTGCTCGTTGCGGTCACGTCTCTGGTCGTGGAGTTCGTTCTTCGCGCTCCCGATCGGGACTCGGCTGAGAAGCTGGTCTCGACGCTGGTGAGTGTCGCAACCACCGCGACGGGTGTCGGTATGTGGCTGTGGGCGTCGCGGCGGCCAGCTCAGTCTTCGCGATCGCTGTTGGAACGCGCGGCCGACGAGTTGGCGGAACAAGTGCGTCGACAGTGGAATCGGGCCGCAGCGGAACGCGGATTGATGTCTCCGGCGTCGATTTGTGTGTGGTGGAAGTGGTCGCGCCGGCAGGTCGCCGGCCCGGTGGAGGCAGCTGTGGGGGGCGGTGAGGCGAAGTTCGCACCGTTACCTGGTATGGCGGCGATCACGGCGGAGAAGCTGCGTTCCGGCACGATAAAGAATCTTCTTGGTGTGTACGGTGGCTTGGGCTCCGGGCGGTTGGTGATCCTCGGCGGTCCGGGTGCGGGCAAAAGCGGTGCGGTGATCCTCCTGCTTCTCGACGCGCTGACCCACTGAGCGGCCTTCCCCATGACCGAGGAGCGGGCCAGGATACCGGTTCCGGTGTTGTTCACTTTGCACGGCTGGGATCCGAACAGTGAGCTCTTAGTCGACTGGTTGGCGAGCGGCTCATCGGTGACTACGCGTTGTTGCGGGCCCGAGAATACGGCCGCAATGCTGCGGCGCGCCTGATCGACGGCGGCTACATCACCGTGATCCTCGATGGGTTAGATGAAATGGCCGAGGCGCTGCGCCCCGTGGCGTTACGAGCACTGGATGAGCAGGCCACCTTCCGGCTCGTCGTGCTCACGCGCAGCGAGGAGATGGTAGCCGCAGTCAGTGACGGTCATCTGCGAGGGGCGGCGGCGCTGGAACTGTGTTCGGTCGAGGCTGATCAGGCGAAGGAGTATCTGGCCAGTACCCAGACCGACCCGGCCCCCCTTTCGTGGCAGTGCCTGCTCAATCACCTCCGCGATCACCCCAGTGGTGCCTTGGCGCAGGCGTTGGAGACTCCACTGATGGTGACCTTGGTCCGTGATACTTACCGTCCCGGTGGTGATCCGGTCGACGAGCTCACCGACCGTAAACGCTTCGCCAACCGTGCGGCCATTGAAAATCATCTCCTGGACCGGGTGCTGCCTGCCGCCTACGCCCATCGCCTGGGCCAGCCGGCTCCGGCGTACAGCCTGGACCAGGCCCGACACTGGCTGGAGCAGCTAGCACGCCGCATGAACGCCGACGGGACCCGAGACCTGGCCTGGTGGCGGATCCCGCATTGGGTCCCCGGCTGGCCCCGCTTTCTCGCCACCGTAGTTGCTTGTGAACTCGCGGTCGGGCTTGTGATCGTTTTTGGACTCGGGTTGGCCAGGGCGTTGGTGAGCGAACTCGGGATTTCATTCCCGATCGAGTTAGTGTTCGGGTTCACCGCGACGTTGGTGAGCAAGCTCGGGCTCGCGCTCACGATCGGGCTCGTCATCGGGTTTATGGGTGCCTTCGGAGAAAAACCCCCCGGTATTTGAGTTGGCTACGGCGAAGCGCGACCGAAAACCGCGCGAATCTTATAGCAGGGATCGTCTATGGGTTTACTTTCGGACTTGCGGGCGGTTTCGTGAATGGGCTCGTTAATGGGCTCGCGAACGGACTCGTGTACGGGTTCGTGATCGGGCTTCTTGTCGGGCCCGTGGTCGGGCTCGTGGGTACTTTCGGCGAAAGATCTCCTCAACATCTGAGTCGACCACGGTGGAGTAAGGCCGATATCTCCATAAATCTCGTGGTCGGACTCGTGGTCGGTATAATGTATGGACTCGTGACCAGTACCGGCTTTGTGAGCGGCCTCGAGGCTGGGCTGGTAGCGTGGATCATAGCTTGGCTCGCAATCGGATTAATGCTTGGGATGGGGAGACCTTCAGCAGGCGTTACGAGTCCGATCGATCCTTGCCGATCGTGGTATCGGAATCGTAACTGCGCTCACATATGGGATCGGGCAATCGTTCGTGGTTGGATCTCAAGCTCTGATTGTGGGCTGGTGGGTGATCGCGCTCGCGCTCGGGACCGCAGTGGGGTTGGTCTTTCCGGCAACGTGGCAGGTTAACCTTGCGAGCGCGCAGCTATGGTATCTAGGCGAGTCTCCTGCGCGTTTGTTGCGGTTCCTTGAAGACGCTCGCGAGCGCCAGGTTTTACGCACTGTCGGTCAGGTTTATCAGTTCCGTCACGCTCAGCTTCAAGACCGGCTTGCCGGCGTGGGGGCTGACCCAGCGCCCCGGCAAAGTCCTATTTCGGCAGATAGATCCCCGTAGATCGCAGAACGAGGGAGCGGTCGGCGATCGTGGGCGTCCTCCGTGCGCCGAGTTCGACACCAGGGCTGTTCGGGCGTCTTCCAGCGGCCCTCCTGTCGAACTCGGCGACAGGAGGGCCGCCATGAACCACGAGACCTAAGGGACACACCCGATCTTGCTGTTTTCCAGGGTCAGGGCAGTGCGGAGGCGGCGGGGGTTCATCAGGCCCGCGGTGGGGCGGCCGGCGCGTTGGGCTTGCAGCAGGGTGGCTTCGATGTCGTCGACTGTGGAGCGCAGTTCGGCGCGGACGGCCGGGTCACCGGAGGCGGCGGCGTCGCGGGGGCTCAGCTCACCGATCACGTCGGGAGTGTCGAGCCAGCTCGTCTCGGCGTCGTGGGCCATGCGGTCGGCGGCTACGCGTGCGTCGTCGACGGAGCTTTCATCAAAGAAATAGCTTTCCACGATGAGGATCCGGGTTTCGCGGCCGCCGGGATCCTCGCTGATGCGCTTGGCGTGCCGGTCACCTTCGACGGCGTCCGGGGCCACCTCACGCAGCTGGGTCTCCAGCTCGGCCAGCCGCTCCGGAGAGTTCGCGGTGACGGTGAAGTCCTCGCCGGCCCGCTCGATCTGCCCGAGGTTCAGCACCCGCCCGTCGGGCAGCTCCCGGCGCCAGGCCACCACGTCGTCCCCAGCCTGGATCAGCCGCTGGGTGAGGCGCTCGAAGGCCTGCCGCGCGTCGGGCACCTGGTAGGTGACGGCGCAGTCGTAGATGTCCGCGCCGTCACTGTTGCGTAGCTGGACGGGTGGCTCGGGAGCGAAGAAGTCCGCGATCTGCTCCACCGAGGGACTCGCCGCGAGCAGGTCGAGCAGTTCGCGGCGGCGGTGGCGGTGGACGTGGACGGGCAGCGCGAGTATCCGAGGTCCGGTGTCCTCGTGCAGCACTCGGCCGCAGAACAACTCCAGGCGGTGCGAGCACTGGGAGAACAACGTGTCGACCAGCTGGATCGGCTCGCCGTCCGGCAGCGCGCGCAGTGTGACGCTGGTGTCCCGCGTGACCTCGAGTATCTCGTGGAGTGCGAACGGGATCCGCCGCCAGTCCTCGATGAGCTGGCGCTCGTCGGGGCGCAGCCAGTGGCCCCGGGTGGCGAGGAACCGCTCCACCAGGCCGCCCTGGAACAGCGCGAGATCCACCAGGAACATCGCGTACCGCTCCACGTCCTCGGTGCGCTTAATCAGCGGCGCGATCATCTCGAGACCGGGGGCGCGCTCGGCATAGGTGCCCAGCAGGGCGTAGACGAGTTGCGCCCGCGTGCTCAGGGGCGGTAGCGCGGTGAGCCGGCAGCAGGCCTTGAACTTGCGGCCCGACCCGCACGGGCACGGGTCGTTGCGCTCGCCCTCGCGCACTGACGTGGTCGCGGCCATGGCTTCGCTCAGCCCCGGTCGCAGCGGGCTGGGATTCTCGGCGCGCCGCAGGTACCGGTCCGCAGTGGCGTAGTCGCCGCGCGCGGCGGCGTACTGGGCGGCGTCGTGCAACGCCGGTTCCAGCCCGGGGCGCAGCGTCAATGCCTCGTCGAGCAGATCGCTGGCGGTGGCGGAGTCCCCGGCACCCTCGGCGGCGCGGGCGGCGACCAGCGCGACCGCGGCTTTCTCCTCCCGGTTGCGGGCTTGCGAGCGCAGCGCGGCGAGCAGCGGCGCCACCACGCCGCCGCTGAAGGTGTGACACTCGACCTTGCCGGACAGCAAGCGCAGCGCGTCATCGGTGGCGCAGGCCAGCGCGTCGAGCAGGAACCGGATTCGCCCGTCTTCCGGGGGGTCTTCGCTGGTGAGCATTCCCACGACAGTGTCGACGTCAATGCGCAGGTCATCCGGAGCGGCCATCCGCGCAGCGTAGCCGACCCGCCCGGCCACCGCGCCGGCTGTGGCGGGCGGCATCGGTACCCCCGAGTGACCCCGAGTAAGATTGGCTTTCCCGGCATCTAAATCGAGGAGTTCCCGCGTGCCCATCGCCGCCCCTGCCCGCGTGCGCACCGACCTGCGCAATGTTGCCATCATCGCACATGTCGATCATGGCAAGACCACGCTCGTCGACGCCATGCTGCGCCAGTCCGGTGCCGTCACCGGGCGCGGCACCGTGGACCGTGTCCTGGACTCCGGGGATCTGGAGCGGGAAAAGGGCATCACGATCCTGGCCAAGAACACCGCGGTCACCCGGTCCACACCGGGCGGTGCCATCACCATCAACGTGGTGGACACCCCCGGTCACGCTGATTTCGGTGGCGAGGTGGAGCGTGGGTTGTCCATGGTGGACGGGGTGTTGCTGCTGGTCGACGCCAGCGAGGGCCCGTTGCCGCAGACCCGTTTCGTGCTCCGCAAGGCGCTGGCCGCGCACCTGCCAGTCGTGCTCGTGGTGAACAAGGTGGACCGCCCGGACGCCCGGATCGAGGTGGTGGTCGACGCGACCCACGACCTGCTGCTGGATCTCGCCTCAGACCTGGAAGGCCTCGAGGCCGACACCGCCGCGGCGGTGCTGGACCTGCCGGTGATCTACGCTAGCGCCCGGGCCGGCCGCGCCAGCCTGACCCGCCCGCGCGATGGCGAGATGCCCGACGCTGAGAACCTCGACCCGCTGTTCGACGTCATCTTCACGCACGTGCCACCGCCCGCGGGGGACGCGCTGGCGCCGTTGCAGGCGCACGTCACCAACCTCGACGCGTCGACCTTCCTGGGCCGGATCGCGCTGTGCCGGGTCCGCGCCGGGCGGTTGCACAAGGGCCAGACCGTGGCCTGGTGCCGGGAAGACGGGACGATCCGACCGGTCAAGATCACCGAACTGCTGCGTACCGAGGGCCTTGAGCGGGTCCCGGCGGCCAGCGCGGAGGCCGGTGACCTGATCGCCATCGCGGGCATCGCGGAGATCACCATCGGCGACACCCTCGCTGACGTGGATGATCCGCGCCCGCTGCCCCGGATCACGGTGGACGAGCCGGTGATCGCGATGACGATCGGGATCAACACCAGCCCGCTGGCGGGTCGCGGCGGAGGCCGCAAGCTCACCGCTCGCTTGCTTCGCAACCGGCTGGACGTCGAGCTCGTCGGCAACGTCAGCATCCGGGTGTCGCCGACCGAATCGCCGGACACCTGGGAAGTGCAGGGTCGTGGTGAGCTGGCGCTGGCCGTCCTGGTGGAAACTATGCGACGGGAAGGTTTCGAGCTCACCGTCGGCAAGCCCCAGGTCGTTACCCGGACCGTCGACGGCGCCCGGCACGAGCCGTTCGAGCACCTCACCGTGGACGTGCCCGAGGAGCACGTCGGCGCGGTGACCCAGCTGCTGGCCGGGCGCAAGGGCCGGACCGAGCAGCTCGGTGCCACCTCTGGGGACGGCTGGGTGCGGCTGGAGTTCACGGTGCCCTCCCGCGGGCTGATCGGCTTTCGCACCGAGTTCCTCACCATCACCCGGGGCACCGGTGTCGTGCACCATGTCTTCGACGGCTACCGCCCGTGGGCCGGAGAGTTGCGCACCCGGCGCTCCGGGTCGCTGGTCGCCGACCGTACCGGCGCGGTCACCGGGTACGCGTTGACGCAGCTGGGTGATCGGGGCACCTTCTTCGTGGAGCCCGGAGCGGCGGTCTACGCCGGGATGGTGGTCGGTGAGAACCCCCGCGCCGAGGACATGGATCTCAACGTGTGCCGCGAGCGCAAGCTCACCAACGTGCGCTCCTCCAGCGGTGAGGAGCTCGAGCGGCTGGCTCGGCCGAGGACGCTCGGGTTGGAGGAGGCGCTGGAGTTCTGCGCCTCCGACGAGTGCGTCGAGGTCGCCCCGGACGTGGTGCGGGTGCGCAAGGTTGTCCTGGACGCCACTCAGCGCGGCCGGCAGCGGGCCCGGGACCGGGTGGCGCGAGCCTAGGGATGGCCGGCGCCTTGTTGGCCAGGGTGCTGGTGGCCCTAGTCTCCGGGGTCGTACTGGTCGGGTGCGGTGCGCGGCCGTTCCCGCTGGCCTCAGCCCACCACCCCGCCGTGAGCTCACCCGCCGCCTCGCTCACCGCGCGGGAGGTGGTCTTCGGGGTGGATCAGCTGAGCGGCGGGTTCAATCCGCACACCGTGGCCGACCTGACGCCAGTCTCGGTGGCGATCGCCGGCCTGCTGCTGCCCTCGCCGTTCCACCAGAGCCCGACCGGGCAGTGGGTGCTCGACCGCACGCTGCTGACCTCCGCCGAGGTCACGAACACCGAACCGTTCACCGTCACCTACCAGATCCGGCGCGACGCGCAGTGGTCGGACATCACCCCCATCTCCGCCGAGGACTTCGGTTACCTCGCCGAGCAGATGCGCACCCAGCCCGGCGTGGTGGACTCGGCCGGCTACCAGCTGATCGACCAGGTGATCTCCCGGGACGGCGGCAAGACCGCCGAGGTGGTCTTCCTGCGGCCCTACGCCGGCTGGCGCACCCTGTTCCAACACCTGCTGCCGGAGCATCTGCTCAAGGACGCGCCGGGCGGGTGGAGCACAGCGCTCGACGCCGGTCTTCCGGTGTCCGGTGGTCCGTTCCTGATGACCTCGTTTGATCGATCCCGCGGTGAGCTGGTGCTGGAGCGCAACGACCGGTACTGGGACATCCCGACGTGGCTGGACCGGATCCGGCTGCGCCAGGGCAGCCAAGCGGCACTGGTCGAGGCGCTGGGTACTGGTGGCATGCAGGGTGCCCTGTTCAGCCGTCCCAACGCCATCACCGAGGAGCTGCTGCGCGCGGCCAACCTGGGAGTGACCTCGACGGTCGTGCCGGCGCCGGTGCTCGTGTCGGTGTTGTTGCGCCCGGCCGGCGAGGTGCTGAGCGACCAGCGGGTGCGCACCGCGGTGGCCGCGCTGCTGGACCGCCCCGCGCTGATCGCCACCGGAGTCGCCAGCGGGCCCGCCGCGGCGCTGCGAGCTGACTCCGAGGTGCTCGACCCGTCCGCGCCGGGGTACCGCGCCACCGCGCCGGCCACCGGCGTGCCGGTGGCGCCGGATCCGGACACGGCGCGCCGGCTGCTCACCGACGCCGGGTACGTCCGTGGCCCAGCGGGTTGGGAACGTGCCGGTCAGCCGCTGCGGCTGGTGGTCGCGGCGGCGGCGAACCGTGAACCGTACGGGACGCTCGCCACTCGGGTCGCGCAGCAGCTTCGCGGCGCCGGGATCGATGTTGAACTGCGGGAAGTCGACCCTGACAAGCTCTACGGCACTCTGCTCGGCCCGGGAGTGGGCCCGGCCATGGACCCCAGCGTGGACATCGCGGTGCTGCCACAGCCCGCCGCTGGCCACCCCGCCACCGAGCTGGCGTCCTGGTTCGGCTGCCCGCTGGTGGTGCCGGCCAAGCTGGCCCCGGCTCCGCCCAACCTGGCGGGCTTCTGCGACCTGGACCTGCAGCCGATGATTGAGCGGGCGCTCACCCAGGACGACCCGGCGGGCCCGGTCCCCGCCGCCGTCGAGGCGGCACTGTGGGCCCGCGCCGTGGCGATCCCGCTCTACCAGGCGGCCTCGCTGCTCGTCACCACCAGCCAGCTGCCCGGTGTGGTCCCGGGTACGCCGTGGGAAGGTCCGTTCGACGGCGCTGCCCACTGGCGGCTAGCCAGCGATACCAGCCGGTGACATCAGCCGGGACACCAGGAGGTCGCCCGTGATGGGAAAGTCACAGCGCATTCGGCTCGTGACAGGTTTTCTGGCGCAGCTTTCCTGCCTCGTCTTCGTGGTCACCGGTTGTGTGGCGGCCAGCGGGACTGAGCACCCCAGCGGCGGTCCGATGAACACCTTGGCCCGTGGTGACAAGGGGGATGGGTCATATCGCGCCCCAAAGGTGCCACCCGGGCCCGCGGTCGTCGTCGCGCACGACGGGCCGTTCTCGGCGTACAACAACACGACGGCGCGGGCGAACAACAACCCGGACAACGCCCTGGTGCTCAGCCAGGTGCTCGTCGACCCGTTCATCGTCGACGGCGACGGCAGGTTCCTGCTCAACTCCGACGTGCTGCTGTCAGCCGAGTTGACCTCAAAGAACCCGCAGATCGTCACGTACAAGATCAAACCGAATGTCAGATGGTCGGATGGGCAACCATGGAATTGCCACGACTTCTATCTGGCCTGGCTCGCGGGCAGTGGCGCGCCATACTTCACACCGGCGACCACACGTGGATTGGATCGCGTGACCGCCGAGTGTCGCGACCAGAACACTTTTGTCGAGACCTACCGATCGTCCTATGCGGACTGGCACCGGAACTACATCGATCACGCTATTCTTCCCGCGCACATCCTTGAGCGGGAGACCGGGATCGCTGACATCACCGCGTTGACCCCGGCGTCCGCGCCAGCCGCGCTGAAAAAAGCCGGTGACTTCTGGAACAGTGCCTGGGGCGACTTCAACGCCACGACGATGCCGGCATCGGGCCCGTATCAGTTTGACAGCTCGACGTCGCGCCAACGGGTCGTGCTGACCCGGAACAAGGCCTGGGCGGGCAACCCCGGAGGCCCGGCGATGATCGTGCTCACGCCCGTCGCGGACGGCGCCGCCGCAGTCCTGGGCTTGGCGAATCGGCAGTTCAACGTCGTGCAACCACCGGCTGACCCGCTGCTGGCCGATCAGCTGCGGGCGCTGTCGGACCGAGGGGTGATATTCCAGGAGCGGGGTGGCCCCACCGTCGAGCGGCTGGACCTCAATCTGGCCAGCCCGCTGTTCCGGGATCCGGTCATCCGGACCGCTTTTGCCCAGTGTGTCGATCGAAACAAACTGGTCGACGAATTGGTCCGCGGCGTGCGCCCGGACGCTCAGCCGCTCGGGAGTCTCGCGTTTCTGCCGGGGGAGGGGGCTTACACTGATCTTTACTCCGCCACCATGGTCGCCGATGCACAGAAGGCGCAGGTGACCCTGGAGCGGGCTGGCTGGGTACTGGGTTCCGACGGGGTCTACTCCCGCACTGGCCAGCGATTGTCCTTCTCTATCAGCCACGATGGCTCGCCGGCCCACGTCCGGGAGGCTGAACTGATCAGGAAACAATGCCGGCAGGCTGGAATGGAGATCACTGACGGTGCCCCCTCCGATGGTCAATTCGATGTCGCCCTGACGGCGAGCTCGAACATGCCTCGAGTGTGGTCCCTGGCTGACCGATACGCGACCAACGGCGACCTCAATCACCAACACTACAGCAACCCCCAGGTCGACGCCGCGCTCGGTATCGCTGAGACGGAATACTCCGAGTCCATCCGGACCGATGCCCTGGCGAAAGTCGATCGGCTCCTCGCCGATGCCCTGGTGTCCCTTCCGCTGTTCCAGATCCCCATCATGTGGGCCTACACCAGCAATATCGACAGCGTCTCCCGTGCCGCTGTGGATGGTGTCACCTGGAACGCCAACGAATGGACTGTGAGCTGACCGTTTAATCGCTGTTCAGTCGCGCAGGACGACCGCGACGATCCCCGCCAGATGCTCCAGGCGGGCGACCTCGGCGGCGCGAAACATCGGCCCGCCTGGTCGGCCGACCAGCAGGGCCCGCTCCGGACCGCCCAGCGGAGTCGCCGCCAGCTCGGTGCCCAGCTCCCGCCAGGGTGGCGGCACCCAGGGATCCTCACCGTCCAGGATCGTGCCGCGGCGCAGCGGCCACCAGGGCAGGTCCGCGGCGACGGTCTCCGGTGCCGCGAACGATGCGGCGACTCGCCGCGGTCGTCCTCCAGAGACGCTGAGCACCAGGGCCCAACCCGCACGGATGATCTTAGGTAACCCGTCGGTGAAGGTCTGCAAGCCGTGGGCGGGGTCGGTGGCGATCTCCTCCAGCAGTTCCAGCTCGCGGTGCGTGTCCAGGACGCCCGCCCACGGGCGGACGGCGTCGACCTCGACGCCCTCGACCGACTCCGCCGCCGTGATCAACACATCGGGCAGCCGGCCGGAAGGCAGCTCCACGACGAGGTCGTCGATGGCGATGCCGGATCGCCGCTCGACCACATCCAGGCTGAGGATGTCCACACCCACCATGCCCAGCGCGGTGGCCACCGCGCCGAGCGCCCCGGGGCGGTCCGGGAGCTGCACCCGGATCAGAAAGGACATCCGCCACGCCTGTTCATGCGGCCTCTCCATTCGGGTCTCCCCACTTTGGCCCCTTACTCGGGTCACACGATCGTCCGCGCGCTCGTCGGGGCGTCGATTGTGACAGAGCGAGCCGGAAATCGCGCCCCCAGCCCGAGAGCGGGTCACCCGCCCCGTGGCAAGCCCCCGCGACAGGCGCGACGTTAGACTTGCCGGGTCGCCCATCCCCGCAGCGCGTCAGGAGTCTCCTGTGCCCACCGTCTCCCGTGACGAGGTCGCGCATCTCGCCCGGCTCGCCCGGCTGGCTGTCACTGAGGAGGAGCTGGACCTGTTCGCCGGCCAGCTCGAGGTGATCCTGGCCTCGGTCGCCCGGGTCGGCGAGGTGGCGGCCGCGGACATCCCACCCACCTCGCACGCCGTCGGGCTGACCGACGTGTTCCGGGCGGACGTGCCGCGCCCGGGGTTGACCCAGCGACAGGCCCTGTCGGGCGCCTACGAGACTGAAGGCGGCCGGTTCCGGGTGCCGCGCATCCTGGACGAATCGTGAGCACCGAGCTGACCCGGTGCTCCGCCGCGGAGCTGGCCGGGCGGATCCACGCGCGGGAGCTCAGCGCGGTGGAGGTGACTCAGGCGCACCTGGACCGGATCGCCGCCGTGGAGGGCGCGGTGCACGCCTTCCTGCACCTGGACCCTGAGGCCGCGCTGTCCACCGCCGCCGCGGTGGACGACGGGCTGGCGCGGGGGAACCCGCCCGCCTCGCCGCTGGCGGGCGTGCCGCTGGCGCTCAAGGACGTGTTCACCACCCTGGACATGCCCACCACCTGCGGCTCGCGGATGCTCCAGGGCTGGCGGCCGCCGTATGACGCCACGGTCACCCGCCGGCTGCGCGACGCGGGCGTGGTGATCCTGGGCAAGACCAACATGGACGAGTTCGCCATGGGGTCCTCCACGGAGAACTCCGCCTACGGGCCCACCCACAACCCGTGGGATATCGACCGGGTGCCGGGTGGATCCGGTGGTGGGTCGGCGGCCGCGGTGGCCGCCTTCGAGGCGCCGCTGGCGATCGGCACCGACACCGGCGGCTCGATCCGCCAGCCCAGCGCGCTGACCGGCACCGTCGGGGTCAAGCCCACCTACGGCGGCGTCTCCCGGTACGGCCTGGTGGCCTTCTCCTCCAGCCTGGACCAGGGTGGCCCGGTGGCCCGCACGGTGCTCGACGCCGCGCTGCTGCACGAGGTGATCGGCGGGTACGACCCGCTGGACTCCACCTCGATCGACGCACCGGTGCCGCCGGTGGCGCGGGCGGCCCGCGCGGGTGCCACCGGCGACCTGACCGGGGTGCGGGTCGGGGTGGTCAGCCAGTTCCGCGGGCAAGGTTACCAGCCCGGAGTGCTGCGCGCGTTCGAGCTCGCGGTGAGCCGGTTGCGCGAGCTGGGCGCCCACGTCATTGAGGTGTCCTGCCCGTCCTTCGACCACGCGCTGCCCGCTTACTACCTGATCGCGCCCAGCGAGTGCTCCTCGAACCTGGCCCGTTTCGACGGCATGCGCTACGGGCTGCGCGTCGGAGACGACGGCAGACACGGCGCCGAAGAGGTCATGTCGTTGACCCGGGCGGCCGGTTTCGGTCCCGAGGTCAAGCGCCGCATCATGCTCGGCACCTACGCCCTGTCCGCCGGGTACTACGACGCTTACTACGGCCAGGCGCAGAAGGTCCGCACCTTGATCATTCGAGACTTCGCCGCAGCCTTCGAGCGGGTGGACGTGCTGGTCTCGCCGACCACCCCGACCACCGCGTTCCGTCTCGGCGAGCGGGTGGACGACCCGTTGGCGATGTACCTGTCCGACCTGTGCACGATCCCGGCGAACCTGGCCGGCAACGCCGCGCTGTCCGTGCCGGCCGGGCTCTCCGATGACGATGGCTTACCGGTGGGCCTGCAGGTGATGGCGCCCGCGCTGGCCGACGACCGGGCCTACCGGGTGGCGGCGGCCTACGAGGCGGCTCGCAACGCTGCCGAGGGTGGCCCGCTGTCCCACCGGGTGCCTGAGATGGAGGTGGTCGGCTAAATGACTACGGGGACTACTGCGCTGATG
The DNA here is from genome assembly GCA_039924425.1 of Pseudonocardiaceae bacterium. Classification (GTDB taxonomy): domain Bacteria; phylum Actinomycetota; class Actinomycetes; order Mycobacteriales; family Pseudonocardiaceae. The sequence continues at coordinate 21,749 of JBDTAX010000031.1, forward strand.
GACTACGACGAGGTGCTGGCGCGTTTCGACCCAGTGCTCGGGCTTGAGGTGCACGTCGAGCTGTCCACCGCGACGAAGATGTTCTGTGGTTGCGCCAACGCGTTCGGGGCCCTACCCAACACCCACGTCTGCCCGACCTGCCTGGGGCTGCCGGGGGCGCTGCCGGCGCTCAACGGCGCCGCGGTGGAGTCGGCGATGCGGATCGGCCTGGCGTTGAACTGCTCGATCGTGCCGTGGTGCCGGTTCGCCCGGAAGAACTACTTCTACCCGGACATGCCCAAGAACTTCCAAACCTCACAGTACGACGAGCCGATCGCGGTGCACGGGTCGCTGGACGTGCTGTTGGCGGACGGCTCGACGTTCACCGTCGCGATCGAGCGCGCGCACATGGAGGAGGACACCGGCAAGTCGCTGCACGTCGGCGGTGCGGACGGCCGTATTCACGGCGCGAGCCACTCCCTGCTGGACTACAACCGCGCCGGTGTCCCGCTGATCGAGATCGTCACCAAGCCGATCGTCGGCGCGGGTGCCCGCGCGCCCGAAATCGCGCGAGCGTACGTCACCGTGCTGCGGGACCTGCTGCGGGCGCTGGGCGTGTCCGACGTCCGGATGGATCAGGGGTCGCTGCGCTGTGACGCCAACGTCTCGCTGATGCCGCGTGGCGCGACGACCTTCGGCACCCGGACCGAGACCAAGAACGTCAACTCACTGCGCTCGGTGGAGCGCGCGGTGCGTCACGAGATGGGCCGGCAGGCTGCGGTGCTGGCCGCCGGTGGCGAGATCGTGCAGGAGACCCGGCACTTCGACGAGGTCACCGGTGGCACCTCGCCCGGGCGGCGCAAGGAGACCTCGGAGGACTACCGGTATTTCCCGGAGCCCGATCTGGTGCCGATCGCCCCCAGCGACGAGTGGGTGGCACGGCTGCGCGCCACCCTTCCCGAGTTGCCCGGGCAGCGTCGAGCTCGGGTGCGGGCCGAGTGGGGCCTGTCCGAGCCTGAGCTGCGTGACCTGGTCAACGCTGGCGCGCTGGATCTCATCGCGGCCACCGTTGACGTGGGCGCGCCGTCGGCGCAGGCACGGTCGTGGTGGGTGTCGTACCTGTCCCAGCAGGCCAACGCCCGTGGTGTGGAGCTCGCGGAGCTGCCCATCACCCCGGAACAGGTGGCGCGGGTGATTGCCCTGGTCGGTTCCGGCGCGCTGACCAACACCCTGGCCCGGCAGGTCGTCGACGGGATCCTCGCCGGGGAGGGTGAGCCCGACGAGGTGCTCGCCACCCGTGGCCTGGCCGTAGTGTCCGATGACGCTGAGCTCACCGCCGCTGTTGACCAGGCCCTCACCGCTCAGCCCGCCATCGCGGGGAAGATCCGCGCCGGCAAGCTCGCCGCTGCGGGCGCGATCGTCGGCGAGGTGATGAAAGCTACCGGTGGCAAAGCCGATGCACAACGCGTCCGCGAATTGGTTTTGGCGCGGTGCGCCCCGTGAGTGGCGATTCGGGTTATAGCTCGCATCGCCACTCACGGGTTATCCACAGGTCTAGTCTTGGGCGTTGCCGGGGCCTATGGGGTCGGGGAGGATGAAGACTCGCTCGTCGCTGGAGATGGGCTTGCCGCCGGTCTTGTTGACTGTGCCCAGCCACAGCATCCGCCCGTCCGGGCTCAGCGCGGCCGCGGCGATCCGACCGTAGTGCTCCAGCGGGATGTGCAGGGGCGTGCCGAGGAACGTGCCGCCCGGCCCGATCTTGAGCGCGAACATCGGCGCTCCGCTGGTGAACGCGACCTGGATGCGGCCCAGCATGACCACGCACCCCGCGGCGCCGATGCCGGCGGGCCAGGTCCAGGCGGCCCGGCCCAGCGGGCGTCCCGGTTGTACCCGGCGCAGCAGGTCGTGCTCGGGTTCCCGGTCAGTGATCCACAACTCACTGGTCAGCGGGTCGACGCACAGGCCCCCCGGCGCGTGCAAGCCGCTGACCAGCACTGCGGACCCACCAGGGTTTCCCGGAGCGGGGTGGCCGAAGGTGTTGATCCGCAACACCTTGCCGGCCAGTGACCGCGGATCCTCGGCCGCGGCTGGGTTGCCGGCGTCGCCGGTGGCGACCAGGAGCATCCCGTGCGAGTCGACCGCGAGCGCGCCCGCGTTGCCCGTCAGACCTCGTGGGATTCCGATCAGCACCGGCTTGGGTACGTCCCCTGGGGCGATCCGGACCACTCGGTTGTCGACCGGGGTGGTGATGTACGCGTAGATCAGCTCATCTTCGCCGTAGCTGGGAGACAGCGCGAGCCCGGTGAGCCCGCCATCTCCGGCGGGGTCCACGGCCAGGGCCGCTACCTGCTGGTTCGGTCGCTGCCGTTGCACGTGCAGGATCCGGCCGGTGGTGCGCTCCGCTGCCAGACCCGCCTGCGCGGAACCTGGCAGCGCGACCAGTGCGGAGATCGGTTCCAGACATGTCGCGACAACCTGTGGATCGGGGTCGGTGCAGCCACGCGGGGGGCCCGGCGTTGGCTTGCCGAGGGCGCCCGGGCCGGGTGGCTTGGACTGCCCCGGGATCTCGGGCCTCGGTTCGGCCTGCGACCCGATCTCCAGTTTGGGGTGGAACGGTCCCGCGTCCCGGTCCGGGAACGTCGGCGTCACCGAGCATCCGCACAGCAGTGCCGCCGTCGCGAGTAGTACCGAGATCGCGTGGCGGCGGGCACCGGCTGGGTTCGGAACGCTCACCCCGCCGCGGCCGGTTGCCCGCCGGGGTCAGCGAGCGGGTCGGGGTCAGCGAGCGGGTCGGGGTCAGCGAGCGGGTCGGGGTCGGCGAGTGGCCCGGGGTCGGCGAGTGGCCCGGGGTCGGTGAGCGGATCGGGCAGCCGCCCTCCGCTGATCGCCGCCAGCGCCGGAAGGTCGTGGACCCGCACCATGGGCAGCCTGACCTCGTTCCCGGCGCGCGGGACGGCCCAGACCCGGGATCGGCCATCGATCCGCAGGCCCGCGAGGTCGGACCAGGTGAGCTGCCGCGAGCCCCAGACTCGACACGCCACGATGGAGTCCGGGCCGGCCACCGTCCGGGTCCGCACCAGCCAGACCGCAAGGGTCAGCGGCACCAGGTACACCACCTGCAGCCCCGGTGCGCCGAAAGCCACCGGGGTCATGCACACGATCAACCCGAACACCCCGATCAGGGCGGTCAGCGGCTGCCGGAAGGTCAGCGTGGCGGCGACGGTCACACTCACATAGTGACGGGCCAGGGCCGCCGCGCAACTAGGCGTACAGTAGGCGCATGCCACGGGTCCAGATCTATCTGCCAGACGATCTCCACCAGGCGGTCAAGGAGTTGGAGCTGCCGATCTCTGAGCTCAGCCAGCACGCTGTGCGAGTGGAGCTTCGGCGTCGGGAGTTGGCCGCAGCGGCGGACCGGTACCTGGCTGAGCTCGCCGGGGAGCTCGGTGGCCCACCCACGGCTGATGAGCTGGCGGCGGCGGATGCCTGGATCGACGCCGCGACCGTTCCGCCCGCACGGAGTCCCAGATAGCCAGCCCAGATAACCAACCCAGATAACCAGCGCGATGAGCGTGGTTCTGGACGCGGGTGCCGTCACCGCCCTGGGCCGTCGGGACCGGCAGACGGCTGCCCGCCTCGCGGCGTTGCGGCGGCGTGGCCTGTGGCCACCGGTCGTGCCCACCGCCGTGCTCGTCGACTCGCTGACCGGAAACCGGGTGCGCGACGGGTTGGCGCACCGTACGGTGGAGCTGTCGCTGGTTCATCCGCTTGATGAGCCACTGGCCCGGCGCGCCGCACAGCTGCGAGGGCTGGCGCGCGCGGGTGCCGCGGTCGATGCGGTCGTGGTGGCGACTGCGGAGCTGCTCGAGGCGCTTGTGATCACGGTCAATCCCGATGACCTGGCTCGGCTGTGCCACCACGCCCGCGGCGTCCGACTGCTGGGAACCTGACCGGTTTTGGTCCTTACGTCGCGATCGAATCTGTGCAGGTCAGAAGGTCGGAGACCCTACTTCTCCCAGCATGTAGGAGAGGCTCTCGCGAGGTTGACGCTGTCAGGTGCGCCAGTTACCGTCGGCTACGTGCTGATCGCCACTGTCCTTGTACTCCAGGTACCCCAGGGGCGCGTCGTCTGAAGGGCCGCAGAGTCACGGACGTCGATGCGCCAGCCCTCGCACCAGCCCGCCCCCGGGCAGCGAGGGTTTTTTGATGGTTTGCTGCTGCTCATGCCGAGCACACGATGAGCTAAGGCGGGACCGTGACCACCGTGACCCCCAGGACTGTGACCCCGAGGACTGTGACCCCGAGGGAAGTGGCCCGAGAGATGCCGAACCCGACACCACCGCCCAAACCGGCCCCGCCCATCGGGGCGCCGGTGCGTCTGACCGGCGCGCAGGCCTTGGTGCGGTCGCTGGAAGCGCTTGGGTGCGAGGCGGTGTTCGGAATCCCTGGCGGCACGATCCTGCCGGCCTATGACCCGTTGCTGGACTCCACGGTGGTTCGCCACGTGCTGGTCCGCCACGAGCAGGGCGCTGGACACGCCGCGACCGGGTACGCGCAGGCCACCGGGCGGGTCGGGGTGTGCATGGCGACCTCGGGTCCCGGGGCGACGAACCTGGTCACGCCGCTGGCCGACGCGTACATGGACTCGGTGCCGGTGGTGGCCATCACCGGTCAGGTCCAGCGCGCCTCGATCGGCAGCGACGCCTTCCAGGAGGCGAACATCACCGGCATCACGATGCCGGTGACCAAACACAACATGCTGGTGACCGACCCGGCGGAGATCCCGAGGGCGATCGCGGAAGCCTTCCACCTGGCCTCCACCGGTCGCCCCGGCCCCGTGCTGGTGGACATCCCCAAGGACGTGCTCCAGGAGCTGTCGTCGTTCGTGTGGCCTCCTGAGCTGCGCCTTCCCGGTTACCGGCCGACGATCCGGCCGCACGGCAAGCAGATCCGGGAGGCCGCCCGGCTGATCGCTACCGCCCGCCGCCCGGTGCTCTACGTCGGCGGCGGCGTGATCAAGGCACGGGCCACCGCGGCGTTGCGGGAGTTCGCTGAGCTCACCGGGGCACCGGTGGTGACCACCCTGATGGCTCGCGGGGCCTTCCCCGACTCGCACCCGCAGCACCTGGGGATGCCCGGCATGCACGGCACGGTCGCCGCCGTCGCGGCGATGCAGCGCTCCGACCTGCTGATCACGCTGGGCGCCCGGTTCGATGACCGGGTCACCGGGCAGCTGTCCACCTTCGCGCCGGACGCCAAGGTGATCCATGCCGACATCGACCCCGCCGAGATCTCCAAGAACCGGCATGCGGATGTGCCCATCGTCGGTGACTGCGCCGCCGTGCTCGGTGAGCTGATCACGGCGACCCGGGCCGAGTTCGAGGCTGGCCGCCCGGATCTGGCCGGGTGGTGGCGGCAGCTGTGCAACTGGCGGCAGACGTTCCCGCTGGGCTACGACCGCCCGAGCGACGGGATGCTCTCCCCGCAGTTCGCGATCGAGCGGATTGGCGCCCTGGTCGGCCCGGACGCGATTTACACCTCTGGAGTTGGCCAGCACCAGATGTGGGCGGCGCAGTTCATCAAGTACGAAAAGCCAGGCAGTTGGATCAACTCCGGTGGCCTGGGCACGATGGGTTTCGCCGTGCCGGCGGCGATGGGCGCCAAGCTGGGCCGGCCCGACGTCGCGGTCTGGGCCATTGATGGCGACGGCAGCTTCCAGATGACCAATCAGGAGCTGGCGACCTGCGCCATCGAGCGCATCCCGATCAAGGTCGCGGTGATCAACAATGGTGGCCTGGGCATGGTCCGGCAGTGGCAGAACCTGTTTTACGCCGAGCGCTACTCGCAGACCGACCTCGGGACCCACTCCCGCATCCCGGACTTTGTGAAGCTCGCCGAGGCGTTGGGTTGCGTGGGTCTGCGCTGTGAGGCCGAGCCGGATGTCGATGCGGTCATCAAACAGGCGATGGAGATCAACGACCGTCCGGTCGTGATCGACTTCGTGGTGGGCAAGGATGCCCAGGTGTGGCCGATGGTCGCCGCTGGCCACGGAAACGACAACATCATGTCGGCGCGCGACATCCGCCCGTTGTTCGATGAGGACGGGTCATGACCAAGCACACCCTGTCGGTGCTGGTGGAGAACAAGCCGGGCGTGCTGGCCCGGGTGTCCGGGCTGTTCAGCCGGCGCGGGTTCAACATCCATTCACTGGCGGTCGGGCCCACCGAGAACCCTGATGTATCCCGGATGACTGTCGTGGTCGCCGTCGAGGGCCATCTTCTGGAGCAGGTCACCAAGCAGCTCAACAAGCTGATCCATGTCATCAAGATTGTTGAGCTTGACCCGGTGGTGGCGGTGCAGCGGGAGCTGCTGCTGGTGAAGGTCCGGGCCGACACCACGGTGCGCTCCCAGGTGCTCGAGGCGGTCGCGCTGTTCCGGGCCAAGGTTGTCGATGTCTCCCCGGAGGCGGTGACCATCGAGGTGACCGGCACCTCGGACAAGCTCGCGGCGCTGTTGCGGATGGTCGAGCCTTTCGGCATCCGCGAGATGGTGCAGTCCGGCATGGTCGCCATGGGCCGTGGCCCTCGCGTCATCACCGCCGGCATGACCCGCTAAAGCGCCCAGAATCGGAGTCACAGATGAGTGCGGAAGTCTTTTATGACGGTGACGCCGACCTGGGGATCATCGCGGGCCGGAAGGTGGCGGTGATCGGCTACGGCAGCCAGGGCCACGCGCACGCGCTGAATCTGCGCGATTCCGGGGTGGACGTCCGGGTCGGCCTGCCGGAGGAGTCCAAGTCCCGCTCGAAAGCGGCTGACGAGGGCTTGACGGTGCTGACGCCGGCGCTGGCTAGCGCCGAGGCGGACGTCATCATGGTCCTCGCGCCGGACACCAAGCAGCGCGCCATCTACGCCCAGGACATCGCGCCGAACCTGCGCTCGGGTGACGCGCTGCTGTTCGGGCACGGCTTCAACATCCGTTACGACTTGATCAGCCCGCCTTCGGACGTGGACGTGGCGATGGTGGCGCCCAAGGGACCCGGGCACCTGGTGCGCCGGCAGTTCGTCGACGGCAAGGGCGTGCCCTGCCTGATCGCGATCGAGCAGGACCCCACCGGTGGTGCCCAGGCGCTGGCGCTGTCCTACGCCAAGGCGATCGGCGGCACCCGCGCTGGAGTGATCAAGACCACCTTCACCGAGGAGACCGAGACCGATCTGTTCGGCGAGCAGACCGTGCTCTGCGGCGGGGTCACCGCCCTGGTGCAGGCTGGTTTCGAGGTGCTCACCGAGGCCGGGTACGCCCCCGAGGTGGCCTACTTCGAATGCCTGCACGAGGTCAAGCTCATCGTCGACCTGATGTATGAGGGCGGCATCTCCCGGATGCGCTACTCGATCTCCGACACCGCCGAGTACGGGGACCTCACCCGAGGGCCGCGGATCATCAGCCCCGAGGTCAAGGACGAGATGCGCCGGATCCTCGCCGAGATCCAGGACGGCCGCTTCGCCCAGGAATGGGTGACCGAAGACGAGAACGGGCGGCCGAATTTCACCAAGCTGCGCGCCGAGGGGGAGCGGCACCCCATCGAACAGGTCGGCGCCCGGCTGCGCGGCCTGATGTCCTGGATAGACCGCCCCCTCACCGACACCGTCTGACAGCTACCGCTTGGTGATTAGCGCATTTCCTCCTACTGTGAGCGCGCAAGCGCATGGGGTGAGGAGGATGCGGATGGATCCGATCGTGGTGGCGTTCGGGACGGCGTTGGTCGGCGCGATGGCCACCGACACCTGGCAGCGGGCCCGCGCCAGCGTGGTGGCGTTGTGGCGGCGCGCACATCCGCAGCATGCCGACATCGTTGAGGCGGATCTGGAGGGCTTGCGTGATCAGGTTCTTGACGCCCGCGAGGCTGGCCGGGCGGATATCGAGCAGGCTTTGACAGGTGTGTGGCAGGGTCGGGTGCAGCAGTTGCTGCTTGATGAGCCCGCCGTGGCCGTCGAGCTGCGGCGGGTCCTCGACGAATCCCTGACCCCGGTGTTGACGCCTGCTGAGCAGTCCCGGATCGGCACGCTCATCATGACGGGAATCTCCCACGACAACAGCACGTTCAACCAGGTCGCTGGCGACCAGATCAACTACCGGCCATGACCACCGCCCCGCCGATTCCGCCGGCTGAGAACGCTCCGGGCGATGCTTCGGTCCAGATGAGCGGCACCTCCCACGACAGCAGCACGTTCAACCAGGTCGCCGGTGACCAGGTCAACATTCACCTGCCACCGGCACCGCCCTCACCGGCGCTGTGCACATTGCCGGCGGATATTGCGGCGTTCACGGGGCGCGGCAAAGAGCTGCACGACATCACCGCGGCGGTAACTGTTGCGGCCGAAGCGGGCCGTGTGGTGGCCATCCACGCCATCGACGGCATGCCCGGGGTGGGCAAAACCGCCCTCGCGGTCCACGTCGGCCACCGGCTGGTCGACCGGTTCCCCGACCGGCAACTCTTCCTCGACTTGCGCGCCCACACCCCTGGCCAGGAGCCGATAAAACCCGACGTTGCACTGGCCAGCTTGCTGGCCGCCGACGGCGCGGATGCCCGCTACCTCCCCGAGAGCCTTGACGAGCGGGCCACGCTGTGGCGGGACCGGATGGCCCACAAGAAGGTGCTGCTCATCCTGGACAACGCCGCCAGCAGCGGCCAAGTCACACCTTTGCTGCCAGGGTCGGCGAGCTGTCTGGTGTTGGTCACCAGCCGCCGCTACCTGGGTGATCTTCCGTGCGCGGTGTCGATGTCGTTGGACATCCTGTCTCCTGTGGAGGCCCAGCAGATGTTCCTGCGCCTGGCCCCCCGCGCCACCGCCGAGCCTGCGGCGGTGGCCGAACTGGTGGGGCTGTGCGGGCACCTGCCGTTGGCGATCTCGCTGCGGGCCAGCTTGTTCAGCAAACACCGGTCCTGGACCATGGGCCACCTGATCACCGAGACGAAGACGGCCCTGCTCACCGTGGCCGCCGAGAACCGCACCGTTGCCGCCATGTTCGACCTGTCCTACCGCGACCTGCCAGCCGACCGGCAACGCTTCTTCCGCCACCTCGGCCTGCACCCTGGTGTCGACATCGACGCGTACGCCGCCGCCGCGCTCGCCGGCATCCCCCTGGATCAGGCCAGCGAGCATCTCGACGCGCTGCACAGCGACCGTTTGCTCGACGAACCGGTTTATCGTCGCTACCGCATGCACGACCTGATCCGCGACTACGCCCGCACCCTCGCGGCCACCGACCCCGCCGATGAGCGTGACCAAGCTCTCGACCGGTTACTCGACTACTACCAGCACACCGCCACCTTCGCAGACACTTTCCTCACTCGGCACACCCGCCCCGCCACCACACCAGCCGCCCCACCAGCGGCCGCACCCGAACTGGCCAACCGCAACCAGGCACACGACTGGATGCAGACCGAACGCGCCAACCTGCTCGCCTGCCTCGACCACACCACCCACCACGCCCGGGTGGTCGGACTCACCGCCGGCCTCGCCTCCTTGCTCCGCAGCGACGGCCCCTGGACCCAGGCCGAGGAACTCCATGCCCATGCCACCGATGCGGCACGACGCCTCGGCGACCGGCTCGGCGAAGCGAACGCCCTCAACGATCTTGGGGAAGTGCGGCGGTTGACCGATGATTATGGGGGTGCGGCCCAGGCTCAGGAGCAGGCCCTGGGCCTCTACTGCGATCTCGGTGACCGGCTCGGTGAAGCGAACGCCCTCCACGGTTTGGGGGGCGTTCGATACTCAGACCTCCGGAAGTTGAGTGAAGATCACAGTTGAGGCCGGTCAGGATTTTTTGATCTTGTAGGTGATGGGGCGGGGGTCTCCGGGGATGTGCGGTGGGGTGGTGTTGAGCTCGTCGAGTAGTAGCCGCAGCGCTCGGGTGATCTTGGGTGTCGTGGGGGTGTCGAGTGCGACGGTGATCGTTTTGGTGGTGTAGGTGATGGTGCCGCCGAGGTGGAGCAGGTGGCGCAGGGTGGCGCGGTACTCGTCGTTGTCGGCCAGGTAGGCGTTGAGGCGGCCGGCGAGCCACTGCTCGGCGTTGAACGCCAGTAGTCGCAGCACCATCTGCAGGCTGCGCCGCTGGGTGCGCGGGATGGCGCGTTTGGCGTTCGGGTCGTGCTGGTTGGCGGGGATCTTCGCGGGGATGGTCTTGAGGGTGACCGTTGCGCTGGTCAGGGCCGCTTCGGCGTGGTCGATCGCGGTTTGCGCGGCGGGGATGGCGGTGTTGATCTCGGTGGCGGGGGCGTGGGAGCGCAGGAGCTGGGTCAGCGCGCGTTGCGCGTCGGCCAGGGTGGTCTGGGCGTGTTTGACCGCGGTGCGTGCGGTGCGGCGGGCCGGGTTGTCGATCAGCGCGGTGTCGGGGCCGATGTCGGCGCCGTAGTGGCACAGCCAGTCGATGCCGTGGTGGGCGGTGAGGTATTTGACCACGTTCTCGATGCGCCACCGGCAGCGCAGCCAGGCCAGCAGCGCCGCGGCCGGGGCGCCCAGGTCGCTGGTGAGTACCTGCAGCACCGGTTGGTCGTGTTCGTAGAGGGTGAGCTGCCGCGCCGGGCCGTAGTCGTTGATGGTCACCATCTCATCGGCCAGGCTCACGTGCTCGGCGTGGCCCGCGGTGTCCACGCGCCAGTACCGGCGCGGCGCGGTGGTGGTGGCGGCCAGGGCGCCACGACGGTAGGTGATCCAGTCCACGTCGGCCTCGCGGCAGTGCGTGAACACCCGCGCGTACGCACCACCCCGGTCGAACCCGAGCATGATCTTGGCTGGGCCGGTGACCTTGCGCAGCTCGGCCAGCGCGGCGGGCAAGGTCTTGGTCAATCCCGAGGGCGGCCCGGACACGAAGCACACCGCGCGCCCGTGGTAGTCGCTGCCCTGGGTGTCGGCCAGGCCTTTCTGGGCGTGGCGGCGTGTGGTGTTGTAGCCCTTGCCCACCGGTTTGGCGCCCTCGTATGGCACGAAATGGTCATCGACGAAGTACAGGCCCAGCGGCGGCGCCTCCGCGGCGATCATCGCGGCGGCCAGGTCGGCTTGGAGCCGCAGCGGATCACAGGCCCCGGCCAGCTCGCCCAGGCGGGGCCGCAGGGTGCGCAGCTCGGGCAGCCGCTCCAACCCGACCAGCGGGCCGAGCTCGTCACGGACCAGGTGTTTGGTGGCCTCCACGGACCCGACTCCCAACGCGAACGCCACCGTCGTGGCGCTCAACAACGCCACATCATCGAACCGCCGCGACCGAACAGACACCGCGCTCGCGCCGGTGAGCGGGGCGAACACCTCCCGCACCCCGACCCGGTCGAAGAAGGCGTGCAACAGCATCGCCCCCGCGTAGCGGCTGTCCACGCCAGCCTGCCCCAGCCACGCCGACCCCACCACCGCCGCGGCCGGCGCATCCTCACCCTCGGCGACCACCGGCGCGGCAGGCACGTCAGCGGGTCCGGACACCACCGGCCCAGGCCGCTCGGCGTCACCACCGACCGACTCGGCGACAACCGCACCAGACAACCCAGACAGCTCGGTGTCGGTGTCGACACCGATGTCGGGCAGCTCGTCCCGCACCGGCTCGGGCCTCCGCCGACCGCCCACCAACCGGCTGATCATCGTGTCGGACACCCGCAACCGCCGCGCGATCTCCTGTCCAGTCACCCCCTGCTCGGCCCACCGCCGCGCCTGCGCCAGCTGCGCCGCGGTCAGCCGCACCGGGCGACCCATCGCCTTGACCAGCCCATTGGAGCCCTGCTCGCGGGCGGTCTTGCGCAGCGTGGACAGATAGTTCGGGTGCACCCCAAACACCTCGGCCACCGACTTCACCGCATGCCCGGCCTCGGTCAGCGCCACCATCGCCAGCCTGCGCATCCCGGTATCAGCGACCGCGAACCGGAACAACACCCAGCGCCCCGCCAGCACCACCACCTCGCCCCCATGAGTCAACAGCCGCAGCGACTCGGGCTCGGGCATCCCCTCCAGCACCGGTTCGATCGTCGTCGAGGACACCAACAGAACCTACCGCAACCCGACCTTATCCTCAGCTACTTTCGGGAACAACTCGATAACGAAAAGGCCACCTCAATGGGGGTGTCCCTCAACCACTTCCGGAGGTCTGAGGCTGCCCGAATATTGCCGCCTGCCCAGCTCATCGACGGGATGACGGGTAATGTTGCCATTCTCGATGGGTTGCGCCGCCGGGTGGCTGGAGCTGGAGAGGACCGGAACCGGTGCAGCGCGCTGCAGGCCCGCTACGCGGAATTGCTGAGTTGGTTGAGCGAAGAGGCGGGGGATCTGTCGGGCGCGATGTGGTGGAACGACCGGGCGTCGCAGTGGGCGCAGGCCGCTGGCTGGCCGGGTATGGCTGTGTACGGCTTTGTCCGGCGGGCGATGATGGTCGGGAGATCTTCGAGTGAAGGGCTTCGGGTTGTTGATCAAGTAAGGCCCGTGCTTGAGATGTCCTATGCGCCACTGCGGATGAAAGGTTGGGCAGCCAACGAGATGGCTGTTGGGTATGCGCTGGCTGGCAACCGGGATGAGAGCCGCCGCGCCCTTGATACGGCGATCGGCTGGCTTGCTCAGCCGGTGCGTGACGATGACGCTGCGCTCCAGCGCACCGTAGCAATTGATGATCTTCTTGAGGTCTACCAGGCGACGTGTGACATCTATCTCGGCTACGGGGCGCGGGTCATTCCAGTGTTGGAACCCCGTATGCAGTCACTGACGGGGTCGCTGCGTACGGCTACCATCACCCGGGCCAAGCTCGCGCGGGCCTATGCCAATGCCGGTCAGCCGGAGGAGGCGTGTCGGGTGGCGTGGGACACCCTCGACGCCATTGAGCGGATCGACTCACAATCCGCCCGCAATGAATTGCGCCGCGCTGTCCCAGTCCTGAATCGGTGGCATGGCCGCAGTGATGTCCAAGAGGTCGTGCACCGGCTGGGTGCTTAGCCTGCGGCTGCGCTAGGCTGGTTGGTTGTGACCACACCGAGCCGACCTGTTGTCCTCATCGCTGAGAAGCTCGCGCCGTCGGTGCTCGACGTCTTTGGCGACGAGCTCGATGTCCAGCACGTCGACGGCACCGACCGTGAGGCTCTGTTCGAGGCCCTGGCCG
>JBDTAX010000032.1:0-41334 GCA_039924425.1 Pseudonocardiaceae bacterium
ACGTCACCGGTGTGCACCGGCAGCGGGAACGGCTCGGCTGGCGGCAGGCCGTGCCCGAAGCGGCCATCGGTCAGCAACGCCCAGACGTCGCCGAACGTCACGTGGCCGGCCAGGTCTTCGATGTCCACGCCGCGATAGCGCAACGCCCCGCCATCCCGATCCGGTTCGGCGATCTCGGTGTGGAACGCGACCACGTCCTCCAGCCCAGGCTTGAAACTGGTCGTCGCCGCCAGCCCGTTCACCATGGTCATGCCGTCCTCCTCGCGCGTTGGGTCGCGCGCGGGTCGCTGACCGGCCAGCGGGGGCGCACGCCACAGCGCGGCGCCGCGCGGATGGGCTAACACTGCACCCGATGGCCGCCCGGGGCAATCCCTGAGGCAATACGCACCGTAGGTTTTGGCCAATTTTGGGCGTAGGTTGCGAGCAGGCGGGTCACGACTTCGGGAGCGTGCAGCGTGGCGACTGGAGAGATGCAACGCGGGGATGGCGTCGCTGGGCTGGCCCGGATGCGGGTCGCCTACCCCGATGCCGCGCTGAACGAGGCCGACCTCGCCGACACGTGGTACGAGCAGTTCGCGCTGTGGCTCGACGACGCCCTCGCCGCGGGCCTTCCCGAGCCCAACGCGATGGTACTGGCCACCGCGGGCGCCGACGGCCTGCCCAGCTCCCGGACCGTGCTGGCCAAGGGCCTGGACCCGCAGGGTGTCGTGTTCTACACCAACCGCACTTCCACCAAGATGCACGACCTCAAGGCCACCGCCTTCGCCGCGGCGACATTTCCCTGGGTCGCGCTGCACCGCCAGGTGAATCTGCGCGGCCCGGTCGAGCCGCTCACGCCGCAACAGAGCACGGCCTACTGGAACACCCGATCTCGGGGTGCCCAGCTGGGGGCGTGGGCCTCAGCGCAGTCCGCCGTGGTCTCCGACCGGCGCGCCCTGGACGTCGCGCTGGAGTACGCCACCGCCCGGTTCGCCGACGTCGAGCGGGTTCCGTTGCCGCCGCATTGGGGTGGCGTGCGGATCCGGCCGGTGAGCGTGGAGTTCTGGCAGGGCAGACCCAACCGGATGCATGACCGGCTGCGTTACCACCTGGCGGACAATGGTGACCGTCTTGGCGAGTGGGTTGTCGAGCGACTCGCCCCGTGACGATGGCAACCCCGCCAGTTTACCAGTCGCACCTCGTTTTTGGGGAAGAGCAGACAAAAATAGCGGTGTGATATCGCATTCTGTCTTCACGACCGCGTGGCAGTTATCGTAGCGGTGTGCCTGGTGAGCAAGTTGTGCGGTTGGGGTACTCGGGGGACGAGCGCCAGCTGTCGCTCGTCGAGGCCACTCAGGGGGCATCCGGGATCAATCTGGGCGCGCTGCGGGCCCACATCGGGATGGTCACTCTCGACCCGGGATTCGTGAATACCGCCGAGTGCGTGTCGAAGATTACCTATATTGACGGTGACGCGGGCGTGCTGCGCTACCGCGGCTACCCGATCGAAGTGCTGGCCGAACGCTCCACCTTCCTGGAAACCAGCTACCTGCTGATCTACGGTGACCTCCCGACCAGCGGGCAGTTGGCGAATTTCACCGATCTGATCCGCAGACACACCCTGCTGCACGAGGATCTCAAGCGTTTCTTCGACGGTTTCCCGCGCGACGCTCATCCGATGCCCGTGCTGTCTAGCGCGGTGTCCGCGCTGTCCACCTTCTACCAGGACAGTCTCAACCCCTTCGACCACGACCAGGTGGAGATCTCCACCGCGCGGCTGCTGGCCAAGCTGCCGACCATCGCGGCGTACGCCTACAAGAAGTCGATCGGCCACCCGTTCCTCTACCCGGACAACTCGCTGAGCTTGGTGCACAACTTCCTGCGGATGACGTTCGGGCTGCCTGCGGAGCCGTATGAGGTCGACCCGACGGTGGCCGATGCGCTGGATCTGCTGTTCATCCTGCACGCCGACCACGAGCAGAACTGCTCGACGTCCACCGTGCGCATGGTGGGATCCGCGCACGCCAACTTGTTCGCCTCGATCTCGGCGGGGATCAATGCGCTGTTCGGCCCGCTGCACGGGGGGGCGAACCAGTCGGTGCTCGAAATGCTCGAGCGCATCCGGGCCGAAGGCGGTGACGTGGATGCCTTCGTCGCGAAGGTGAAGAACCAGACCGGCGGCGTGCGGCTGATGGGCTTCGGGCATCGGGTCTACAAGAACTACGACCCACGCGCGAAGATCGTCAAAAAGACCGCGGACGACATCCTGCACAAGTTGGGGATCAACGACCCGCTGCTCGACATCGCGCTGGCGCTGGAGGCCAAGGCGCTGGCTGACGACTACTTCGTCGAGCGCAAGCTCTATCCGAATGTTGACTTCTACACCGGTGTGATCTACCGGGCGATGGGCTTCCCGACCAGGATGTTCACGGTGCTCTTCGCGCTCGGGCGGCTGCCGGGGTGGATCGCGCACTGGCGCGAGATGATCAGCGATCCGGACACCAAGATCGGTAGGCCGTGTCAGGTCTACACCGGCTACGCCGAACGGGAGTACACCGCGATTACTCAGCGCTGAGTTCACCGCAGAGTGTTCCTCAGTTGGGCGATGCGCGAGTGGCCGGGTACCGCGTAGGTTGCCCGAAGGCCGAAACTGGGGGCCTGGCGTATGTATGCGCACCCTGCTTCTATGCGCACCCTGTCCACGTGCACCATGCGAAAGGCATCCATGCGCACCATCGAGTGGGTCGACGGACACGTCGATGTGGTTGACCAGACAGCCCTGCCGCAACAGCGGCGGGTGGCCCTGTGCACCGTCAGCGAGGTGGTGGACGCGATCGAGCGGTTGGTGGTGCGGGGTGCGCCCGCGCTGGGCGCGCTGGGAGCGCTCGGCGTCGCGCTGGCGGCGGAACGGTCGTCCCAGCGGGGTTATGACCCCGACGCCGTGCGGGCCGACGCCCGCCGCATCGCCGAAGCCCGCCCCACCGCGATGCACCTGAGCTGGGCGGTGCGCCAGGTGCTCCCCGCAGTGGCGGACGGGCCCGCCGCGGTGCTGGGCGCTGCGCAGGCTCTGGTGGAGGCCGACGTGCGGGCCTGCGCGACGCTGTCCCGGCTCGGCGCCGCCCTGTTGCGCAGCTATGTCGGCGACCGGCCGATGACGCTGCACACGCACGGCAACGCCGGCGCACTGGCCTGCGTGGAGTGGGGCACCGCACTCGGCGTGGTCCGGGCGCTGCACGCCGACGCGCTGATCCGGATGGTGCTGGTCGGCGAGACTCGCCCGCTGCTGCAGGGCTCGCGGATCACCGCGGTCGAGCTCGCCCGGCTGGGTGTGCCGCATCAGGTGGTGGTCGACGCCGCCGCTCCGGGGCTCATCGCCAGCGGGCAGGTGGACGCGGTGATCGTCGGAGCGGATCGGATCGCCGCCAACTACGACGTGGTGAACACGGTGGGCACCTACCCGCTGGCCTTGGCCGCGGCCAGAGCCGGCATCCCGTTCGTGGTCGCCGCCCCGACCGCCACGCTGGACCCGGACGCGCCCACCGGAGCGGCGGTGACCATCGAGTACCGCGACCCTGATGAAGTGCTCCTGGTGGGGGGTTGGCGGATGGCGCCGGCCGAATCCGCCGCCCTCAACCCCGCCTTCGATGTGACCCCCGCAGACCTGGTCACCGCCATCGTCACCGAGTCTGGGGTGATCGAGCCGTCTGGGGTGATCGAGCCGTCGGGGGTGATCGAGCCGTTTCGAGTGGCTGAGCGAGCGGGTGTGGTGCACGCTGTGACGGTCCCCGCCATGCGGATGGTCGGGGCTTACTGACTGGGCAGCAGCACCACGCTGCGGAGCACCTCGCCGCGCTCCATCTTCGCGAAGGCGGTTTCCACGTCGTCCAGGGTGATTGTTTCGGAGACGAACCGCTCCAGGGGCAGCCGGCCCTGCAGGTGCAGTTCGACCAGCATTGGGAAGTCCCGCTCGGGCAGGCAGTCGCCGTACCACGACGACTTGAGCGTCCCGCCCCGGCCGAAGAACTCCAGCAGTGGGATGTCGGGCACCCGCAGCTCGGGGGTGGGTACCCCGACCAGCACGACGGTGCCCGCCAGGTCGCGGGCGAAGAATGCCTGTCGCCAGGTCTCCGGCCGGCCCACCGCATCGATCACGACGTCGGCCCCGAAGCCGCCGGTGTGCTTCCGCACCGCCTCCACGACGTCGGACTCTCGCGCGTTGACCGTGTGCGTCGCGCCGAAGTCGGTGGCCCACCGCAATTTGCCTGGGTCCACGTCGATGCCGATGATCGTGGTCGCGCCCGCCAGCAGCGCCCCGGCGATGGCGGCATCGCCCACCCCGCCACACCCGATCACCGCCACCGAGTCGCCCCGGGTGACGCCGCCGGTGTTGAGCGCCGCGCCGAGCCCGGCCATCACGCCGCAGCCGAGCAGTCCGGCGACCTCCGGTGCGATCGCGGGGTTGACCCTGGTGCACTGGCCGCTGTGGACCAGGGTCTTCTCGGCGAACGCTCCGATGCCCAGCGCGGGGGACAGCGCCGTGCCATCCGACAGTCGCATGGACTGGGCGGCGTTGTAGGTGTCGAAGCAGTACCAGGGTTTGCCTCGGCGACATGCGCGGCAGCGCCCGCACACCGCGCGCCAATTGAGGATGACGAAGTCCCCGGGCGCCACGGTGTCGACCCCGGCACCCACCGCCTCCACCACGCCAGCGGCCTCATGCCCGAGCAGGAACGGGAACTCGTTGTTGATCCCGCCCTCGCGGTAGTGCAGGTCGGTGTGGCACACCCCACACGCCTGCACCGCGACCAGCGCCTCACCCGGTCCCGGGTCCGGCACCAGCACTGCCTCCACGGTGACTGGCGCGCCCTTGCCGCGCGCCACCACCCCACGCACCTCGTGGCCCACCGCGCTCCTCCAGGGTATTTAACCTGTGCGCTTAACCTGGGTGCTCAGCGAGCCTTGCGCGCCCGCTTCCTGCGCTTGGACCGTTTGCCGCCGGGTGTGGTGATGGCCAGCAGCAGTCCGCCGAGCAGGCCGCAGTTGGCCAGGAAGTGCTGCTGGTGCGCCCGGCGGGTGTCAGGAGCACCGGGGGCCCAGAACGGGTGCTCGGTGACAGTGCTCGGGATCAGGTCCGCGGCGAGCACCAGCGCGGAAATCCTGGGCAGCCGCCCGATGGCCATCAGCAGCCCGGCACCGATTTTCACGGCGGCGCCGGCTTGCACGATCAAGGCGGGATCGACGGGCGTGGGTAACAAGCTCTGGCCCTTTGCCAGCAGCGGCGCGGCTGCTTCGATCTTCGGTTTGGGGTTGATCAGGGTTTCCACACCGTTGGCGATGGACACGGCGGCGATCAGTGGGCGGGCAATGCGGCGCAGCAACACGGGGGCTCCTCTCTGAGCGCTTCGCTTTCGCACCGTAGCGCCCCTGAGCGGCCGTGAGCGTGAAGCCACCCATCCGAGGCGCAAGGCTGCGCCGGGTGAGTGACAGCGCCAACGTCAGCAACCCAGCGCTGTCAGAAACCCAGTGCTTCGGCGGCCCTCGCGGCGGCGATGAGCAACCTTTCCCGGTCTGCGATCTTGATGCGGTCGCGTCCCGCCGCCGCCCCGAGCGCCCGCTCGGCGGCGTCGATCGCCTCCCAGCCGGCCCAGGTCACCACCGTCACCCCCCGCTGAGTGAGTGTCTCGATGAGCATGTCGGGGTCGCGGCGCGGGGCGCGGGGCAATGCGTCGAGGTCGTGCAGCAGGCGCTCGACGGTTTCCTTGGCGTCGCTCTTGTTGGTGCCGATCACCCCGGTGGGACCACGCTTGATCCAGCCGACCACGTACTCGCCGGCCGCGGTGGCACCGTCGCGCTGGACCCGGCCGGCCACGTGCGGGATCACCCCGGACCGCTCGTCGAACGGGACGCCGGGCAGCGGCAGCCCGCGGTAGCCCACCGAGCGCAGCAGCAGCTGGGCCGGCAGCGTCACCGTCTCACCGGTGCCCACGACACCGCCGAAGCCGTCCAGCTGGGTGCGCTCACACCGCACCGCCTCCACCGCCGCCGTGCCGAGCACGGCCACCGGCGAGAGCAGGAATCGCAGGTGAATCCGTCGCGGCCGGTCCAGTCGCGGCCGGGTGGCCCACTCCCACAGCGTCTCGACATTGCGCCGCACCGTTTTGTTTGTCTCCACCAGCTCCTTGCCGGATTCATCGAGAACCAGCTCAGCGGGGTCGACCAGCACATCGGCATGAGCCAGCTCACCCAGCTCACGCAGTTCTTTGGTGGTGAATTTGGCCTGCGCCGGGCCACGCCTGCCGATGACATGGATGTCGCTGATGGCGCTGGAGTCGAGCACCTTGAGCACGTGGTCGGGCATGTCGGTGACGCTCAGCTCCCGGGTGGTCTTCGCCAGAATGCGGGCGACGTCCACCGCGACGTTGCCCACCCCGACCACCACCGCGCCGCGCGCATCCAACGTGAACGCGTCCACCTCGGCGTCCGGGTGCCCGCAATACCAAGCCACAAATTCAGTCGCCGAGAAACTGCCGGGTAGGTCTTCGCCGGGGATGCCCAGCCGGCGATCCACCGGTGCCCCGGTCGCGTAGACCACCGCGTCGTAGTATTCGTGAAGCTCAGCCACGCTGATCGCGGCACCCAGCTCAACTCCGCCAAGAAAGCGCACGCTGGGCCGCTCCAGGATCTTGCGCAGAGTGATCTCCAGCGATTTCATCTTCAGATGATCTGGCGCCACGCCATAGCGCAACAGTCCGTACGGGCAGGGCAGCCGGTCCACGACGTCCACGGACACCGCGTCATGCTTGCTGAGCTCATCGGCCGCGTATAGTCCGGAGGGACCGGACCCGATCACCGCCACTCGAATCGATCCGGACACGGCTGTGCCACCTCCTGGACTCCAACACCCGGACTTCTCGCCCGCTCGACGTTACGCCACCACCGTGACCAGCCGGCGCAACGCCGCTACAGTCAGTCCCTCGCGCAACCACGTCGCATGCTCTTCGGGACCCTGTTGGGGACCCCGGAGCACCGTGACTCCACCCGGGCGGGCCAGGTCGTCGAGCACCGCCACCGCGCCGGACAGATCCTGGTCACGGGTGTACCCGTTGACCACCGCCACGCACCGCAGCCCCGCTCGGACAGCGGCGTGCACCCCGTTCGCGGAGTCCTCAATGGCTATCGCGTCGGCGGTGCTCAGGCCCAAGCGAGCCAGCGTCTCCAGGTAGACGGCCGGATCAGGCTTCAAGTCGGTAACGTCCGACCCAGTCACGACGACATCAAACGCATCGAGCCCGAAAAGCAGGTCAAGCAACGGCATCACCCATTCGCCGGTGCCGGTGGTCGCGACCGCGGTGGCCACGCCCTCGGCTCGCAGTGCCGCGATCAGCTCCACCGCGCCCGGCCGGGGCTGCATCGCGCCCGTGCGGACCAGTGCGGCAAACCGGCTGGTTTTGTCCCGGTGCAGTTGCGCGGCCAGTGCGGCGGCCTCGGCAGGGGCGTGCCCATTGCGGCGGAGATAGCCGTCGATGCGTCGGCGCCCACCGGTTGTCGCGAGCAGTTCGCCGTATTCCGCGACGCTCCACCGATAATGCAGGCCAGCCGCCTGGAAAGCCTCATTGAACGCTACCCGATGACCATCCCGCTCGGTGTCGGCGAGCGTGCCGTCCACATCGAAAATGACCGCACGCAGCGGGTTGGCCGGCTGGGGGAGGTTGCGCCGCCGCGCGCTCGACATGGGCGTCAGGCTAACCTGCCGGCGCTAGCTGTGGGGTCTGCTCGTCGGTCCGGAGCGCCGGCCCCGCGCCCCGTGGAACTCCGCCCGTACCGACTTCGAGGCCGATTTGGGGTCGAGGGTTCGGTCCGCAAACTGATCCAGATCCCGTGATGCCCGATTTTCAACCAATCGTGAAGATCCTTTGTGCAGGTCAGCGTGCGTGTCAGAAGTACCTTGACGAGGTGGGCTTCCCGCGGTGGTCTCGACGACGCCGGGATGGGTCTGGCGGGTGCGCTCGGTGCCGACCGTGAACGTCTCGGCGTGCTCCGGCTGGATGTCCCACTTGCGCCAGATGCGCGCAACCGTGGCGAACGAAATGCCTAGCTGCTGGGCCAGCAGCCGGGACGACCAGTGGTTGACGCCCAGATGCGCTGGGGGACGACCACCGTCAGCGAGTGTGGTGGCCACCACCTTGAGCTCGTCGACCACGGCGGGTCGGCCAGGCCGGGGCAGGTCGCCGAGAGCTTTGATCCCTCCGGTGGCATAGCGATTGCGCCAGTTGATCACTGTCGGGCGAGTCGACCCGGTCCGGCGAGCGATCTCCGCGTTCTGCAGGCCCTCCGCCGACATGAGCACGATCCGCGCTCGTCGCGCGAGACTCGGCCGCGCCGACACCGAGCGCACCATCGCCTCCAGGCGGCCCCGGTCGCCCGCCCGCAGGGTCAACGGCGCTGTGCTGACCTTCAACGGTGCTGCGCTGCCCATGGCCTCATACTCCCGCAGCACGGACTGTAAAACAACTATCAACACATAGCTCTGCCTGGGGCGTCTGCGGTGTGTTGGGTCCCGAGTCCGGGGCACGCAGCTCCTCTTGACAGGCTCCCGCTCATCCGTGTGGACTAGTGTTTCGCGTCACAGCAAGAACTGAGACGCGCAGCGTAGGCGAGACCACGACACGGCTCACAAAACGGTCCACGGGACGCTGGTCCACGGGACGCTGGCAGGGGAGCGAAGGAGGGGACAGGCGATGGCCATCGAGTCTGCCAGGCGCGGTCGAGGCAACCTCCGGATCGTGGTCGGTGGAATCCTTCGAGGCGTCACGAATGGAGACAAGAAATGTTCTTGTGGTGGATTGGTGACTTCGTCTTGGTCTTCGTTGTGTTGCCCATCGTCATGCTGTTGATGAAGCGCATTGTCACGCCAGTGGATCGCATCCGCGCGACCGTGGATGACATTCTGTACCACGGCGTGGTTTTGACCGGGAAGCTTGACAACGTTCCTGAGCTGCTGGCTGTGACAGACGGTGCGGTCAAGCAGATCGCTATTGGCTCGACCCGCTACGTGAAACGTGTCGGTCATCTGCTGGCCGCGCTGGGTGTCTAGTGAGCGAATAAATCGGATGAGTCTACCGAGAAAGAGGAGGACGCCATGCCCGCAGCCGGGTGGGTCACGTTGCTCGCCGTTGCGCTGGTCGTAGCCGTAGTCGGCCTTTCGCTGTTGAAGGTGATTTTTCAGCTGAAGCACGTCGCCTGGACGCTGGGTACGGTCATCGTGGGAGTCAACGCCATCGCTTATCAGACGAGAACATTGCCGGAGGTTTTGCCGTCAATCAACGCCAGCCTCGCCCCGGTGCGAGCAATGGCGGAACAGGTTTAACCAGCTTGAATGAGTAGGGAGTAAGATAATGTTGCAGTTCACGTGCGCTCACGAAGAATGTGGCTCTCAATTGACCGCGTCCAGCAAAGACGCTTTGGTGAGTCAGGTTATTGACCACGTCAAGAAAGACCACGACGTCCACACGGCAACTCAGACGCTTCAGAGTTACCTGGTGGCAACCTGCGTGACGACCGTACCGGACCGTTGAGTCTCCCGACTTCCCGGTAACTCTGACTCCCCAGCAACTACGGCTATCGAAAGGAGGGCTGTGGGATGATGTTGCTTGCGGCACATCTGCCCGAGCCACCTGAGGCGCATATGTTTGGCTGGTTCCTGGGTTTCGCGATCGCTGTCGTGCTGATCACGGTGGTAGTCGCGCTGGTAGCCCCGCTTCTGGTCCTCGCCGCCCGGATCGCCCGGCAGGCGCCACAGATCAACGCGGCACTGCAGCAGGCATACCGGAACACGCTCCCGTTGGCGGACTTGCGACAGACGATTGACCACGGTGAGGTCATCCTCGGAGGCCTGCAACGCGGCCGCGCCCGGCTTGGAGGTTAGCGATGACATTTCTACTCGGGTACGTCGGGTACGGGGGTGGTCCTGCGGGCTATGCGCCGGAAGAGATCACCTTTTGGTGGGTCGCGATAGCGATGGGGCTCGGTGTCGTCCTTGTCGTGATCCTGCTGTTGGCCTCCCTGTTGTCGATGGTGAAGGCCATCGACCGAAATGTGGCCGGTGTCCGGGACACCCTCCGGGCCATTCCGGAGAACACCGCCAATGCTGCGCTTATTCCGGTCACGGCCGACAGGGTCGACATGGTGCTGGCAGAGGGCTTGACGCACCACGCGTTCATTACCAAAGTGCTGGCTGGATAAGGCCAGCGCATGCTTCTCGTTGTCCTGACTGTAGCCCTCGTCGCGGTGTTGACCGCGGTTCTCGTGTCCTACCTGTTCGTGGTCGGTTTTACCCTGAATTGCATCGCGGACAACCTTGAGGACTGCTTGGTCAACGTGAAGACGATCGCCACTCAGGCCGAGGTCATCGTCCCGGGTGTCGAGCACATCAACCGCACGGGAAAAATAGTGGCGGGTGCGCTGCCTTTGCTGTACGAGGGTGCCGAGAAGATCGTGAACAAGTTGGCCCCGCTCCGATCAGTTCCCGTCAATGGGCACACCACCGTGCCGGCTTCTGGTCGGAGACGGTCTCGGTAGGGGCTGAACAAGGATAGCGCCAGTGGGCAGTGACCACCATGTGGTCACTGCCCACTGGCATGTTCGGACCTTGTTGCTCAGGGACCCATCAGGGCGGTGTCTCATCACGGCGGCTGGGTGCCCGGACAGGTGCCCGGACGGGCGGCCGGTCGGCTGGCACGGCTAGGCGGCGCGGCTGAGACGGTTGCGGCTCAGAAGTGTGCGGCTGAGAAGGGTACGACTGAGAACGGTGCCCGGCAAATGGCCGTACGGCTGCGTCTGTTCGGAGTAAAGGGCGACTTTTCGTCGCCGGGAAGCCACCTGTGGGCGCCCTCGTGGGCTGGGGGCTCTCAGCTCTGGACCAGCCGGCGACCGCGCGTCGTAATGTCCGCCGCGGCGACGGTTGGTCACTAGTACTCAAGCGACTCAAGTCGCGGCGCAGACGGTCCTTACCAGGTACGTCTCGGCAGTGCACCCCCGGTTCGGTGTGCTCGCGCCGCTGCGGGCGCAGCGGGTGCCAACTATCGGAAGTTGGTGGCCAGTAGCGGCCGCCGCACCTATGCACATACGTGAGAGAGGTGGCGCTGGTGACTTCCCGTACACCACGCTTCGCCCGCTGGAGCCTGTCTGCCGTCGCGGTCGCGCTGCCGATCGTGCTGCTTGGGCCCTTGCAGGCGCAGGCCGGTCCCGAAGCGGTTGCGCCGACAGGCGCGGCTCCTGGTGACGCTGCGGCTCCTGGCGTAGCCCCGGCCCCGCCCGCCGAGGCCCCGACCGCGGCGGACCCCAAGCCGAACCCGGACCCGGCCCACAAGGGGCGGAACAATGAGCGGCACCGCACCCTGCAGACCGCGCCGAATGGTGGCGGCGGTAAAGCGCCCAACCCGAGCTGCACGTTGATCGTCCCGGCTGCGCCACTCACCCCGCAGGGCCTGGCCACGCCCTACCGATTGGTGGCGACAAATCGCCGCAACGGGGATTGCCATGAGGCGAACGCCAACCAGTCGGCCTTCGTGGAGGCCACGATCATCAATCCGGCAACGGGCGCAGTGGCGATCTACCGGCCGCTCGTCGTCGACCTGGGGACCCAGCCGGCGATCCCACCGATCGTGCCAAGGCTGCCCGCGGGTTCCGTGCTCGGCCTGTGGTTCGGCTTCCAAGGCAACACCTTGACACTGCGTGGTGCCACGGACGGCTGCGTCAACGGGGTGCCCGGCTCGCCGTTCGGGCAGTTCGCCTACTGCGGCGCACCGGAGTTCTTTCGCGCGGCCAACGCCGCGATCCGCGCCGGCAAGCTGAACGTGCCGCCCGTGGGAATGGCTCGTGATGGCCGACCCTGCCCGACCACTCGTGACTTCTCGGTCGTTGACCAGGACCAGAGCGACAACCTCGACACCAGCTACCTGGCGCTGGCGGGCGGGCGCACGGCGCAGAACAACGCGGCGAACATCGCAGCGCTGCCGGTGCGCACCGTCCTGACCAACGCTAGTGACAACGGGCTGTTGACCAAGTTCATCGACCCAGCGTTGGGTTGTAGACCTTTTACCGCACCAGACCTCACCGCAGGCGGGGCCCCCGCACCGTCGTTGGCGCTCAACGAACTGCAGGCGGCGGCCGCACACACCACACCCACCGCGCTCGTGCCGCTGAATGACCCGATGGTGCAGGTCAACGGCAAGCGGAGTGAAGCCAAGGTAAATCTATACCGGATGGGTGTTGATCAGCCGCCACTGGACCCCGCGCGTGAGTCCCCCCAGGGCTACTGTCGCGACTTGGCGGACATCGGCCCAGCGCGGCTGCTCCTTGACCGGCCGCTCACCATCGTTGCCCAATCCCCGGATCCGGCAATGGCGAGGAACCTGTTCGGGTTCCTGCGTCAGCGGCTGACCGCCTCGTTGACCAAGCTGGCCTGCGTTCCCGTGCGCCGGAAGGCCTGAGAGCGGTCCCACACGTAACCGCTGGTGGCATCAACGCGCTCCAGCGCCGTATCCAGAGCCGGAGTGGACGATATGCTGGAATCCGTACCACATGTTGTACATAATTTCGCGAAGCCGGTCACTGGCCTCCGGAATCGAGCTCGAGATGAAGCCTCCCAACAAATCCAAGAGAAGGAGGATCAAAATGATAACGACGAAGAAGGTTAACACCTTCTCCAGTGACTTAACCATCGAATGTCCTTCCTGCGCGGGTAGAGCGACTGCCTGGTGAGCTCAACAGGAACCATCTCACAGGCGCGGTGTGCGGTCGAGCGGTGTGCGATCGAGACCGGGGCGAGTGTCGTGCGGGTGCGCGCACCGAGGTCCGTGATCACAGGCACCAGAGTACGGCCTGTGTCCAGACCTCCACACACCGCGACGGAGTACATCCCCCAGACGTGCCGTGCGGACGGCCCCAACGGAGGGCCCCAGCGGAGGGACCCAGCTGTCCACGCCCACTCCGGGTTCGCTGCGG
This sequence comes from Pseudonocardiaceae bacterium, assembly GCA_039924425.1. Lineage (GTDB taxonomy): Bacteria > Actinomycetota > Actinomycetes > Mycobacteriales > Pseudonocardiaceae. The sequence goes on from JBDTAX010000032.1 coordinate 12,985, forward strand.
ACCACCAGCTCGCCACCGAGCAGCTGACTTAGCTGACGGCTAATCGACAGTCCGAGCCCGGTGCCGCCGTAACGCCGGCTGGTAGTCCCGTCGGCCTGCTGGAAACGCTTCGAAGATCACAGACAGCTTGTCCGCGGGGATGCCGATGCCGGTGTCCTCGACCTCGAACGCCACCCGGGTGGGTGCGGCGCGCAGCGCGGCGCCGGCCACAATCGTGGATGCCGTAACCCGCGATGAACTCCACGACGGTCGGCCCGTGACCGTCTGGGTGGCCTTCTGGAGTGGTTTTCAGGGCGGACACCGCGGCCAGCGCCCTCGCCAGGTTGGTGGTCGGCCGGGTCAGGTCATCGATCAGGCCGTCGATCGCGGCGGCGGTGGAAGTTGCCGTCGCGAAGATCCTCCAAGGCCAGCAGGATGCGTTCCAGCGCGGCCGGATCCAGCGGGTCGTGCCGTTCCGATGCCGCGGTCGACGCGGGCTGCGCGCTCACGGTGAGCCTCCCAGAGATACAGGTGCATGATGGGCGCAGCGTGCCACGATTGGTCTCGGGTCGCGACCGGGACACCAGACTGGGAGCGCACAGTTCGGGTGTGCACCCAACCCATATGAGGGTCGCGCTGACCTGACATCTATTGTGATGCCGGTGGACAGCGAGTTCCCCGTTGACATCATCGGCCTGCGGGTTGCCGAGCATGGTCCCGATGCGCGCGTGGTCACGGTGACCGGGGAGGTCGATTCGCTCACCGCGCCAGCCTTGGCCAGCGTCCTGCAGGAGCAGCTGTCGGCCGCCCGCGTCGTGGTGGTGGATCTGGATGGGGTGGACTTCTTGGGGTCCGCCGGGTTGTCCGCACTGTTCGTGTGCAACGAGCTCGCCACTCGCGAGCGCCGCGTCCTGCGGCTGGTGTGTCACTCTCGAGTCGCCAACCGGGCTATGGAGGCAACCGAGCTGCGGGACCAGTTCACCTTCGCGGACACCGTGACCGATGCTCTGACGAACTCGTGTGACGGGTGATGCGCGGTGACGTACGTGGACAGTGACTGCGCGCCCCCGGGCGGCGCCGAGCCGGTAGATCCTGGCCGCGAGGAGGTCGGGTTGTTTTTTGAACTGCGCACCACGGCCAGCACCAGCGCGATCCCCACGATCCGCACGGTGGCCGCTGATCTCGCCGCTCGTGCCGACTTCGACCTCGACTCGATTGACGACCTACGGATGGCGGTTGATGACCTCTGCGCCATGCTGGCCCGGATCGCGGCCGACAACGCGATGTTGAGTTGCGCGTTCACGATACGGCCCGAGCGAATCGAGGTCGCCGCCGAAGTTGAGGTCGACGATGTGCAGGATCGGCTGCCCACCGGGTCGTTCGGCTGGCGAGTGCTGGAGTGTCTCGCGAACGAGGTCAGCGCCGTGGCTGTGCCCGCGGAGCCGGGCCGGGCTGGCCGGGTGCGCGTCACCTTGATGAAAGACGCTGGGCGATGAAAGACGCTGGGCGAGAACAGCCGTGACTCCGTCCGTGGCCTCGGTCGGCACCGAACACGATGAATACGCGCATCTGGCTCCGTTGCATCGCCGTTTCAGCGAGCTTGTTCCCGAGGATCCGCGGCGGAAGCGGTTGCGTGAGCAGCTGATCAGCGGCTATCTGCCGGTCGCCGAACACATCGCGCGCCGGTTCGCCGGCCGCGGCGAGCCGCTCGAGGATCTGGTCCAGATCGCCACCGTGGGACTGATCAACGCGGTGGACCGGTTCGAGCCGGCCCGCGGCTACGAGTTCTTCTCCTTCGCGGTACCTACGATCACGGGCGAGGTGCGCCGGTATTTCCGGGACCACGGCTGGTCCACCCGGGTGCCGCGGCGGCTGAAGGATCTACACATCGCCATCAGGAATGTCCAGACAGAGTTGTCCCAGCAGCTCGGCCGCGCTCCCCGTCCCAGTGAGATCGCTGGCCGGTTGGGCTTGCCACTCTCGGAGGTGATCGAAGGGCTGCAGGCCGGCGAAGCGTACCGGAGCTCGTCGCTGGATGAGATGCTCGGCTCCGGGGAGGGCAAGGCCACCCTGGGCGATCTCATCGGTGGCCTGGACGCCGAGCTGGCTCTGATCGACGACCGCGAGGCGCTGCGCCCGCTGCTGGCCGAGCTCGCCCCCCGGGAACGAACGATCCTTGCGCTGCGGTTCTTCCGCCACCTGACGCAAACCCAGATCGCCGAGCAGGTCGGCATCTCTCAGATGCACGTCTCGCGCGTGCTCCGCCAGACGCTGGAATTCTTGCACGCGCGGATGGCTAGCCCGGATTGATCCCCGCGTCGCGGTGCGCGTGGTGGCCAGCGGTGCTAAGAAAACGGCCGTTTGCGGCACGTGGACTACGGGTGTACTGATATGGGGCAGATGGGCGGATAAGGTGGGTGCCATGCGGGCTACGTTTCGTGCCGAGCTCGATGAACTGATGACCGATCTCGCGAGGATGGCCCGGCTGGCCGGCCAGATGGTGATCAATGCGTCGATCGCGCTGCATCAGATTGATCTCGCGCGTGCTGGTCTGGTCATCGCTGATTGTGAACAGCTGAACGCGATGCACGCTGATACGGAGCGGCGCTGCGTCACCCTGCTTGCGTTGCAGGCCCCGGTGGCGGGGGATCTGCGGGTGCTGGTCGCGGCCTTGCATGCACTGGGTCACGTGCGGCGAATGGGCCATCTTGCGCGACACATCGCTCTGGTCGCCCGGCTCAAGCACCCGAACCCGATGGTCTCCAGCACGGTCCGACCGGTGCTGGCCCGGATGGGCCTGCTCGCCAGCCAGCTCGCCGAGGACGCCGCGACCGCGATCGAGAACCAGGATCCGAGCTCGGGCCGCCGGCTGGCCGCGGCGGATGATGAGGTGGACGCGCTGCTGCGCCACCTGTTCGCCATCCTGTTCGCCGCGGACTGGCCACACAGCGTGGAACAGGCCGTGGACGCCGCCTTGATCGGCCGCTATTACGAGCGCTTCGGTGACCATGCGGTGGCCATCGCGCGGCAGGTCTGCTACATGGCCACCGGGCGGACATCCGAGCCCGAGGACGGGGAAACGGCACAGCGGTCCAGCTTCTTGTGCGCCATGGCGCTCGACGACAACCGACTCTGACGCGTTGCGTGGCACTCCGGGCACTTCCCGTGATTTTTCCTGGATGGCTCCTGTGTGCGAATAAGCACCAGGAGTGATTCACTGGAATGCCGCATCGGGTGCGTGATTTCTGATGTCGTGTACCGATGTAAGAGCAGACGCACTCCAATACGCTCACACCACATCGTGGCGGGGTGTGGTGGCCGCTCCGGTGGGAAGTTGGCCGGCCAGAGTCTCTGGAGAGGTGGGAGATGCCGCAGGTTGCGGACGGTATGCAGGCCGCCCCGCCGCGGGGGGTTCGGTGGACGAAGAGTAGTCACAGCAACCCTCACGGGAACTGTGTCGAGGTCGCGGAACTGCCCGGTGGAAAGATCGCCCTGCGTGACTCCCGGCATCCAGGCGGCCCTGCTCTGGTCTACGCCCGCGCCGAGCTGGCCGCGTTCGTTCAGGCCCTGAAGGAGGACGAGTTCGCCGAGATGGCCGGCGATCTCCCAACTCGGGGTGCGCAGCGCCTCGCCGGGCTTTCGGGCGGCCCGGTTGCCGTCTAAGGTAGGTCTATCCGTGACACTTCACTGGCAGGAGGAATGGTGCGAGCGGCTTGGTCGGGTCAAGATTCGGCCAGCGGTCACGCGCAGGCGGGGCAGCTGGGGCCGACCGCGCTGCGCATCGTGTTGGGCAACCAGCTGCGTCAGCTCCGTGAAGCGAGCGGAATCACCACCGGAGCGGCTGGCCACGCGATCCGGGCTTCCCATGCCAAGATCAGCCGCATGGAGCTCGGACGGGTCGGCTTCAAGGAGCGCGACGTGGCGGATCTGCTCACCCTCTACGGCATAGTCGACGAACAGGAGCGAGGATCGTTCCTGGCGCTGGCCCGGAAGTCCAACGTGCCCGGTTGGTGGCACCACTACAGCGACCTCCTGCCCAGCTGGTTCGAGATGTATCTGGGCTTGGAGCAGGCCAGCGCCGTCATCCGCAACTATGAGCCCCAGCTCATACCCGGCCTGCTGCAGACTGAGGAAAGCGCTCGCGCTGTTATTCTGCTCGGCAGCCCCAGTGCGCCCGCCGATGAGATCGAGCGTCGTGTCGCATTGCGAATGAAACGTCAGACAGTTCTCACTCAACCCGGGGCGCCCAACCTGTGGGCGGTGGTCGATGAGGCGGCGTTGTGGCGGCTCGACGGCCGTTCGGCGATGCAGGAGCAGATCCGGCATCTGATTGAGGTGGCCGACCTCCCCAACGTCACACTCCAGGTCATACCGTTCTACGCCGGTGCGCACGTGGCGGTGGGTGGACCGTTCTCGATCCTGCGCTTCTCCGAACCTGACCTGCCGGACATCGTCTACCTTGAGCAATTGACCAGCGCCCTCTATTTGGACAAAATCCAGGATGTCCAGCATTACCTGGTGGTCATGGATCGCTTGTGCGTCCAGGCCAAATCCCCCGCCGAGACGATCAGATTCCTGAGCAGCACGCTCAAAGAGATCTGAATTCATCTCCTGGGCCCCCCGCCCGCTCCTGGGTTCCCGAACTCAACAACAGAGCTGTGCTGACCGAGCTACGGACAGCGCTGTGTTGAGTTCGGGAACCCCAGCGCAGGTTGACGGTTGTGGACGCTGGACGCGGACCCGGTCCCCGACCGGCACGTGCTCGCCGTGGCCGAGGGGCTGCGCGATCGTCCCGGCCCTCGTCTGCTGATCCTCTGAGGGGTGGGTGACGCGGCCGTCGGTGCGGGATGGGAGCCCACCCGCGGTCAACGGGAAACCGCGGATCAACGATGCGGCGGTCGATGACTCACAGTCGCTGACTGACCACATTTACCTTCTATTGCGATTAGCTCCTAATCAGACGTATCTTCGTCCTGTGACGAAACTTGAGTCGACGGTGCTGGGCGATGAGCTGATGGCCACTGTCACTGCACTGCGCCGCCTGGTGCGCCGACGGCTGCGGCTGGTGGTGCCCGGGCCACCGTTGCGGGGCGCGCAGCTGGAGCTGATGGGGGTTATCGAGCGGCAGCCGGGCATCGGGATCGCGGCGGCCGGGCGGGTCCTGCACCTGGCGGCCAACACGGTGAGCACGCTGGTCGACCAGCTCATCGACCTGGGGATGCTGGTACGGGACACCGATCCGGTGGATCGCCGCGCCGCGCGGTTGTGGTTGACCGAGGTTGCGGGCCAGCGCTTGGCGGCGGGGCGCCAAGCCCGCATGGAGCTCATGGCGGGGGTCGTGGCGGGGCTGTCCGCCGCCGAGCGCGAGGCACTCACCCGGGCATTGCCCGCATTGCGCACGCTGCTGGTCGCCCTCGAGCCGGGCCAGGGCGATCCGGAGCAGGGGCGGTGTACCACCCGATGAACGACCCCATGAACGACCCCATGAACGACCCCGTGATGACACTGAACGCTCCACTTGCCGTTCGCGGCAGCGGGATCCGCCACTGCTTCGGGGACACGGTCGCGGTCGACGGGATTGATCTCGATGTCGCCGCTGGGACGGTGTTCGGTTTGCTCGGGCCCAACGGCGCCGGCAAGACCACCGCGATCCGCATGATCACAACACTGCTGCCGACTCCGGTCGGGGTGATCGAGGTCTTCGGGGTGGATGTGGCCCGCCACAAGCTGGGCGTGCGGCGACTGATCGGGTATGTGCCGCAGCAATTGTCCGCCGACGGGCAACTGACCGGCCGGGAGAACGTCGCCCTGTTCGCCCGCCTGTTCGACGTACCGCGAGCCCAGCGACGGCGGATCGTGGACGCCGCGCTGGAATCGGTCGACTTGACAGACGTGGCCCACCGCACCGCGAGCACCTACTCCGGCGGCATGATCCGTCGGCTCGAACTCGCCCAGGCCCTGGTCAACGCACCGCGACTGCTGATGCTGGACGAGCCCACCATCGGTCTGGACCCGATCGCCCGGGCCAGCGTCTGGGAACGGATCATCGAAGTCCGCGCGAACACCGGGATGACCGTCCTGGTCACGACCCACTACATGGACGAGGCCGACCAGCACTGCGACCGGATCGCCCTGATGCACCGAGGCCGGATCCTCGCCCAGGGCACACCCAGTGAGCTCAAGGCCCGCGTCGGCCCCCACGCCACCCTCGACGACGTGTTCCGCGCCGTCACCGGTGATGGGTTGAGCAACGGTTCCGGTGGTTCTGGCGGCTCTGGAGAAGGGATGCGCGATGTCCGAGCAACTCGTCGTACCGCTAACCGACTGGGGTAAACTGACTCCGATCGGCTTTCCTCGGCTGGTGCTCTCCCGGATTTTCACCATGAGTCTGGTCGAGGTGCAAAAACTCCGCCACGACCGCACCGAACTGTTTACCCGGGCGATCCAACCCGCCCTGTGGTTACTGATCTTCGGTGAAACCTTCACCCGGCTGCGGGCCATCCCCACCGGCAACGTGCCCTATCTCGATTATCTCGCGCCCGGGATACTCGCCCAATCCGCTTTGTTCGTCGCTATTTTCTACGGCATCCAGATCATCTGGGAACGCGACGCCGGGGTGCTGACCAAACTCCTGGTCACCCCCACTCCGCGAATCGCCCTGGTCACCGGCAAGGCCTTCGCCGCCTCGGTGCGCGCCCTGGTCCAAGCCGTGGTGGTCCTCATCCTCGCCGCGCTGCTCGGCGTGGCATTGACCGACAACCCGCTCAAGCTCCTGGGCGTGGCGGCAATCGTCATCCTCGGCTCAACCTTCTTTTGCTGCCTGTCGATCACGATCGCCGGGTTGGCGCTCACCCATGACCGGTTGATGGGCATCGGGCAGGCCATCACCATGCCGCTGTTCTTCGGCTCCAGCGCGCTGTACCCGATCAACCTCATGCCCGGCTGGCTGAAGGTCTTCAACCGCGTCAACCCACTCGGCTACGAGGTTGACGCTCTGCGGGGCCTGCTCATCGGCACCCCCGCGCAGCTCGGCGTGGACTTCGGCGTCCTGATCCTGTCCGGCGCAGTGATGATCAGCATCGCCTCCGCCCTCCTCGGCAGGCTAGTCCGCTGAGCCCGCGCGGAAAGCCGGGATGGATCCGGCGGCTGGCGGGCTACCCGCTCAAGCACCGGCGCGACGTGGCACTCGCGCTGACCGGCGCGCTGCTGGGCAGCGCCTGCCAGGTGCTGGTGCCGTTGATCGCGCGGCAGATCGTCGACGGGGTCATCCTGCGCCACGACTCGCCGCTGTGGCCCTGGCTGGTGTTGCTGATCGTGGTCGCTCTCGCCAGCTTCGGGTTCACCTACCTGCGCCGCTACCACGGCGGCCGGGTCGGTCTGGAAGTCCAGTACGACTTGCGCAACGCGATGCACGACCACCTGCAGACGATGGACCTGGACAACCTCGGTCGGATGCCGACCGGCCAGCTCGTCGCCCGAGCCAGCTCCGACTCCATGCTTGTCCAGGGCCTGCTCAACTTCTTGCCGATGATGAGCGGCAACGTGCTGCTCATGCTGCTCTCGCTCGGGGTCATGTTCGCGTTGTCCCCGGTGCTGGCACTGGTCAGTCTGATCGTCATGCCAGCGCTCTTCGTGATCTCCTACCGGATGCGCTGGCGGGTCTTCCCGGCGACCTGGGATGGCCAGCAACGCGAAGGTGACGTCGCGCAGATCGTGGACGAGGACGTCAATGGCGTGCGCGTGGTGAAGGCCTTCGGCCAAGAGGACCGGGAACTCGGCCGGGTCGTCGAGGCCTCCAAGTCGCTCTACGGCGCGCGCATGCGCGCGGTCCGGCTCCAGGCCCGCTACCAGCCGCTGCTGGAGGCGGTTCCTTCGCTCGGCCAGGTCACCATTCTCGCCTTCGGTGGTTGGCTGGCGTTGCGCCATGAGATCACGCTCGGCACGTTCCTCGCGTTCTCCACCTACGTCGCCCAGTTCGTCGCACCTGCCCGGCAGCTCGCTGGGATGCTCATCATCGCCCAGCAGGCCCGGGCCGGGGTGGAGCGGATCTTCCAGTTGCTGGACCTGCCGCCGGCCATCGCGGACGCACCCGAAGCGGTGCCCCTGCCCGAGCTGCGGGGCGAGATCACCTTCACCGGCGTGCACTTCGGGCACGCCGAGGGCACCCCGGTGCTGCGCGGTATCGAACTGCACATCGCCGCTGGTGAGCGGGTCGCGATCATCGGGCCGAGTGGTGGCGGGAAGTCGACGTTGGCGATGCTGGTCGCCCGCTTCCATGATCCGGACGCCGGCGCCGTTCTCGTCGATGGGCACGACCTGCGCACCGTGACGCTGCACTCTCTGCGCCGCCAGGTCGGAGTGGCCTTCGAGGAGAGCTTCCTGTTCTCCGACACGGTGCGGGCAAACATCGCATACGGCTGCCCGGACGCGACCGACCAGCAGATCGAAGAGGCCGCCCGGATCGCCCAGGCGCATGATTTCGTCGAACGGCTCCCGCGCGGTTACGACACGATGGTCGGCGAACGTGGCTTGAGCCTGTCCGGTGGCCAGCGGCAACGCATCGCGTTGGCCAGAGTGATCCTGAGCGACCCGCGAATCCTGATCCTCGACGACGCGACCAGCGCCATCGACGCCACGGTCGAGCAGGCCATGCACGACGCGCTGCGCGGTGTGCTGGCGAACCGGACGACGCTGTTGATCGCACACCGGCGCTCCACGCTGCACCTGGCTGATCGCATCGTCCTGCTCGACCAGGGGCAAGTCGTGGAGCAGGGCACGCACGATGAACTGTTCGCTGGTAGCGCCCTCTACCGCACCTTGATCTCCGGGTTGGAACGCCAGCCCGCGACTTCCCTGCGCGCTGGCGGCAACGGACGGACCAACGCTGGCGTCAACGGGCGCCCCGCGGGGCGTACCGACTCGGCGTGGACCGGTGGCCAAGGTACCGCGAACACCGGACGCGCCCCGCAGCGCACGATCGGCCCGCCGAGTATCGGTCCAGGCCTCGGCGGCGGCGGAGGTGGTTGGCGCGCCAACCTCGCTCCGACTCCGGAGCTGCTGGCCCGGGTCGCCGAGCTCCCCCCGGTGCGGGACTTCCCGACCGTGGACCTCGACCGGGAATCACGGCCCGAGCGGAGTTTCCGGCTGGCCGGGCTGCTGCGCGAGTTCCGGCGGCCGCTGCTGGTCGGCCTGTCACTGGTGATCGTCGACGCGCTGGCGGGGCTGGCCGGCCCGATCCTGATCAAGGTGGGCCTGGACAACGGCGTGTCGGCCGGTTCCCAGACCGTGCTCTTCGCGGCCTCCGCGATCTTCCTTGTCGTCATCCTGGTTGACCTGACCGACCAGATCGGCGAGATCTTCGTCACCGGCCGCGCCGCGGAGCGGATCATGCTCTCGCTCCGGATCCGGATCTGGGCCCAGCTGCAACGCCTCTCGCTGGACTACTACGAACGCGAGATGGCCGGCCGGATCATGACCCGGATGACGACCGATGTGGACCAGTTCGAATCTCTCATCGAGAACGGGCTGCTCTCCGCGCTGGTCTCACTGGTCACCTTCGCGGGAGTCGGCGCCGCGCTCATACTGATCAACACAGAGCTCGGCCTGTGCGCGCTCACCGTCGTGGTGCCGCTCGCCATCGCCACGGTGGTCTTCCGCCGCACGGCGGCCCGCCTCTATGACCTCGCGCGGGAACGGATCGCCATCGTCAACGCGGACTTCCAGGAGAGCCTGTCCGGAGTTCGCGAATCCCAGGCGTTCACCCACGAGAACGAGACGAGGATACAATTCCACCGGCTCGGCCGCGATTACCTCACGACCCGCCTCGCCGCGCAGCGGCTCGTTGCCACGTATTTTCCGTTCGTGCAGTTTCTCTCCGCCGGTGCGGACGCGATCGTCCTCGGTGTCGGCGCGGGAATGATTTCCTCCGGCCGGCTCACCACCGGCGCATTGATCGCCTTCATCCTCTACATCGACATGTTCTTCTCGCCGATCCAGCAGCTCTCCCAGGTGTTCGACTCCTGGCAACAGACCCGGGTCTCGGTGGGCCGGATCGCTCAGTTGATGCGGCTGGACACGCTGACACCGACCGCCGAGCGACCCGAGCCCGTCGGTCGATTCCGCGGCGAGCTCGTTTTTGACGGTGTGCGCTTCGCCTATCCCACGGTGACTGATACCAAGCCACCCGAAGCGCTGCGCGGCATCACCCTGCGGATCGCGGCCGGCGAGACGGTGGCGATCGTGGGACAGACCGGCGCGGGCAAGTCGACCGTGATGAAACTTCTCGCCCGCTTCTACGACCCCGATGAGGGCAGCGTGCGGTTGGATGGGCATGACCTGCGCCGCCTGGACCTGCGCGCATTTCGCCACCAACTCGGCTACGTGCCGCAGGAAGGCTTCCTGTTCACCGGGAGCATCCGGGACAATATCGCCTACGGCCGGCCGCGTTCCAGCGACGCCGAGGTGGAGGCCTCCGCCCGCGCGGTCGGCGCGCACGACTTCATCGCCACCTTGCCCGGCGGTTACCTGCACCAGATAGCGGAGCGCGGCCGATCGCTCTCGGCCGGGCAGCGGCAGCTGATCGCGCTGGCCCGCGCGGAACACATCGATCCGACCGTGCTGCTGCTCGACGAGGCGACCTCCAATCTGGACCTCGTCAGCGAGGCGCGGGTGGCGGAAGCGATGCGGCGCCTTGCGCGCAATCGCACTACCATCGTCATCGCCCACCGCCTGCACACCGCGCGTTCCGCCGATCGGATCGTCGTGCTTGACCGCGGCCGGATCGCCGAAATCGGCTCGCACGACCACCTGCTCAGCATTGGCGGGAAGTACGCCTCAATGTGGCAGGTGTCCGACCTCGTCGGCGCGCGGCGGTCATCGAGCCTCGGCGACGTCGAGCGCGACCAGCAGCGCGCGTAGCGCGGGAAGCGCCTGGTTGAGGGCCTGGCGATCGGCACCGGAGAGTTCCGCCACGCCGTCTGTGATGAAGTCGATGCGGACTTGGTGACACGCCGCCAACCGCTGCGTGGCTTTCTCGGTCAGCCAGAGCCGCGCGGCGCGACGATCGTCGGGGGCGGTCTGGCGTACCAGCATCCCGAGGTCGATGAGCTGGTTGACCAACGTACTCACCGAGTTGGCCGCCAGGTGCAGGGCGCGTCCCGCCGACGCGATCCCGATGCCCGGCTGCTTGTTGATGACTTGCAGCAGCTCCACATGCGCGCCGCGCAACGGCGCTCCGGGCTCCGCCGAGGGCAGCCTCCGGCGCACCAGGCGCCGCAGCGCGGCCATGGCTGTCATCAGCTCCTCGGCCAGCACGGTCTGATCCAGCATGGTTTGATCCAGCACGGCCTGATCCACCCTCGTCACAGAACGACGATAGCTCGTTAGGGGAGTACCACTCGGGTTCATTGTCACGCACCGTAAAGTCACTCCTGGTGATTTTTTCTGTTCAATCTGCGCAATGATCACCCTTTTGGGGGCTAAGTCGACCAGAATGAGGTCGGACGTTCACTCGGGAAGGGGCCAGTACGTGGAGCAGAGCATCGGATTCGTCGGCCTGGGCAACATGGGACTTCCGATCGCGCGCAACCTCGCGCGGGCTGGCTACCGGCTGCGGGTCTACAATCGCACCGCCGCCAAGGCCCAACCGCTGCTGGAACTTGCGGGAGTGAGCCTGGCGCCGACGCCGGCCGAGGTCGCCGAACCCGGCGGGATCGTGCTGAGCATGCTCGCCGACGACCAGTACCCGACTGGCCAGCCACGGCTGCGGCTACCTAGCCGCGCCGGTGTTCGGCCGGCCAGATCGGGCCGAAGCCGCCTACCAGGGTTACGGCGCCGCCATCGCCGCCGGGAAGTTCAGCCCGCCCGGATTCGGCCTGCGGCTGGGCCGCAAAGACGCGCGGCTGCTGTTGGACGCCGCGGCCACACTGGAGGTGCCGATGCCGATCGCCAGCCTGATCCTGGACCGCTTCACCACGTCGGTCAACAAGGGTCGAGGCGACCTGGACTGGTCGGCGCTGGCGATCGAGGTGTTCCAGTCAGCCGGCCTGGACTAACCCGAACCCCGAGAGTCGCCCCACCTCACCGTGCCCCTACCCTCACGTGCACCCGCACCACTCTGTGAGGCCTGATGCGCAGCACCAACCCCTTGTTTTCCGGCGATACCGCGCCAGTCATAGACATCACCAAGCCGAGCATCGCCAGGGCGTATGACGCGGCCCTCAACGGGAAGGACAACTACGAAGTCGACCGCGAGCTCCTCCGGCAGATCCTGCTGGTGGCGCCGGAAGCGACGCAGATCGCGTGGGACAACAGGATGTTCCTGATCCGCCTGGTCCGATTCCTCGCCTACCAAGCCGGAATCACCCAGTTCCTCGACTGCGGTTCAGGCTTGCCGGCTGCGGAGAACACCCACCAGATCGCCCAGCGCATCCATCCGGAGGCGCGCGTGATCTACGTCGACAATGACCCTGTCGTCGTCGCCTACGGTCGCGCGCTGCTCCAGGACAACGCCCAGACTCACCTCGTCGACGCCGACATCTTCGAGCCGCGCCACATCCTCGACAACGAAACCGTCCGCAAGCACCTCAATTTTTCGGAACCGATCGCGTTGTTGCAGAACGCGACACTGCACCACTACAACGGCACCCGCAGCCCGGCCGACCTCATGCGGGAGTACATTGACGCGCTGCCTTCGGGCTCCTATGTGGGGATCAGCCACTTTCTCGACCCGGAGACCAGCGAGTACAGCCCGCTCGCCCGGAGGATCGAACAGGTCTTTCTGCACAGCCCGCTCGGCTGCGGGTGGTTCCGGACCCGGGCCGAGATCGCAGCCATGTTCCCCGGCCTCGAAATGCTGGAACCCGGCCTCACCCTGTGCGCTCAGTGGTGGCCCGACGGGCCACAGATCGCGCCGCTGCGCCCCGTCCAGCACTGCATCGCCGGTGGTGTCGGCCGCAAACCCTGATCCAGCCTTTCCTCGTGACCATCACGCCGCTGGCTCGTCCTGGAACGGCCGTACCTCAACTGGCGCCCGGCAGGCGAGGGTGGCGCGCTTGGCCAGCTCGAGCGCGGCGTCGTCGGTCACGAGGACCTCGCCTCCCCGGGACTGAACCACGCTCGACTCGTCGGGGGTGTGCAATCCGCTCGCGAAAACCCAAGCGCCGCTGGCCTTGAGATCGTCATTGAAAGCGGTGACCGCCTTGTATAGCTCCTTCATCACCTCCGGCGCCGGCGGTTGCTTGCCCTCGACATAGTGCACGGACAGCAGATACTGAATCCTCGCGGTCCCCAGAGCGGCGGCCGTGCGAACTTACGCATGGGAGTCTCACTGCGCGCGGCAGGTGTCATCGCTTTCTCTCTCACTCTTACTATCTTTTTAGGCCAACGTCAAAAAGTAAGTTCCGGAAAGCCGGCGGAAGCCCCTTCGGGGATTAGCGAAGCGAAAAATACTGCTCTATTTGAAAAGTTCGCTCTAGCGCTGGCGTTGCTGTCAATTGTTGGAATGGCTATTGTGGTAGTCGTGTCGCTCGTTAACCAAACGCCCAGCCTGCGAGGAATAGACGGCCTCGCCCCGTCTTCAGCGCTCGTGCCGCCTCCACCGTCTCCATCGGCGGCTCTTTTACCCGTAGGCTCTGGGGAGATCTGCAATGTGAACGGGTCATATCCCGTGGAGGTCGTGAGTGTTCGATCGAGGGATGGTAAGCTGGCGTGAGTGGCGATATAATTGTAGACATGATTGTCAGGACGCCGCCGAAGAACGGGCACACGTACTGGCTGTTCTCGAAGGTTGCTAATGGACCTGGAAACTTTGTCTACGTAGCAAAGGACCAGATACCCGAGGGCGTCGGAACCTACTCCGTCGGGGTTCTCTTGCTAAAATTTGGTCCGGGTTCTGTGCGTGACTTCTTTGTCGCAGACGGCGGCCCAGATAGCCTTGCATGGCTCCAGATGAATAAGTTGCACGACGGTGATCCGAGCTGGGACTACCCGAACCGGAATTCTCTCCATGGGGTGATGGAAGTGTCAAACGCGTGTACGATCCAGAAAACACGGAACTGATTTTGTTAGAAAATGTAATCTCTTGGCGAAAAGATCCGGTCTGATTGTTGCGGTCCTTTGGGCTCGCCGGAAGAACCTCAAGCGGATCCACGTGAGCGTCAGGCCGGACGTTGGCGTCAGTCCCGCCAGCTGGACACTGCTGGTCAGGTCATAGTCTCCTGCGGGCTCGGGTACTACAGTGAACAGGGGTCGTACCTTCCCGACCAGCGTGGGTGCGCCGGTCCTGCTTGAGGCGGTCCTGAGCTGAAAGGCATTCCCGTGGCCCTGCCGCATGAGTGGATGTTCTACGAGGTGATGTGGCGTGCCTGGGCCCGCCGCTCGCTCTACCCGCTGCCCTGGTGGTTGCAGCAGACGTTTCGCCGTTGGATCGACCAATTCGACAGCGGTCTGTTCGACTCCAAGGAGGCCGCACTCTCCTCGAACGCTCTCTACCGCTACTGGGGCATGGTCGGAGTCAAAGACGCATCGCAGAAAAGCCTGATCGGTCAAGCCGGCGAGATCGAACCAGTCTATGAGCGGTACGCGGTGTCGTTCTTCCTCCTGGACGCGGCAGGCGGGCTGCATCTGCCCCAATGCCTGGAGCCCGGCATCGCCTCGCCCGCCTTGGAGCAGCACCGCCAGGACGGCTACCTGCCCATCATGACCACGACCTACCGTCCACCGATGGGAGTCCAACTCACCCAGCGGACCCTCGGCACCACCGTCGGGTTGCGACAGCGCTCGATCGTGCTGAACCGCCTCACCGCCACCGCAGCTGGCGCCGGTGCCACCGCGGGCTGGCTTGGGGTGGCCGTCAGTCCGATCAAGCCCAGCGGGTTCGTCCGCCATGACCGAGCCGGCCGCTACCTGGCCGATTCCCAGTTGAGCTTCCTGCGCTACCTGCCCGCGCAGCGGCGAGTGGAAACCAACACCGGTTCCGGGCCGGTCTTCGACACCGCGCCCGCCTCGTACGGGCTTTACGGCAATCCCAACGGCTCGTGGGACCCCGACCAGTACCTGGCCACCAACCCGTTCGCGGATCTGGCGGCTGGTCGCGCTCTCAACGGCGCCGACATCTCACATGACAGCATCGCCGGCCTATGCACAGCGGCTTTCCTCTGGCCGTTCGACCTCTCGGTCGGCGGTGAGTTCACGCTCGACCTGCGGTTGCCGGTTGACGACTTCCGCGACCCGAGCGACTTCGCCGAACTAGCGGCGTCGCCGGCGTCCGACCTTGAGGCGGCTAACCTGGCTTTCTGGCAGGGAAAACTGAACGGCTCGGGCCTGCAGGCCAGTCTGCCACCCGTGGTAACACACCTGTTCGACCTGTACCGCTCCTGCCGGGCCGACCTGTTGATCCTGGCCGACAACGGTGTCATTCACCCCGGCCCAACCATCTACAACTCGTTCTGGATTCGTGACTCCTCCGTGGAGGGAATCGCCTGCGCACTGGCCGGTGACTCAGGATTGGCGGGAGCCCAGTTCGGTCAGTACTACCCAACCGTGTTCAACACCGGCTACAACACAATCGGAGCTGTCAACGAGCACGGCTTCTTCGGCGGCGACCACGAACGCAACGACCAAGAATGGGACGCAAACGGTGAGGCGCTCTGGGCGTTCGGTCGATTCGACCGCATCCAGGGAGCGGGGGCCGCGTTCGGCGCCAAGGTGTACGCGCCCTACGTCACCGACGGTGCCCGGTGGATTCGCGACAACCGCAGCGAATTCGGGCTCCTTCCCTCGGGATGGAGCGCCGAGCACATCGGCGACAAAGACAAGCCGCACTACTGGGACGACCTATGGGGACTGGCCGGGCTCTACGAGGCAGCCCGACTGGCCGAGCGACTGGGGCGGCCCGAAATCGGGGAACTCTGGGCGGCGTTCGACAGCCTGAAGACCGCGACCGCCGATTCAATCCGATGGGTACTGGGGCAGCAGGCAGCGCAGGGCCAATGGCAGACTTTCATACCCACCGGCCCGGCCGATGTCGGACGGCTGGACTCCACCATCATCGGTGCGCTCTGCTACTTCCACCCAACCCGGCTCTACTACGGAGCCAAGCTCGGCACCGACATTGACCAGGCGTTCCGTATGACCCTCGACACGATCTGGGTGCACTTCGTCACCGGCGGATTCCGCCACGACGCCGCCTGGCACGCCTACGGGCCCTACCTTACCCTGCAACTGGCGCACGCCTTCCTCCTGCTCGGCGACGTCGACCGCATGGACGCCTGCCTAGCCTGGGCAGTCGGCGACGCGGCGTTCGCCAAGATCTCACGGACCGATGACCCAGCCGACGCCAACCAATCGTGGCAGGTGTCCCAAGGAGCCTGGAACGAACAACACGCCTACCCGATCGCCAGCGACCTCGCCGAGATCCCGGACCGCTGGTGGTACATGGGTGACATCCCCCACGGATGGGCCGCAGCCGAATTCACCCTGCTGCTGCGCGACATCCTCTTTTTCGAAGCCGGCGAGGACGACGACCCACACATCTACATCGCGCCAGGCGTCATGCCAGCCTGGTTGCGCGGCGACGGCGGCCACTCGGTCACCGTGTCTGGGTCCCCGACCGCTTTCGGATCACCGTTCGGCTACACCCTTCGGCACGACCAAGCGGCAAAGCTGATCACTATAGACATCCCCGCGCCCGTACCCGGTGTGCGCTACATCTACCCGTGCCGGCTCGGCCAACTCACAGCCGCCACGACGGACGCGATGCCCGCAACGACGCTCGGATCAGACGTCCTACTGCCGGCGGGCACCCGCCACGCAGAGATCAGTTATATCTAACTAGCTGAGATCACGGGCGGGTCGTGATCGGGAACGTGGTGCTGGCCTTGCCCGACGCCGACGCCGGGATGACAGGCAGGACGAGCGCTGAGGGGTGCTGGGCGTCGTGCAGGACGGTCTGGTGGGCGACCTGCGTCGCTGTGCTGTCTCCCAGCCACGACCCGGTGTTGGGGTTCGGGTCGAACTGCGGGAAGTCGCTGGAGGAGATCTCCAGGCGGATCCGGTGGCCGGCGCGGAACAGGGTGCTCGTCGGCCACACGGTGATCGTGTACTGGTAGACCGTGCCCGGCTCGATCGGCGTCGGCGCGCTGCTCGACTCCCGGAAGCTGGCCCGCTGGATGCCGTTGTTGAGGTTGACGGCGGTGCCGTCCGGGTGCACGTCGACCAGCTTGGCGGTCCAGTCGGTGTCGGGTACTGCGGAGCTGGCGTAGAGCGTGACGCTGACCGGCCCGGTCACCTCGGTGTCAGTGGCCAGCGGCGGGGTGGTGTACACCAGCACATCAGCTCGCCGTTCGACGGAGCGTTGGTCGTAGGACCCCTGGGAGCCGCCCGGTGCCACGCAGCAGGAATGCCCGCCCACGCTGGGCACAGGATTGCGGGGGTCGTAGTCGTAGGTGTCGGGCTGCTGCCCAGTAGTCGGCGCTGTGATGACCAGCTGCCCGCCGCTGGACAAATAGTAGTTCGTCCAGCGCGTGCCGGGAAGCGGCCAGGTCGGCGCGGTTTTCCAGACGTTCGCGCCCATCTCGAAGTAGTTGACCGTCGGGCCGTTGCTCACACCGTTGTCGACACCTTTCAGGAAATGGTCCCACCACGCCAGCATCAGTTCGTTGACGGGGGAGTCGCCGACGCCTCCATTGCCCACGGCTCAATGAAGTTCAGCCGGAACGCGCCGTTCTCGTAGGTCCAGCCGTCGTAGTAGTCCGATGCGGTATTGGTAGGCACGATCGTGGTCAGATGCGGCGGAGCGGCCTCGGCGGCCAGCCACTGGGTCGCGCCGACATAGGACGATCCGTACATACCAACCTTCCTGGACGATCCGGGCAGTCTCGCGGCCCACTCGACGCTGTCATAGCCATCGTCGCGGTCGTTGGTGAATTCCGAGAACGTGCCCCGGAGGCGCCCTGCCCCCGGATGTCCTGCACGACCACCAGATAGCAGTGCGCGGCGAACCAGCCCGGGCGCTGGTAACGCGAGGGCTCGACCTGGGCGTCCTCCTTGCCGTACTGGGTGCGCATCAAGATCACCGGAACGGACCTGGGGGTGGCGGGCCGGTACACGTCGGCGCGCAGGGTGGTGCCATCGCGCATCGGCACCGCCACGTTGGTGGTTCTCGTCACCGCGCACGGGCCGGCAGCCGACGGCGGCGAGCAGGACGCGGCATCCGTGGCCGCACCCAGCAAGGCCACCATGACCGCCGCCACGCCAGATTTCCGAAACCACCGCACAGCGCGCCGCGCCCCCCAACCCGTCCACTATGGGTGTGCCCGTTTCGCGGCCAGCCGACAACCCGCAAGCATGGTTCGCTTTCTCGGTTCAGCTAGATCGAGCACACGCCCCACGTGGTCGTCACTGATTGGCCTGGTTCCAGCCGTAGGAGCCCTTCGCCGCTGTGAAAGGCGTTCGGGGGGCAGGTCATGGGCTCTGTCCCGAGTCCTCGGCGTTGACGTTCCGGCTTCAAGGTGTCGCCGGTGTAGATCTCAATAATGGGGTAGTGCTCGTCCACCCACAGCGCGACCTGGTGCCCGTCGGGCCCTGTGAGGCGGGCCCACGCCCGCCCGGCGGAGTCACGGGTCAGGTCGGTGAAGGCGAAGTCCAGCTTCTGAGTCCCGAGGGTTTTGCCCTGGGAAAAATCAACTGGCGTGCCGGCGACGGGTTCGCTGCCGGTGGGTAGCTGGCGCTCGTTGTCGGTCAGGATCCGGGTCTGGGCGTCGAGTTGCAGAGTGCACGCGTCGATCAGTCCGGTCCCCGGCGACAGGTAGGGGTGCTGACCGCAACCGTAGGGGCAGGGCGTCGTCCCGACGTTGGTTGCCGTGGTCGCCACCACCAGGCCACCGTCGCCAAGCTGGTAGGCCACCGTGACATCAAGGCAGAAGGGGTATCCCGTCATCGGGTGCAGGCGCGTACTCATGACCACACGGCTCGGCGTGTGGTCCTCGGCGCGCCATGAGCGCCAGCGCAGAAATCCGTGGATGGCGTTGGCCTTGTCCGGCTCGGTCAGCGCCACTTGGTGGTCGCTCCCGTCGAACTGGTAGCGCCCGTCGGCGAGGCGGTTGGGCCAGGGCACGAGCACCGTGCCGTGCGCCCCGTCGCACATGTCGTCGACGGGATAGGGGTCAAGGACCCGGCGCCCCGCCACCGCGTACTCGCGCACCCCACCGCCGACCTCGACGATCGTGGCACGCTGGTCACCATTCGTGATCTCGAACTGCTCACCCGACGGCGCAATCGTCACGGGTCATCTCCCTGGCAGTCAGTAGAGCAGGGTGGGGTCGACGCGGCTGAGGAGATCGTCGCCGGCCAGGTAGCGCCGTAGGTTCTCGCTGAACAGAGCCACGATCCGCTCGTTCTCCCGCAACGACAGGCCGGCGGTGTGCGGGCTGAGGAGCACGTTGGGCAGGTCCCACAGCGGGCTGTCGGGCGGCAGCGGCTCGGTGGCGAAGACGTCCAGCGCCGCCCCGGCCAGCCGGCCCTGCCGCAGTGCCTGGACCAGCGCCTGCTCGTCGACGACGCCGCCGCGGCCCACGTCGACCAGGACAGCGCCGGTGCGCATGCGGCTGATCGCCGCCGCATCGATCATCCCGCGGGTTTCCTCAGTCAACGGCAGGGTGAGGACGATGCCCTGGGCCACCGGCAGCAGATCCGGCAGGAACCGTGAGGTGCGGACCTCATCCACGTACGGCGAGTCGGTGCGGCCGGTGCGGTTGACGGCGATGACTCGCATGCCCAACGCCTTGGCCAGCCGGGCCACCTCGATGCCGATCCCACCGAGCCCGACGATGAGCACGGTGGTACCGGCCAGCTCGGGCATCGGGTAGTGATCCCAGCGCCGTGCCGCCTTGTCGGCGAGCAGCCGAGGCAGACCCTTGGTGAACGCAAGCAGACCGAGGACCGCGAACTCGGCCAAGGGTCCGACGTGCACACCACCGGCGCGGGTGATCAGCACCCGGTTCAGCTGCTCGCCGGTCAGGCCGGCGGCCCGCACCTGCTCACCGGCACCGCCGGCGGTGGCCTGGACCCAACGCAACCGGGCACTGGTATTCAGAGCATCGGCCAGCCCCCGCGGGCAATCCCCGGGCAGGCCGAACAGCACCTCGGCCTCGGCCAGCATCGCGCGCCACTGTTGTTCCCGCTCCGGGGTCCGGTGAAACGACTCGACCCCGCGGTGGTCGCAGGGGAAGCGCGGCGGGGGCAGCAGTTCGGGTTGGTAGCGGACCTCGAGGCGGTCATCAACGGCCTTGATGAGCGCCACCAACTCCGCCTCCAGCGGGGTGGCGATCACGACTACGACGCGCTCAGCTGGCACCGTCGGTCCCTTCGCCGCCGGTGTGATCGAAACAGCCGGTCACAGTGGTAGCCCTTCTGTGAGCGAGGTGATGACATAGTCCGCCCCACCCGCTTTAAGCTGCTCGGCGGAGAAGTTGTGGCTGGCCACCCCCACGCAGGTGATGCCGGCGGCGTGCGCCCCCTCGGCGTCATGCGGGGTGTCACCGATGAGGAGGCACTGTGTCGGGCTCACCGCCTCGCCGTAGACGAGGGCGGCCCGGTGCAGGGCGATCTTGGTGAGCTCGCCGCGGTCGGTGGCATCGGAGCCGTAGCCCCCGAAGGAGAAGAACCGGTTGAGCCTGGACCGGTGCAGCTTGATGTGCGCGGCCGCCTCGAGGTTGCCGGTCACGATGCCGAGCAGGTAACCCTCGTCGAGCAGCGCGGGCAGCAGGTTCTCGACCCCGTCGAGGACCCGGTAATCCGGCGAGTCGGCCACCGTCTGGTGGAGGTAATGCAGCCGCCGCTCCAGCAGTGCGGCGAACTCTGCGCGGCTGGGTTCACGGTGCAGCACGGCGACGAAGGTCTGGCGCCCCACATCAGGATCGGTCATGCCGGTGTCGGTGAACTCGCCGATGTCGGCCGGGATGCCATAGAGCTCGTCGAAGGCCATCCGCCACGAGGCGGCACCGGCCCCACCGCTGATGATCAACGTTCCGTCGATGTCGAAGAGGATGGCGAGGTATTTCGGTGCCATGGCCGGGCTCCTCATTTCGCTGGCTTCTCGTCGTGTCTGGTCAGGTGGTCAGGCGCTCCAGCCAGTGGCGGTCGGCTTTGGCCAGCACCGACGCCGGTTCGAGCAGCACCCCGCAGTCACCCAGGCCGGGGTCGAGACGGATCGCGAAATCGGGTTCGACGCGCCAGAGCTCGGCGCCGTAGCCGTCGAGTTCCTTGATACCGCGCTCGGTGTACTGGCCGTTGCGGCAGAAGTCCCACTCACCGCGTGCGCACGGCGCGCACGGCACCGGGTCGGGACGGCGCACGATGCCAGCGACCAGATCACCCTCGGTGAATCCGCTGCCGGCGGGGGCCGCCACGACGGTGCCGAGCGACTCGTGACCGATCACCAGCCGATCCCGTCCGGGTGGCGGCCAGCCGTAGCCGTTCTCGACGATGTCGACGTCGGTGCCGCAGATGCCCAGCAGCCGTCCCCGCACGAGCAGAGTTCCGGACTCGGGCCGCGGGTCGGGTAGCTCGCTGACCTGCAGCTGCTCGGGCTTGCCGGGCACCACGGTGATCGCCTTCATGCTGGTATCTCCTTACCGCTGGGTCGAGGGAGGTGGTACTGGGATGCCGAGGTCACGCTCGATCTCCGGCAAGGTGCGGTTCTTGGTCTCCGGCACCTGCCGGTAGAAGTAGCCGAGCGCGACCAGAGTCAGGAAGCCGAACAAGAAGAACGTGCCGGCATCGCCGATCGCCGCGAGCAGGGTGAGGAAGGAGACAGTGACCACGAAGTTCGCGCCCCAGTTGGCGATGGTGGCCACGCTCATCGCCCGACCGCGGATCTTCACCGGGTAAATCTCGCTGATCAGCAGCCAGAACACCGGACCCAGGCCGACGGCGAACGATCCGGTGTAGACGAACAACCCGATGATCGCGACGACGGCACCTGGCCCGTGCAGCTGGCTTCCGCCGATGAGGAACGTCAACGCGAGCGTCGCCATGCCGACCGCCATGCCGGTGGTGCCGCTCAGCAGCAGTGGACGGCGGCCGGTGCGGTCGAGCAGCCAGATCGCGACCATGGTCATGCTCACATTGACGATGCCGAAGCCGACGTTGGCCGCCAGTGCGGCGGAGGCCCCGAACCCGGCGGCGGACAGCAGCGTCGGCGCGTAGTAGATGATCGTGTTGATGCCGGTGATCTGTTGGAATATCGCCAACGCGATCCCGATCCGCAACGCGCGGCGGATCTTCGGGTTGAGCAGGTCGCGGGCGGTGGACTTGCGCTGGGACAGTTCGCGGACTTGCGTGATCTCCGCGTCGATGTCGCTGTCGTCGCGGACCTGCTCGAGAACCGCTCGGGCCTCGTCCTCGCGTCCCTGGCCGATGAGCCAGTGCGGGCTCTCGTGCTGGAAGAGCATCCCGACGAACATCGCAATCGCGGGGATCGCGGCCAGGCCGAACATCAGCCGCCAGTTCTGGGTGGCGGCCAGCCCGTAGTCGACCAGGAATGACACCAGGATGCCCAGCGTGATGGCCAGTTGGTTGAAGCTGACCAGCGCGCCGCGCAGCCGCGGCTGCGCGGCCTCGCTGATGTAGAGCGGCACGACCATCGACGCCGATCCGACCGCGAGCCCGATCACCACCCGGGCCACGAGCAGCATGCCGTAACTGGGAGACAGCGCGGCCAGCCCCACCCCGGCCACGAACAGCGCCGCCGTGCCGAGCACCGTTGGCCGCCGACCGATCTTGTCTGCGATCTTGCCCGCGAGCAGTGCCCCGAGCACCGCGCCGATGAGCAAAATGCTGGTCAGCAGCTCCTTCTCCAGCGAGGACATCGGGAAGTCCTTGCCGATGAACAGCAACGCCCCGGAGATCACTCCCGTGTCATAGCCGAACAGCAACCCGCCCAAGGCGGTGATGCCCGCGTTCCACACGACGTGGCGGCGGATACCGTGCGAAGACGACAGCGCCGCGACCGGCGGTTGGGGTGCAGTCATGGGCGATCCCTCGATCCGGTCACGACAGCCCGCACACCTGTCGCTGCCGGCGCTTTCGGCACCCGTGCCGCCCGCGCGGCCGATGTCGCCGCCTCCACCGGGGTCTGGGGTGAAACCCCCACGGTAGTGCGTATCCGCCGAGTTCGCTCGCCGTCCGTACCGAGTGGCACACCTGGGACGAGGTGAGTGCGGAGTTGGGCGACGTGCTCGGCAGCGCCGAGGAGCGCGTGCAGCGCGTCGAGCAGTTGCGCCGTGGGCTGGTGTTGCGGCGGCTGGTCGAGCAGCGCAAACGGGCCGGGCTGCGCTAGGTCGAGCACGGGGCGGTCGCGACAATCGAGCTGCTCGCCCGATACCTTGATGCGATCGGTGGCCGTTTGGAGATCACCGCCGCGATCTACATCAAGATTAATTTCTTCGACCCGTTGAGATCAAGGTCCGTAACCAACCCAAGCCGGCGTCGTTTTTTCGAGAAACGCCGCGTACTTTTGTGAGCTGCATCCATATGGAGGGAGATCTCATGGCGGGTAACGGGTCGCATCACCAGCCGGAGCCGCAGGCGGGGGATTTGCCCAGTTGGGCGACCGCCGCACTCGACGCGGCGATCGCCGCACTCGACACCGTGCCTAAGAACTCTGAAGGCTCTGTGGAGTCCGCCCAGGTCAGGGGACCGATTCCGAGCGGCCCGGTTGGCGATTCCTCGCATAACTACCCCTTCTTTTCGGCGCTGCAGGATCTGGCCAGCTACGGCTACACCGAGGAGGAGTTCTTCTTCTCCGGGACCACGTTCGGCGGCCCGTACACCTCCCGCATGCTCGTCCGGCGTCCCACCTCACCCGCTCAGTTCAGCGGTACCGTGTTCGTCGAATGGCTCAACGTCACCTTCGGCTACGACGTCGATGCCCTGTGGGTGCGGTCGGCGGACCAGATCCTGCGTGACGGTGACGCGTACATCGCCGTCGACGCGCAAATCGAGGGTCTCTCCAGGTTGAAGGGGTTCAACCCGAAGCGTTACGAGTGCCTAGACATCCCGAACACGGGAAAGTCCATCCTTGAGTCCGGCGCCTATGGCATCTTCGCTCAAGCCTTGCAAACAATCCGCCACCCGCTCGGCGCGAACCCGCTCGGCGGCTTGCCCCCGAAAACGATAGTCGCTACCGGTAACTCTCAGTCCGCCGGCACATTATGGATCTACTCAAGCACCTTCGGCATCACCTTCCCCACGCTCGTTGACGCCTACCTGATCACCGGGCTGAGCACGATCACCTTGGAGCTTGGACTGGGACTTCCCCCGATACCGGCGACGAGCGCCTCGTTTCCCTTCATCGTCGCCGATCACCATGTCCCCGTCTTTATACTGAACACAGAAACAGACCCGTCGTTCCATCGCTCGATGCCAGACAGCGCGACGTTCCGCCTCTGGGAGGTCGCCGGATCCAGCCACTTGGACCACGACAGCTGGTGCCAGATCCAGAGGCTGGCCCAGCGAGACCTCGACATGGATGCGCTGTCCGGCCTGCCCTGCGCCGTCTCGACGTCGACGTTGAGCAGGATCCCCTTCCGCTACGCCCAAAACGCCGCACTCGTCCACATCACCCACTGGGCGCGCACGGGAACACCCCCACCATCTCAGCCGGGATTCACCTACACCAGTACTGGAACCATCGTCCGGGACAGCGACTGCAACGCCCTGGGCGGTGTCCGCCTGCCCGAGCAGGACGTTCCGACCGCCACCAATCGCGGCGATAGCAGCAGCCCACTAAAGCCACTCTACGGTTTCCTCGGCCAGTACCAGCCGTTTACACCTGAGCGGCTGCAACAGCTCTACCCCAACCACACCGTGTACGTTCAGCAGGTGCGCGCCGCCACCGAACGCGCCGTGGCCGCTGGCGTCCTGCTGCCCCCTGACGCAAGCGAGGTCATCGCCACAGCTGAGGCAGCCAACAACATCCCACCCGCAACATCCCCGACACCCTCTACGTCTTGACCGCGGCGTCCTGCGGGACTATCGCCGCCGACGAGACCGACCAAAACCGTGGTTGCGACCTCATGTCGCAACCACGGTTTGCCTCGCTCTCCGCCTCCAACGTCCTCGACGGGCACGCCGAGGACGGTCAACACCTTTCGTGAAGCGAACTCGACGGGATCTTGGGTGGTGTTTCCCGAGGACGCGGTGCCGGTTATGCGTGGTTCCCTTCACGGAAGGGTCATTTCCTGAAGCAACTCGACCCTACCGTCGGCCGATACCGGAGATGAGCCCGCACAGCGGGGAACCGTGAGCTGAGCGACATCGGCGGACACCCACGGCCAGTGATTACTGTAACACTGTTATCCTGGTCATAGTGGACAAGGCTCAGCGGGCTCACCGACAGGGCAGCTACTGCGTGCGTATGGACTGGGGGCCGACGGGCGCCGAAGCGATCGCGACCGACTGCGACGTGGCGGTCATCGTCGACGTTCTGAGCTTCACCACGACGCTGACCGTCGCCGCGGATCGAAACGTCGTTGTCTATCCCTACCGCTGGCGCGATGACCGAGCGACGAGCTTCGCCGCCGAACACAAGGCGACCCTGGCCGTTGGACGCTCTCACGCGGTTGCCGGGCAGGTGAGCCTCTCGCCGCACAGCGTTCGCACCGCTCCCGCCCTGGAACGGCTTGTGCTTCCCTCGCCGAATGGCTCCACAATCAGCTTTCAAATGGCGACGACCGCATCGGTGGTCATCGGGGTCAGCCTGCGCAACCGGCGGGCAGCCGCACATTGGCTGCTCACGCGCCGCGAACTGCACCCGATGCTGCGGGTCGCGGTCATCGCCGCCGGCGAGCGCTGGCCCGACGGCAGCCTCCGCCCGGCCGTCGAAGACCACTGGGGAGCGGGCAGCTTGATTGATCTCCTCTACACGGCAGGATGGGCAAGTCTCTCGCCTGAGGCGCAGGGCGCGGCGGCCGCGTACCGCAGCGTTGCCGACGACATCTCGACCGCGTTGGAGGCCTGCGGCAGCGGCCGTGAGCTGATCGAACTCGGCTATCCCGATGACGTCCTCACCGCCGCTCAACTCGACAGCAGCAGTGCCGTCCCACTCCTTCAAGGCGGCGGATTCATCCGCGCCTGAAGGCAGGTCGGCCGCCCGAAACACGCCAACTATCGCTGTGAAAACTACGCCACATAGCGCCGAAGGTCACAACCTGGGCCGATTCGATCGGGTCTCGACCGTCCCGAATATGACCGATAGCGGGACGCTGCGCCAGAAGCCCGAGCGCGCCTGGCGCCAGTGCGACGCTTCATCTGGGCAGGGCTTTCGGCTGAATTAACCCGATGGTTTCGTACGGTCCGCGCGGCGGCTTCACGGCAACCGGTTTGGGGATGATGTTGGCCATCGTGGTGGCGGCCCGGCGGTCGGCTTCGTCGACCCAGGCCGCATACACCTTGAGAGTGGTCGCCCCGCCGCTGCCGTGTCCCAGTCGGCCGGCGACGGTGCGAAGGTCGACTCCGCTCACTTCCAGCTCAGTCGCCGAGTAGTGGCGCAGGGAGTGCAGTCGTGTGCTGCGTAGTTTGAGCTTGATCACCATTCGGCGGTATTTCTGAGTGAGCGACCTGGGGGCGTATGGAGCCGACCCGTCGGGAGTCGGGGAGAACACGAACGTGTCGGGATCGAGAGCGCATCCAAGATCGGAGCAGCGCTGCTCCCACAGTTCCCCATGCTGGCTCAGCAACCCGAGCGTGTGGGGATCAAGCGCGACCTTCCGCCGCTGCCCCGTCTTGGTTTCCTTCTCCTTGATCCCAGCCTTGGTCTGGGCGTTGCTGCGGTGGACCCAGAGGATTGATCGGTCAAAGTCGACATGGCGCCACCGCAGTGCGGATACTTCGCCGCGACGAGATCTAGTGATCATCGTGAGCCACAGCAGCAGACCCCACTCCGGGTCGGCCCAGGCGGCGTTGAGCAACGCGGCGGCTTCCGTGGCGCTCGGCGGATCCGGCTCGGTGTGGTTCGGTGATGGTGCCTCGGCCATCGCGGCTTTGTTCACGCCGAGGTGTTGCCAGCGGACGGCGCGTTCGAGTGCGCCGCGGATGATGTAGTGAATCTTGCGGGTGGTGCTGGTGCTCAGCGGTCGGCAGACGTGCCCCGCGCGGGGTCGTCCCGTGCACAGCTCGCGGCAGCGGTGCAGTCGCGCATAGAGGCGCTCCAGCAGCTCGGCATCAAGCTTGCTCGCCAGCATGTCGCCCAGGGCCGGCAGGATGTACAGGCGAGCCAGGTCGTCATACCGATCGCGGGTGGTGTCCTCCAGCTCGGCGACGTCGAGCCACTGCGTGAGTGCCTGGCGAACGGTGATGGCCGTCTTCGGGTGCCGGTCCTCGTCGACCTGGCGCTGGAGCTCAGCGCGATCTTGGCTGCGCCTTCGCTCGGAGCGGTTTCAACCAGGTACCGCCGCTTGTGGGTCAGGGGATCGATCCCGGCGTACACCTTTGCCCGGAAGCTCCCGGACGGAAGCGTCTCGATGTGGCCCGCGAGGGCGGCTTTGACGACCAGCCATGGACGGAGAGTAGCGCGACTGAATCCATGAATGATTCCACGAACCACCCAGCTTCGAGCTGCGCTGACCATTCCGGCTGGTCAGATGTGGTGCCCCCGGCAGGATTCGAACCTGCGCTCCCGCCTCCGGAGGGCGGTGCTCTATCCCCTGAGCTACGGGGGCGTACCGAAACAGAGCGTACCGCACCGAGCGTGCACGCCCAGCTTGGGCGGCGTGAGTGCGGGGGCCGTCACTGGTTCGCTGGCCGAGCGGGGGACCTCCCTAGACTTCCAGGGGTGACTCCCGCCGCGCTCGCCGAGCTGGTCCGCTCGCTTGCTCACGACGTGCTGAGCAGCCGCGGTCTCGACCCCGCCGCGGTGGCGGCCACGGTGACCGTCCAGCGCCCACGCCACCCCGAGCACGGGGACTACGTGACCAACATCGCATTGCAGACCGGGAAGCGAGCGGGAGTGCCGCCGAGGGAGTTGGCTGGCTGGCTGGCGCGGGAGCTGGCGCTGCGCCGAGGGGTCCGCTCCGTCGAGGTCGCCGGTCCCGGTTTCCTCAACCTACGGCTCACACCCGAGGCCCAGGCCGAGATCATCACGCGAGTGCTCGCCGACGGCGAGCGTTGTGGTGCTCTTCAAGGCCGGCCAACCCCCCGGTTGGCCGGCCTTGAAGAGCCACCAACCAGGCCACCAACGGGGCACGCCGCGCAGTACGCGCACGCGCGGCTTGCCGCGTTGGCCCGCCATGCCGCTGATCTCGGGATCACTTATGACAACGCCCAGCTGGGGTTGCTGGAGCATGATCGGGAGGGTGAATTGATTCGTACGAT
>JBDTAX010000033.1:0-8373 GCA_039924425.1 Pseudonocardiaceae bacterium
CGATCCGAACACCGACCCGCACAGCTACGAGGTCAGCCCCAGGGTGGCCAGCCACGTCGCGGCCGCTCAGCTGGTGATCCAGAACGGCGTGGGCTACGACGACTTCATGACCAAGATCGAATCCGCGTCGCCGGGCTCAAACCGCCAGGTCATCACTGTGCAGCAGCTGCTCGATCTGCCAGACAGCACCCCCAACCCGCACCTGTGGTACGACCCGAACACCATGCCGAAGGTGGCGGACACCCTGGCCGCCGACCTGTCAAAGCTGCAGCCGGCCAACGCCAGCTATTTCACGGCCAACGCCGCTCAGTTCATCACCTCGCTCCGCCCGTGGCTAGCGGCCATCGCCACATTCAAGGCCAAGTACGCGGGGACGCCGGTGGCGACCACCGAGCCGGTGGCCGACTACCTGCTGCGGGCGATGGGAACCGACAACCTGACCCCGTTCCGGTTCCAGGCCGACATCATGAACGGCGTCGACCCCACCCCCCAGGACGTGGCGCTGGAGAACGGCTTCTTCACCGGGCACCGGGTCACCGTGTTCGTCTACAACCAGCAGGTGACCGACTCGCTCACCCAGAGCTTCATCGCCACCGCGCGGCAGGCGAACATCCCGGTCGTCGGCGTGTACGAGACGATGCCGACACCCGGCTACACCTACCAATCGTGGATGCTCGCCGAGGTGGACGCCCTCACCAAGGCCGTCGCCGACCACACCTCCACCGCCAAGCTGGCGCTGTGAACCCGCGAGCGAACGCCGAGATCCTGGCGGTCGACAACGTCAGCGTGACCCTGTCGGGCCGCCAGATCCTGCGCGAGGTGAGCTTCCGCATCGGGGCCGGTGAGCTGACCGGGCTGATCGGCTCGAACGGGGCGGGCAAGACCACCCTGCTCCGGGTAATCCTCGGGCTGGTGACGCCCACGGCGGGCGAGGTGCGCCTGGCCGGGCGGCCCCGCACCCGCCGTAACCAGCTCGTCGGCTACGTCCCACAGAAGATCACGTTGGAGCCCGACATGCCTCTGCGGGCCCGCGACCTCGTGGGCCTGGGCCTCGACGGTCACCGCTTCGGCGTCGCCCGCCCCAGCGCGGCACGCAACGCGGCCATCGCGGACATGCTCGACGCGGTCGACGCCACCCGCTTCGCCGACGCCCGGGTCGGGAACCTCTCGGGTGGTGAGCAGCAGCGGGTCATGATCGCGCACGCCTTGATCAGCCGGCCCAGGCTGTTGCTGCTCGACGAGCCGCTGGCCAACCTGGACATCCGCAGCGGCCACGAGGTCGTCCACCTGCTGGCCCGGATCTCCACCGAGCAGCGGATCGCGGTGTTGATCTCCGCGCACGACATGAACCCGTTGCTGCCGGTCATGGACCGCATCGTGTACCTGGCGGCGGGACGAGCGGTGACGGGCACCACCGCCGAGGTGGTCCGCACGGAGACGCTCAGCGACCTCTACGGCCACCACGTGGAGGTCATCCACACCCAGGGCCGGGTGTTGGTGGTGTCCGGGGACGACAGCGGTGCCGTCCGCACCGGCAGCGCCGTCCAGACCAGTGGTGGCGACGCGCAGGTCAGGCGGGGATAGGCCGATGGCGGGGTTCTTTGAGCCGGGGTTCTTCTCCAGCGCACCGGTGCACGTCGCGTTGACCGTCGGCGGAATCGTCGCGGTTGTCTCCGCGGTGGTCGGCACCTTCACGGTCATCCGCGGCCAGTCCTTCGCCGGTCACGCGCTGTCCGACATCGGTACCGCCGGCGGCTCCGGGGCGTTTCTGGTGGGAGTGCCCACCCTCTACGGGTTCGTGGCGATGAACCTGACCGCCGCCGGGGTGATGGAGCTGATCGGCATCCGCCGGCCTCGGGGTCGGGATCTGGCCACCGGGATCGTGCTCGGCGCGGCACTCGGTGTCGCCGCGCTGTTCTTGTACTGGGACACCACCGTCTCGAGCACCACCGGGGCGACCATCAACGTCCTGTTCGGCTCCATCTTCACGATCTCGACGTCGACGGTGCCGGTCGTCGCCGTCCTCGGCGCCGCCACCGTGGCCGTGATCGCCGCCCTCTACCGGCCCCTGCTGCTCACCTCGGTCAGCTACGACCTGGCCGCCGCCCGCGGTGTGCCCGTCCGGTTGGTCAGCGTCGGCTACCTCCTCGCCCTGGCGGTCGCCGTTTCGCTGTCCTCCATCAGCATCGGCGCCATCTTGTCCACCGCGCTGCTGATCGGCCCGGCCGCCACCGCGCTGCGGCTCACCACCCGCACCGGGCTGGCCATCGGGCTCGCCGCCGCGATCGGGGTCGCCGCCACCTGGGCCGGGATCCTGCTCGCCTACGACAGCGCCGCATGGTCGGCTGGCCAGCAAGGCTGGCCGGTCAGCTTCTGCATCGTCGCCGCCGTGTTCGCCTGCTACCTGTTGGCGTCACTGCGCACCCGCCAGTCCCGACATCAGCGGGCCCGCTGATGTTCTCGAACTTCATGCTCAACACCTGGGAAGCGGCCACCATCGTCGCGGTCGTCGCGGGTGTCGTCGGGTTCTTCACCGTGCTGCGCGGGTCCGCGTTCGCCGCCCACGCGCTGCCCAACGGGGCGTTCGCCGGCGCGGCGGGTGCCAGCCTCCTCGGGGTCAACGCCCTGGTCGGGATGGGCGTGTTCTCCCTCGCCGGGGCGGTCACCATCGCCAGCCTCGGCCGCCGGGCCCGGCACGATGTCGCCACCGCGCTCACCATTGTGGTGCTGCTCGGTCTGGGCGATCTGTTCCTGTCCCGCACGACCGAATACGCGCCCGAGATCTACTCGCTGCTCTTCGGTGAGATCCTCGGTGTCGCCAGCACCGAGCTCGCCCCCACCGCGGCGATCGGCGCCGCCTGCATCGCCGCCGTCGTCGTGCTCTACCGACCCCTCATGCTCTCCTCGGTGATGCCCGAGGTCGCCGAGGCTCGAGGAGTCAGCGCCCGGCGGATGGATCTGTGCTTCCTTGTCGTGATCGCGCTGACCACCACCATGGCCGTCCCGGTCGTCGGTTCGCTGCTCATCTTCAGCCTGCTCATCGGCCCACCCGCAGCGGCGTGCGCCTTCACCACCACACCGCGCCAGGCCATCGTCGTGTCCGTGCTCATGGCCCTGGGCATCGTGTGGGCCGCGATCGCCATCTCCTATCTCACCAACCTGCCCATCGGGTTCTTCGTCGGCACCATCAGCGCGGTGTTCTACACCGCCGGCCGCGGCTGGGTTTTCCGGCGCCAGACCCGAACCGCGCCATCCGACCCTTCCCGGCCGTAAACCAACTTGCTGGGCGCGTGGAGCTCACTTAACGGGGGTGGCGTGGATCGGGTTGTTCGCGTATTGCTGGGTGACGTGTCGTACGGCCGTCAGGCAGGACATTCGGGGCAAAGGAGCCACTCTAATGACGTTGGCTGTAGAAGAATCGCGCATCGAGAAAATAATCAGCGGGTTGCGCCGCCAGTTGCTGATCAATGGAGAGTGGGTGGACGCGGCGTCGGGCAAGACGTTCGAGACCCTCAACCCCGCGACCGAGGAGGTCATCGCGCACGTCGCGCACGGCGAGCGGGAGGACGTGAACCGGGCGGTGCGAGCCGCTCGGGCGGCGTTCGACGAAGCCGCGCCGTGGCGCCGGATGCCGCCGGGACAACGCGGAAAGATCATCCACAAGCTGGGCGACCTGATCTTGGAGAACCTCGAGGAGCTCGCGCTGCTCGAGTCGCTGGACAACGGCAAGCCGTTCGCGGTCGCGAAGGCGGCCGATGTGCCGCTGGCCGCGGACCTGTGCCACTACATGTCCGGCTGGGCGACCAAGATCGAGGGCAACACGATCCCGATGTCGGGGGCCTCGCCTGGGTCGCACCTGTCGTTCTCGCTGCGCGAACCGGTCGGTGTCGTGGCGCAGATCGTGCCGTGGAACTTCCCGCTGCTGATGGCGGCCTGGAAGGTCGGCCCGGCGTTGGCGGCCGGGTGCGTGAGCATCCTCAAGCCAGCCGAGCAGACCCCGCTCTCCGCGCTGCGCCTGGGCGAGCTGGGCCTGGAGGCGGGCCTGCCGCCGGGAGTGCTGCAGGTGATCACTGGCTTGGGCGACGCGGGTGCGGCTCTGGTGGCGCACCCGGACGTGGACAAGGTGGCCTTCACCGGCTCGACCGAGGTCGGTCGCGAGATCGTCCGCGCCGCCGCGGGCAACCTCAAGAAGGTCACCCTTGAGCTCGGTGGCAAGAGCCCCAACGTTGTCTACGCCGACGCGGACATCGCCAAGGCGATCAAGGGTTCCGCGTTCGCGATCTTCTTCAACCAGGGCGAGTGCTGCGTGGCGGGCTCCCGCCTCTACGTCGAGCGCTCGGTGTACGACGAGGTCATTGAGGGGTTACAGCGCGAGGCCGCGAGCATCAAGGTCGGCAACGGGCTCGACCCGGCCACCGACATGGGCCCGCTTGTCAGCCAGGAGCAGTTCGACCGGGTCACCGGCTACATCGACTCGGGGCGCACGGAGGGCGCCACCATCCACGGCGGCGACCGGGTTGGTGAGCGCGGCTACTTCGTGGCGCCGACCATCCTCACCGACACCCGCGAGGACATGCGCGCGGTCCAGGAGGAGATCTTCGGCCCGGTCGTGGCCGCCGCCCCGTTCGACTCCGAGGAGCAGATCGTCTCGGTAGCCAACCGGAGCAACTACGGCCTCGGGGCCGGGGTGTTCAGCCGCGACATCGGCAAGGCGCTGCGCACCGCGCAGCGCTTGCGCGCCGGCACCGTGTGGGTCAACACCTGGAACGTCTTCGACGCCGCGTTGCCCTTCGGTGGTTACAAGGAGTCAGGCTGGGGCCGCGAGATGGGGCACGCCGCCCTGGAGAACTACCTCGAGACCAAGTCGGTCATCTGCGACCTCAGCTGAGTCGCAACCCGTGACGAGGGGCCACGCCGCATTGATGTGGCCCCCCGTCACGGGTTGTAACAGTCCGCGACCGCCTGGCGATTTCCAGTCAGAGCGGTCCGCCGCAGGTCCACAGCACGACCTGCTACCGGGACCCCTTCGAGTGCCGCGAGCATGCGGCGCGTCCGGCCGCCACACGCCCGCGGCCATCAACGAGGAGACCGAGAGGTACGAGCTGTGATCGAACGAGGCACGTCACGGGGTAACAAGGCGAGCAGAAGACGGCGCTTGTCGCTGTGCGCGGCCGCTGTCGTGGGCATGGTGGTCACGGTTCTGCCCGGTGCCGCTTCGGCGGCGGCCGCCAGCCAGGCGCCGTTCCCGTACCCGGAGGACTATGCCGCCTTGGGCGACTCCTACTCTTCGGGATTCGGCACCGGCGTCTACGACCCGGCGAGCGGGACTTGTGATCGCAGCCCGCTGTCCTACCCGTCCCTGTGGGTCGCGGAGCACCACCCCGCCAGCTTCGAGTTCGCGGCCTGCTCCGGGGCCAAGACCGCTGACGTGCTCGCCACCCAGATCTCGGCCCTGCGGCCCGGCACCGACTTGGTCACGATCACCGTCGGCGGCAACGACGCGGGGTTCGCACCCGTCATTGAGACCTGCACTGTCGCGAGCAGCGACCGCACCTGTTTTGCCGCGGTCGACGCCGCGGAGGCATTCGAGCGGACCGTGCTGCCGGGCCGGCTGGCCCGCACCTACGCCGCGATCCGCCGCGCCACGCCGCAGGCCCGGGTGATTGTGCTGGGCTACCCGCGGCTGTTCGACCTCGCCCCGAGCTGCGCCGACCCGTTCGTGCCGAACCAGACTCGCCGAGCCAAGCTCAACCATGGGGCCGACGTGCTCGACAGCGTCATCAGCGAGGTCGCCAGCCAGCAATCCGGGTTCAGCTTCGCCGACGTACGGGACCGGTTCGCCGGCCACGGAGTGTGCTCCGCCGAGCCGTGGATCAACGATCCCAGCGTGCCCTCAACGGTGGGGCCATATCACCCCACTCAGGCCGGTTACCGCGACGGCTACCTGCCCGCCCTGGACGCCGCGACCGCGCGCGACGCCGCCTGAGCCCTCGCCCGCGGGTGCAGTCAGGCGATGTCCTGACGCGCCCGCGGGTACCGGAGGATGGACATCCTGTCACTACCTATGTAGTGTCAGGGAATGGGCACTGTACTGCGGAAGACGCCGACCCTGCTGGCGGTGCTGGAAGCGCTGCTCGCGCTCGACCGGCCCTATGGGCAGGAGGTGATGGAGCGCACCGGGCGGCCCAGCGGCACGATCTATCCCCTGCTCGCGCGACTGGAACGCGAGAGCTGGGTCACCAGCCAGTGGGAGAGTGACGAGCTCGGCGAACGGCGCCCTCGGCGGCGCTATTACACGTTGACACCGACCGGTGAGCAGCACGCCCGCGCCACTACCGACGTGGCCCGGTCCGCTCGCCAGACGACCGCGCAGCCGCTGTGGGCGCGGGGGGTGACGGGGACGTGAGCGGCGGTGAGGTGATCCACCCAGGCCCGGCGCGGATCGTGCTCGCGGCGGCGGCCCAGCTCCGCGACCCGGATCTGGTCGAGCGCTACCGCGAGGAGTGGCTCGCCAACCTCCAGGGCAGAGCGCGCCCGCAACAGTGGCGCGACGCGCTGAGCCTGCTCCTGCGCGGAGCCCGCGCCACCCACTGGGCACACCACGACACCCATGACTCCCGGTCCCGGTTGGTCGTCGCCAGCCAGGTGACAATGGCAGTCATCGTGGCGGTCGGAACAGTCCTTATTTTCACCACGAAAGGTTGGGAACCGCTTCCGTGGTGGCGCCCCCTTGACGACCTACTGGATTTCTACGTGTCGCTCACGGCAGTCGGCGCAACCGGACTGGTGCTTCTGACCAAAAGATCCTGGCGAGCGGCACTGGGCTGGTTGGCTACCGGAATTTTCGCAACCTTTCTCGTTAGCGATTACATTCTTCAGGAAATAAATTCCGTCTGGTACATAGCAAGCGGGACGGAATCCAGCCCGGTGTCCCTGTGCGTTTCCTGCGATCATGGAAACCAGTGGGTTCACATCGTGATTTGGTGGGCACTCTACGCGGCGATAACCCTGTTCATGCGTCGCGAAATATTCTCTTCGATGCGAGTGTTGGCTGCGGTCAATGTCACGGCAAGTGCCCGTTTCGTCACGCCTGACTGGGCATATCGGTATGCCGACAGAATTGGACTGGTGCATCTCGTCGAATTGATGTCAGGTCGCCTGAATATGGATGAGAGCGTCGCTCTCCAGGTGGCACCTGGGATAGGATTCCTTCTCGGCGCACTTATCGTCGTGGCCGCGTGGCGGTGTGGGTTGATCGTGAATTCGCTGATCCTGCCGGCGCGACGCGGGTCCAGCGGAGCTCGGGCATGTCCTCGGTGAACGTGGTGTTGGCGTTGCCGCCCCTGACCGCTCTGGTGTATTTAGCCGCCCGCCCCGGAATCCGGTGCATGACCCTGCTGTTCGGCCTGGTGATCGCGTTGCGTGGCACCACCGAGACCGTCGAGCGCGTCAGGGCGTACACAGCGTTCACTCAAGCGATGACGATTCGCTGGCCACACCCGCGTCGACCGGGACGAGCGCGAGACGGCGGACGAGCGGCACCGGCGGAGTGAGCTGTAGCGCGACCCGCTTGACGAGCCTCTCACCTAGGCGGTGTCGTGCCGGTGATTTATTTACCGACCGCGTGACAGTTCGAGTCCCGGTTTTGGGTGCTCTCCGCGCGCCGACTCGCGGGGGCAACCGCCAATCCGGGCCGGCGGGGTCAGCTGCGGCGTGATCACCGGCGGATCGACCGAAGCGCCGTTGCGGTGCTGGTACGGCGGCCCCACGAGGTGATCTCGATCCGTAGCGGACAGGACATGATCGCGTATGCGGCTAACGGCTGATCGGTGCAACGGTCGGGCCGAAGGCCACCGGTGGACAGCGCTGTCCGGGTTGCCCGAGTGCTGTGGCGGGCGGTTCGACGGCGTGACTTCGAGAGCGCCCAGCACGTCGGCTAGGCGACCAGGGCGTTCGGGCAACGCGGCCACCTGCTCCATCGCCGGTTTTGACCGGTGCGGGTGACCTGCTCGGCTTCGCCGGCACCCGGGAATACGAGCCGAGGTCGCGCGGCTCGGCGCGGGCGAGCTGCCGCCACTCGTCCAGGAGGGAGCGCCGGTACTTACTTATGGGCCGCTTGACGGTACGCGTGTCGGGGTAACTGGGTAGCGTGGTGTTGTCGACTCTCGGGAGGTGGGGCGTGACGCTCAAGGCAGCGCTGCCCCGGGCGTCGGTCGAGCCGCCGACGGCGCTGGACAACCGGGTGGAGGCTGAGGCGTACGTCGCCTCGGTCTGTTTCACGCAGGGGCCGCCCACACTGCTCGGTGCCGAGCTCGAGTGGGTGGTGCAGCACTCCGGGAACCCGCATCACCCGCTGCGCGCCCAGCACCTCGC
>JBDTAX010000034.1:0-31942 GCA_039924425.1 Pseudonocardiaceae bacterium
TGCAGACCAGCCCACCACGGCCGCTACCCGTTTCAGTCGAGTCTGAGCTCCGACAGGCGAGCCCGCGCGACGACACCTGCAGCCACACCGCTCGGGGATGATCAGGGGGCTAGAGCGCGTATAGGGCGCAGCCACCCGCAAACCACCGGATATGCCCGGACGACACCGGACACGGCAAAGATCAGCCCCCGACCGTGTTCCTGCTGGTCGGGGGCCGTTCCTACTGGTGTGGCGGGTCAAGGATTCGAACCTTGGAAGGCATCAGCCGACGGATTTACAGTCCGCTCCCATTGGCCGCTCGGGCAACCCGCCTGGTGGCCGGGTGCGCCGGCCGTGGGTGACGATACTACACAGGGTCAGGCCGGCGTAGCGGGTAAGGTTGCGCACCGGGCGGGGCGGAAGGAGACTGCGGTGGCGGATCCATCGTTCGACGTGGTGAGCAAGGTTGACCGGCAGGAAGTGGACAACGCGCTCAACCAGGCGGCCAAGGAGCTGGCGACCCGGTTCGACTTCCGGGGCACCGGGGCGACGGTGGTCTGGGCCGGGGATGAGGCGATGACGATCGAGGCGCAGACCGAGGAGCGCTGCCGGGCCGCGATCGACGTGGTCAAGAGCAAGCTGATCAAGCGGGGCATCTCGCTGAAGGCCCTCGAGGTGGACGAGCCGGCCATCTCGGGCAAGGTCTACCGGAGTACTGGGCGCATCCTGCAGGGCATCAGCCAGGACAAGGCCAAGGAGATCTCCAAGGCGGTCCGGGACGAGAAGCTCAAGGGCGTGCAGGCCCAGATCCAGGGCGATCAGCTACGCGTCTCGGGCAAGAAGCGCGACGACCTGCAAGCCGTCATCGCCCTGCTGAAGAACCACGACTTCGGCGTCGCGCTGCAGTTCACCAATTATCGATAGACCCGGCCTGGTGGAGGTGCCACACCTCGGAAAGGATCAGGGTCATGTCGACGGCGCGGAAGTACCCACCGAAGGTGTGGGTGGTTCTCATCTCGATCACCGCGCTGCTCGTGGCTGGCTGCGCCGGTGTGACGACACCGAGCACCGGGCGGCCGATGCAAGGCGGGGTCGCCACCTTCGCCGAACCGGCGAACACCACTCCGAACTACATCTTCCCGTTCATGCCGGCCGAATACCTCAGCGTCATCACGGTTTCAGACTTCCAATACCTCATGTACCGGCCCCTGTACTGGTTCGGCGACAACGGCCAACCCGTACTGAACGACAAACTCAGTCTCGCCAACCACCCAACCTTCGCCGACGACAACCGCACCGTGACCGTGACGTTGCGCGACTACGCGTGGTCGGACAACACGAAGGTGACAGCGGATGGCATCGTCTTCTGGATCAACATGATGAAGGCGGAGAAAAAGAACTGGGGCGCATACGTACCCGGCGGGATCCCGGACGACATCGACTCGGTGACCGCGGACTCGCCGAACCAGGTGACCTTCCAGCTGAACAAGAGCTACAGCGCGGAATGGTTCGTCTACAACGAGCTCAGCCAGATCACTCCGCTGCCGCACTCCTGGGACCGCACGGTGAGCGGGACCAGCGACTGCGAACACCATGTCAGCGACTGCACGGGCGTCTACAACTACCTCGCCGACCAGGCGAAGAGCCTCAACAGCTACGCCACGAACCCGCTCTGGCAAGTGGTGGACGGCCCCTGGCGGCTGAAGTCCTTCAACGCCGATGGCAACATCAGTTTCATCCCCAACCCGTCCTACTCGGGACCGAACAAGCCGCATCTCGCTCAGTTCAACGAAGCGCCGTTCTCCGACACCGCCGCTGAGTACAACGTGCTGCGCTCCGGCGACAACTCCGTTCAGGTCGGCTTCCTGCCGCCGGAGGACGCGCCAGCCAAACCGGACAACCAGAACGTGGGGCACAACCCACTGGAGGACAACTACACGCTCGACCGGTGGTTCAGCTTCGCGGTCAACTACTTTCCACTGAACAATCACAACCCGACGGTCGGCCCGATCTTCCAGCAGCAGTATTTCCGGCAAGCCCTGGAATCCCTCGTGGACCAGAAATCGATCATCAAGGCGGCGGTGCACGGGTACGGCGCGACGACCAATGGGCCGGTGCCAACGACCCCGAAGAACCCGTACGCCAGCGACACCACCGAGCCCAATCCATTCACCTACGATCCTGCTCGGGCGCAGAAACTGCTGGCCGAGCACGGTTGGAGCACTCCGCGCGACGACGTGGGGAGCTGCCAGCGGCCGGGCACCGGCCCGGACCAATGTGGTCCCGGGGTGAAAGCCGGCGCGCAGCTGGACTTCCAGCTCATGTACGCCTCCGGCAGCCCGCGGGTTGCGCTGTCGATGCAGCAGCTGCAATCCTCGGCCACCAAGGTCGGCATCAAGCTCGACCTGCGCGGAGCACCCTTCAACACCGTGATCGGCACCGCCATCCCCTGCGATACCGGCAAACCCGACTGCAACTGGGAAATGGGCAACTGGGGCGCGGGCTGGGTGTTCTCCCCGGACTACTACCCCACCGGTGAACTGATCTTCGGCACCGGCGCCGGATCCAACACAGCCAACTTCTCCGACCCGAAGCTGGACCAGCTCATCGCCGCAACCCAGCACAGTGACTCGGCAGCGGCTTTGCGGGCCTACACCCAGTACGGCTCAGAAACCGTGCCGGCCATCTGGGAGCCGAACGCCGACTATCAAGAGACAGAAATCGCGAACAACCTCAAGGGGATTACTCCGCAGAACCCGTACCTGAACATCACGCCGGAGGATTGGTACTACGTGCAATGACCGGATTCATCACCCGGCGGCTCCTGCAGGCCCTGGTCGTCGTCCTGCTCGTGACGGTGATCGTTTTCATTCTGCTGCACCTGCTGCCCGGCGGGCCAGCGCGCGCGCAACTCGGGCCACGCGCCACCCCGGTGGCGATCGCGAACTTCAACCATCAGATGGGGTACGACCGCTCGCTGCCGATCCAGTACTGGAACTGGCTCACCCAGCTCGCCACCGGCAACCTCGGCTTCTCCACGAAGTTGAACCAGTCCGTCGTGTCACTGATCGGTGAGCGACTCCCCAAAACCCTGGTCCTCACGCTGCTGTCCACCGTCTTCGCGCTCGGCGTGGCGATTCCGCTTGGCATGGTACAAGCGGTCAAGCGCAACCACGCGGCGGATTACACCATCACCGTCTGGGCGTTCATCTTCTACGCGACGCCACCGTTTTTCCTCGGCGTCGTGCTCATCGTGGTGTTCTCGGTCTCCCTGCCGATCCTGCCTGCGGAGGCGCCCCAGAGCTCCTCGCTGGTGGTGATTCTGTCCCAACCCGCCGGGCTGGTGCTGCCGGTGCTGACCCTGGCCTTGCTGACCATCGCGCAGTTCTCCCGGTACATGCGCTCCTCGGTGATCGAGAACCTCGCCGAGGACTACGTGCGGACCGCCCGCGCGAAAGGCGCCGGCGAACGAACAGTGTTGATAAACCACGTGCTGCGCAATTCGCTGATCCCGATCGTCACCCTGCTCGGCCTGTCGCTGCCGGCGATCTTCTCCGGTGCGCTGATCACCGAGGCGGTGTTCAACTTCCCCGGCATGGGGCAGCTTTTCTGGACCGCCGCGCAAACCCAGGACTACCCGATCATGCTTGGCATCACCGTGCTCATCGGCGTGGCCACGGTGATCGGTTCGCTGCTGGCCGACCTCGCCTACGCCGCCCTCGACCCCCGGGTGAGGTTCGCATGAAATCCGATTTCTTGGCGAACAAGCTCGCCGCGGTGGGTCTCGGCATCATCCTGCTGTTCATTCTGTTCTGTTACGTCGGACCGCTGCTCTATCACACCGACCAGGTGCACATCGACCTGTCCCAGGCCACGCTGCCGCCCTCGCGCGCGCATCCCCTGGGCACCAACGAGGTGGGCTACGACCAGCTCGGTCGGTTGATGGCCGGTGGGCAGTCCTCGCTCGAGGTGGGCATCGCCGCCGCCCTGCTGGCCACCGTCTTCGGCACGGTGTGGGGCGCGATTTCCGGGTACGCGGGCGGCGTTGTCGACGCCGCGATGATGCGCGTCATTGATGCGCTGCTCGCGGTGCCCGCGCTGTTCCTGCTGCTGTTCCTCACCTCGATCGCGCGGCCCACCATCGGGCTGCTGATCCTGGTGATCGCGCTGATCTCGTGGCTCGGCCCCGCTCGACTGGTCCGCGGTCAGGCGTTGGTGTTGCGCACCAGGGACTACGTGACCTCGGTGCGGCTGATGGGCGGCGGCCCGTGGCGCACCGTGTTCCGGCACATCGCGCCGAACGCCATCGGCACCGTGGTGGTGAACGCGACCTTCCAGGTGGCGGACGCGATCCTGATCGTGGCCGCGCTGAGCTTCCTGGGCCTCGGCGTGCCACCGCCGGCCGCGAACTGGGGGGACATGCTCTCCAACGGCATCAACTACACCTACGACGGCTACTGGTGGCTGATCTTCCCGCCCGGCGTGGCCATCGTCGCCGTGGTGGTCGCGTTCAACCTCATCGGTGACGCGTCGCGGGATGCGTTCGATGTCCGGTTGCGAACCCGATGAACCTTCAGTGAAGGGGATCGTGCTGGCCGGTGGCAGTGGCACTCGGTTGTACCCGGTCACCCGGGCCGTCTGCAAGCAGCTGCTGCCGGTGTACGACAAGCCGATGGTGTACTACCCGCTCTCGGTGCTCATGCTGGCCGGGATCCGGCGGATTCTGGTCATCTCCACCCCGTCGGACCTGCCGTTGTTCCGCCGGCTGCTCGGGGACGGCGCCGCGCTGGGGTTGGTGCTGAGCTACGCCGAGCAGCCGCGGCCGGGCGGCCTGGCCGAAGCGTTCGTGATCGGCGCGGATTTCATCGCCGACGACCCGGTCGCGCTGGTGCTGGGTGACAACATCTTCTACGGCCCTGGCTTCTCCGGCCGGCTCCAGCAGTGCGTGGCCAGCGTGGACGGGTGCGTGCTGTTCGGGTATCCGGTCAAGGACCCGCAACGCTATGGGGTCGGTGAGGTCGACGCGGTCGGAAAGCTGATCTCCATTGAGGAGAAGCCGCTGGCGCCCCGCTCGAACCGGGCGATCACCGGCCTGTACTTCTACGACAACGACGTGGTGGACGTCGCGCGCTCGCTGACCCCGTCCGCGCGCGGCGAGCTGGAGATCACCGATGTGAACCGGCACTACCTGCGGCAGGGCCGGGCGACGCTGATCGACCTGGGCCGGGGCTTCGCCTGGCTGGACACTGGAACCCACGAGTCGCTGCTGGAGGCCGGCCAGTTCGTCCAGGTGCTCGAGCACCGGCAGGGAGTGCGGATCGCCTGCCTGGAGGAGATCGCGCTGCGGATGGGCTTCATCGACGCCGACACCTGCTACGCGCTGGGCCAGGCCCTGGCGGCGTCCAGCTACGGCCAGTACGTGATGGAGATCGCCCGCAGCGCGCTGACCTAGCGGCCCATTGACCCCATGGGTCATTACAACTGGCGGCGGGCCATCTCTTCCAGGCGGTGCACCCGCTCGGCGATGGGCGGGTGAGTGGAGAACAACCGCGCGGCGCCATCACCCACCCGGAACGGGTTGGCGATCATCAGGTGGGAGTGCGCGGCCAGCGCGGGCTCGGGGCGCAGCGGCGCCAGCTGGGTGCCGCGCTCCAGCTTGCGCAACGCGCTGGCCAGCGCCAGCG
Source organism: Pseudonocardiaceae bacterium (assembly GCA_039924425.1). Taxonomy (GTDB): domain Bacteria; phylum Actinomycetota; class Actinomycetes; order Mycobacteriales; family Pseudonocardiaceae. The sequence goes on from JBDTAX010000034.1 coordinate 5,664, forward strand.
GGTCACCGGTGAGCGCGGCGCCGGAGGCGTCGGCCTGGTACTCCCGCGACCGGCTCACCGCCATCTGTACGATGCCGGCCGCGATCGGACCGAGCAGCGCGATCAGCAACATCGCGATCGGGTTCGAGCGGTCCCGACCACCACCGCCGAACAGGCCCGCGAACATCGCCAGATTCGACATTGCGCTGACCATTCCGGCCAGTGCCCCGGCGACGGAGGAGATGAGGATGTCCCGGTTGTAGACGTGCGACAGCTCGTGGCCGAGCACCCCGCGCAGTTCCCGCTCATTTAACAGCTCGAGGATCCCGACGGTGCAGCACACTGCGGCGTGCCGCGGGCTGCGGCCGGTGGCGAAAGCGTTGGGCGCTGGGGTGGGACTGACGTACAGCCGCGGCATCGGGGCCCGCGCGTCGGTCGCCAGCTGCCGCACAATGCGATACATCACGGGCTGCTCGGGCTCGGACACCGGCCGGGCGCGCATGGCGCGCAACGCGAGCTTGTCGGAGTTGAAGTACGTGTAGGCGTTCATCCCGACCACGAACACCAGCGCGAAGAGCACCCCGCCGCGGCCGAAGAACGACCCGATCAGCACCACCAGCGCCGACATCCCGCCGAGCAGCAGCGCGGTCTTCAGCCCGTTGACGTGGTTGTGCACAGTTCGTCAGCCTCCCGGGTATTGTCGGGCTCCACTTAGTGCAACGCGCTCACCAGGCGCGGGGTTCCTCGATTGCTGCGCAGCGACAGCTCCAGGGTGCAACACCGGGGACCGCCACCGGCCCGGCGGAGTTCGGAGACCTCGACGAACACCGGCTCGAAGCCGAGGACGGCCAGCGCGCGGCCCAGCCCCACCGCTTCTCGCGGCAGCACCACCGAGCGGCCATCAGAAACGCCGTTGAGCCCCAGGCACTGCGCGTCCGCCGGGCTGGCGAGCACCGCGTCGGGGAACAACCGGGCCAGCACCCGCCGCGAGCCCGGCGAGAACGCCGCCGGGTAGTAGGCGATCCGCGGGGCGGTGGGTGAATCGTCGAGCACCAGCAGGCAGGTGTCGAGGTGGTAGTAGTAGGGATCCACCAGCCGCAGCGAGATCACCGGCACCCCGAACAATTCCTGCGCCTCGGCGTGCGCCGCCGGCTCGGTGCGAAACCCGGTGCCGGCCAGCAGCAGGCTGCCGGTCCAGATGAAGTCGCCCGCGCCCTCGTTGACCGCGCTGGGCATCACCATGCCGGGCGCGCCGTGCGCGCGGAACCAGCGCTGGTAGTGCGCCGCCTCAGCGGCCCGCTGCGCGTGCCGGAACCGGGCGCCCAGCACGACGCCATCGATCACGGTGCCGGCGTTGGCCGCGAACACCATGTCCGGCAGGCCCGGCTCAGGCTCGATCACCTCCACGGTGTGCCCAAGGTCGCGGTAGGTGCTGGCCAGCTCACTCCACTGGGCCATCGCCCGCGAGGTGTCCACCGGCTGGGTGGGATCCATCCAGGGGTTGATCACGTAACTCACCGTGAAGTACCGCGGCGGGCACATCAGGTATCGCATGGTCAGACCTCGTGAGTGGTGTTAGGTGCTCTGGCACTGCTACACACTCACGAGTATGAACGTGTTTCTGGAACGCCGGGGTGGCGTCGCGGTGCTGACGGTGTCCGATCCGGCCCGCCGCAACGCGCTGAGCCGTGAGCTGTCCGATCTGCTGGCCCGGGCCGTCGCGACGTGTGACGGTGACGAGTCGGTGCACGCCGTCGTGATCACCGGCGCGCCGCCCGCGTTCTGCGCCGGCGCCGACCTCGGGGTGCTCACCGCCGCCGCCGAGTCCGGCTCAGCGGCCGACCTGCAGCACATCTACTCCGGTTTTCTCGCGGTCGCGAATGCCGCGCTGCCCACCATCGCCGCCGTAGGCGGGCCCGCGGTGGGCGCCGGGCTCAACCTGGCGCTGGCCTGCGACCTGCGTCTGGTCGGCCCAGGCGCGTCCTTCGACGCGCGTTTCCTGCGGTTGGGCATCCATCCCGGCGGCGGCATGACGTGGTTGGCGCAGCGCGCCGCAGGTGCCCAGACCGCCGCGGCGATGACGCTGTTCGGTGAGCCGCTGGACGCCCGCGAGGCGGTGCGCACCGGCCTGGCGCATCGCCTGGTCGAAGTGGCGGGCGACCCGCACTCCCCCGCCGCGCACGAGGCGCTGGTGGCCGCCGCGGTGGAATTCGCCCGCCGGGCCGCGGCCGCACCCCGCGACCTGGTGCTCGCCACCAAGGCCGCCCTGCGAGCCACCGCCGTGATGGCCAAGCACGCCGACGCGGTGACCTACGAGACCGCCCCCCAACTGGCCTCCCTACGCTCCGAAGCATTCACCAAGTCGATCGCCTCAGCCCGACCGCACCGCGCGTGAGCTGCGGGGGGTCTCATGGATGCATGTGCACCTCGTGAGGCGGGGTTGGGTTGGCCCACACCAGGCGGATCTTTCGGAACAGGGAGCACTTCCGCTGGGCGTGTTCGACCGAGTCGAAAGTCCGGCGCAGGCTGCGGTCCGCAGCGAGCACCTCGACGTGGTCATCGAAGGCCATGCCCCAGGCGTAGACCCAGGCGTCGTCCCGCTCGCCGTGCTCCTCGACCAGCGCGAACACCCGCGGCGCATCCTCGTCGACGAGCTCGCGCACCTCTGCGGCGAACTCTTCCTCGCTGATCGGTTCCGCATCGCTCAGTGGCTCGAAGTCTTCGTGGATCGTCATGGTTGCCCTCCGGTTTCGTGGGCCTCGGGGGCGGACACGGTGTGTCGCGTGGTCCGCCCCGACGGACACTCTATGATTGGGTTGCACCATCATTAAATAGGAAACCTAGAAAATAAACGGGTTTCCCAAATCATCGCCCGAAAGGGTGGTTCAGTGTGCCCGCTGGTGGGCACGGTCATCGGAGCCGCGGGAGGTCGTGATGGATCGCGGAGTGAGCCCGACGCTGCGGCTGTGGCAGTTGGCCGAGTCGCTGCGGGGCCACCGGGAACGCATGGAGCTGACCATCGAGGAAGCCGCCGCGCGGCTCAAGCCGCACTCGCCGCGCTGGTCGCGCTCGAAGCTGCAACGCGTCGAGACTCGGGCGTACGCGCCGCTGCCCGCAGAGGTCGAGCACCTGGCGGCGGCCTACGACGTGCCCGCCACAGAGACTGCGATTCTGGTGCGAATGGCCCGCGAGGCCCGGCAGAAGGGTTGGTGGCAGTCCAGCGCGGTGCCCAAGCCGTACCAGACGATGGTCGGGTTGGAGCAGGCAGCGACCACGGTGCGCGAGTTCGCGCTAGCCCTGGTGCCCGGCCTGCTGCAGACCTCCGATTACGCCCGCGCACTGGCAACCACCCTCGAGCCAACCACCCCGATCGAGGTGCTGGAGAACCGGATCGCCGCTCGGATGATTCGCCAGCACGTGCTCACCGGCACCGACCCGCTCATCTACGAGGTGATCTTCAGTGAGGCGGTGCTGCACTGCCCGGTGGGCGGCGGCCGGCTGATGCGCGGGCAGCTTGAACACCTGCTGGAACTGAGCGGCCGGCCCAACATTTCCATCCAAATGCTGCCGTTCGCGGCTGGTGCACATCCCGGCATGGAAGGGGCGTTCGCCATCGTCACCCTGCCCGACTTGGCGCACGATGTGGGCTATGTGGAGGGGCCAGCGGGCTCGATCTACCTGGAAGAGCAAGATCACGTGCGGCGGTGCATCATGCGCTTCGCCGTACTCAGTTCACTGGCATTGTCCGCAGCGGAGTCCGTTGAGCGCATCTCCACTACACTGACGCGGTACCAGTGACCTAGGAGAGGAGGCGCGGGATGACCCGAGTGGATCTGTCCCGCGCGGTGTGGCGCAAGAGCAGCCGTAGCCCGGCCAATGGCGGCACCATCGACTGCGTCGAGGTGGCGGCGCTGGGCGGTGGCCGGATCGCGGTGCGGGACAGCAAGCACCCCGGCGGGGCCGTGCTGTTCCTCCCCCTCGCCGACTTAGCCGCCTTGATCAACGGCGTGCGCAACGACGAGTTCAGCAACCTAGCCTGACCCTTCCGCCTCGCTGCTCGTCGTCGCCAGCGACCCGGCGCCGGTCGCACAACAATGGTCCAAATCACCCACGGACATGGTGAGGTGGTTCACCCCATCGGGTGTTCGAGAGGGGTCTGGGGCACCCGGTTTTTGTCAGGGGTACCGGCAACAATCGGGATGTGACTGTAGCCCTGCGCGAGCCCGTGCACGTGATGTCGGATTGTCTCGACAGCGTGCGCGGATCGCTCAGCGGCCTGGATGACAAGGCGATCGCCGAGACGCTCCGAGACATTGAGGTGTTGTCTCGTCGGACGCATGCGGTGATGCTGGAGCTGGTCGCTGAAGCCGACTCGCGGGCCATCGCCGCCCGGGAGGGTTTCGGTGGCACCGCGCGGCTGCTGGCGGGGATGCTCAACCTGTCCGCCGCGGAGGCGCGCACGCGGGTAGAACACGCGGTGATGGTGGGTACCCGCCGCACCATCACCGGCGACACCTTGACGCCTCGGCTGCCCGCGACCGCCGCCGCGCTGGCCGCTGGCGAGATCGGCACCGGGCAGCTACGGGTGATCACCGAGACGATGGCCGCCCTGCCCGCCTCAGTCCCCGAGCTGGCACGAGAACGCACCGAGGTTGAGCTGGCTGGCTACGCCCGTGACTTCGACCCCCGCCGGCTGCGCATCATCGCCCACCGGATGCTCACCACCCTCGACCCCGACGGACCGCAGCCAGACGAGGATCCCACTCCCGCGACACCAGTACGCGGGGAGCTGTGGCTGCGCAACCGCCGGGACGGGCGACTGGGACTGGAGGGCTGGCTGGACCCCGAGCACGGCGACATGGTCCGCGCCCTGATCGAGCAACTCGCCGCCCGCCGCCCCACCACCGACGACAGCGTCCCCGACACCAGAACGGTCCCGCAGCGCCAAGCCGACGCGCTCATCGAGCTGTGCGACCGGGCCCGTGGCGCCGACGAGTTCCCCACCACCGCAGGAGAACCCCCACACGTCACGGTGACCATCGACTGGCACGCGCTACGTGCCGAGCTCGGAACCGGCCTGATGGACTACGGGCAGCCGATCAACGCCGCAGACGCCCGCCGCCTCGCCTGCGACCGCAAACTGATTCCCGTGGTGCTCGGCGGCGACTCCGAACCCCTCGACGTCGGCCGCGCCCTGCGCACCGTACCCCTGGGCATCCGCCGCGCCCTCGTCGCCCGAGACGGCGGGTGCACCTTCCCGAGCTGCGATCGAGCACCCGGACTCTGCGCCGCGCACCACGCGCGCCACTGGATCGACAATTGGATCGACAATGGATCGACAACTGGATCGACAACGGCGACACCGCAGTGGGAAATTGTTGCCTGCTGTGCACGATGCACCACCAACAAGTGCACCTGCAAGGCTGGGACATCACCATCCACGGCGGACGCGTCGAATTCCGGCCACCCGCCATCATCGACCCCGACCACCGACCTTGGTGTCAGCCGGTGGAAGCAATCCTTGCTGGCGGGCGGTCCGGTCACGCGAGACGCCAGCATTCGGGCTCTCCGCACGACCAGTATCAACAAGTCCGGTCACGTGCTCGTGGGATCTACGGCTGGAATACAGCTAGCCGAAGCGGCGGGAAACCGGTGCATCATCCATCCGAGAATGGCGAGTCCGGGGACAGCGAGCAGGGTCGACATGGCGAAGAACTCTACCCAGGCCATGTGGTCGGCGACCCAGCCGCCGGTCGAGGCGAGGATTGTCCGCCCGAAGGCCATGAATGAGGTGAACAGAGCGTACTGCGTCGCGGCGTAGGTCGCGTTGCAGAGCACCGCCAGGTATGCGACGAGGGCAGCCGAAGCCATGCCACCGGTCAGGTTCTCCATCGTGACTGTGCAGACGAGGACGCGTACGTCGTGACCAGCCAGCGCCTGGGCGGCGAACATCAGGGTTGAGAGCGCTTGGCAGATCCCACATACCAACAGTGCTTTCATGACGCCGTACCGGCCAACGGCGAGGCCGCCGAGGAAGACGCCGGTCAGCGTGGCGCCTAAACCAAAGGTTTTGGTCACCGTCGCGATCTCGACTTTGCTGAAGCCGATTGTGAGGTAGAAGGGATTGGCCATGGTTCCGGCGAAGGCGTCGCCGAGGGTGTAGAGCACGATAAAGGCCAGGACAACGACAGCGACCGCGACCCCTTGGCGGCGGAGAAACTCAGCGAAGGGTGCGACGACCGCCTCCCGGAGACGGCCTGGGAGCTCGGCGCTCGGTGTCGCCACCGCGGCGGCTCTCGGTTCGGGGGCCAACAGCGTGGTCACCAGCCCGACCACGAGCAGTCCCGCCATTGCCGCATAAACCCACGACCACGGCAGCACCGCGGCGAGGAAGAGTGCCCCCGCGCCACTGGCCAGCATCCCCAGCCGGTAACCGTACTGCGTCATGGCGGCAGCCGCACCTTGCTCGTGCTCGCGCGCCGTCTCGATTCGGTAAGCATCAATGATGACGTCTTGACTGGCGGAGAGGAAGGCGACGGCCAGTGCAGCTACGACGGTCCAGATTGGCGCCTGCTCGGGCCGCGTGGCGCCGAGTGCCATGATGGCGCCGACCAGAGCGAGCTGGACCACAAGTAGCCAGCTTCGCCGCCGCCCCAGTCGTCGGGTCAGCATGGGAATCGGCACGCGGTCGAGGAGGGGGGACCACACGAACTTGACGTTGTAGGGCACGCCCAGCATGGCGAACAGGCCGATCGAGGTGAGCGACAGCCGCAGTTCCGTCAGCCAGATGGCGAGGGTCGCCCCGGTCAACGCCAGCGGAAGCCCGCTGGCGAAGCCCATCAGAAAAATGATCCCCAGCCGGGGCTCTCGGTAGGCGGCGAGGGCGGTGAGCCATCTGCATCCAGCCGGACGCGCCGTCGCCTCGGCCTCGCGGGCGCTCCGACAATGCAATCCCACGGCGTTATGGCGCAAGCCCAGCTCCGAGGCGATCGGCTCCACCCGCGACCCCAGGAATGTCCCACCTCCAGTCAGTACCGATGGCTCAACGACACTAGCGCTCTACGCAGAGTGAGAGAAACCGAGCACGTGCGGGGCCTGGGTTCCTGACCCGAAAATCAAACCGGGGACTCGCATCAGATCGGATGGCGTGTCGGCGAGCGGGCGGCCGGGTACTCGACTCGAACGTTAACGACAGTCTGGAGGTGGCCGACCATGCCGGCACGCGACGAGTTGCCGATCACTGGGAACCCAAGGACAAAGCGGGACCCTCAGACGAGCAGGCGGCGCGCGGCGGCGCCGGCACCGACCTGCCCACTGCCGGCGGCGTCGACGCCAGCAAGAAACACCTGACGCAGCTGGCCCGCCGGCTGAACATCCGCGGCCGCTCACGGATGACCAAAGACGAGCTGGTGGACGCGATCCGCAGGGCGAACAATCGCGAGACCACCCGTGCCCGGGGCGACTGCCCCCCTCTGCCAGTTAGATTGGCGGGCGCTGGGTGGGGTACTCCGCTGGCATGCTGGGAAGCAGTGACGCGGGGACACCGGATGCGGTGGTCATCGGCGCGGGCCCCAACGGGCTGGTCGCCGCGAATGTGCTCGCCGATGCGGGTTGGCGGGTCGTGGTGTGCGAGGAGCAGCCGGAGCCGGGTGGCGGGGTGCGCAGCGGGGCGGGCCCGGCGGAGGGTTTCATTTACGATCACTGCAGCGCGTTCTATCCGATGACAGCCGCGTCCCGGGTGTTCCAGACCCTGGAGTTGGAGCGTTATGGGCTGAGTTGGTCGCACGCGACAAACGTGCTTGCCCATCCCTTGCTCGATGGGCGGGCCGCGGTGCTGTCCCGTGATGTGGAGCGCACCGCCGCCGGGCTAGAAAAGCTGGGTGCCGGCGACGGCGCGGCGTGGCGGCGGCTGTACCAGTTGTGGGAGGAGATTGGGCCACCGCTGTTGGACGCGTTGTTCGTCCCCTTTCCGCCGGTCCGTTCCGGTTTGCGGTTAGCGGCGACATTGCGGGCACGAGGACTGTTGCGGTTTATGCGGTTCGGGTTGTTGCCGGTGCGCAAGCTGGCCGAGGAGGAGTTCTCGGGACCGGGCTCATTGTTGCTGGCTGGCTGCGCACTGCATGCGGACCTGATGCCGGAATCCCCGGCGAGTTCCCTATATGGGTGGCTGATGGCCATGCTCGGCCACCAATACGGGTGGCCAGTGCCCGAGGGCGGCTCGGGGGAGCTCACCGCCGCGCTGGTGCGACGGTTGAAGGAACGGGGGGGCTCACTGCGGTGTGGGGACGCGGTGCGTCAGGTCGTGGTTCGCCGCGGCCGAGCGGTGGCGGTGCGCACCGCATCAGGTACGGAGATCCCGGCCCGCCATGCGGTATTGGCGGCCATGGCAGCTACCCAGCTGTATGGCGGCCTGGTTGACTGGGATCATCTGCCGCCGCGGTTGCGCGAGGACATGCGGCGATTCCAGTGGGATTACTCAACTTTCAAGGTGGACTGGGCGCTGCGTCGACCGGTGCCGTGGCAAGCGGCCGGCGTGGCGGGGGCGGGGACCGTGCATCTCGCCGCGAGTCTGGACGAGATGAGTGACTACACCGCCCAGATCGCCACCGGGCGGGTGCCGCAGCGTCCGTTCCTGTTGATGGGGCAGATGACCACGGCTGATTCGTGCCGGTCCCCGGAAGGCACCGAGTCGCTGTGGGCCTACACCCACCTGCCGCGTCAGGTGCGCGGGGATGCCGGCGGCGATCTCACCGGGTGCTGGGACGAGCGGGAGCGGGAGAGCTTCGCCGACCGACTGGAGGTGCAGATCGAGCGTTTCGCCCCAGGGTGGCGCGAGCTGGTGATCGCGCGCCGGATCACCGCGCCGGGGCAGTTCCAGGACAGCAACGCCAACCTCGTCGACGGCGCCATCAACGGCGGTACCGCCTCGGTGCACCAGCAGCTGATGTTCCGGCCGACTCCGGGACTAGGGCGACCCGAAACTCCGGTCGCCGGGCTGTATCTTGCGTCGTCCTCGGCGCATCCGGGTGGGGCCGTGCACGGTGCCTGCGGCGCCAACGCGGCCCGCACCGCGCTGCGCGGTGCCCGGGCTCACGCGCAGCGCTTCGCCGCGGCGGGCGTCCGGCTCGCCATCGGTCCCTGAGCCTGCGGGATCAGCGCCTGCGGGATCAGCGCGGATGGCGCTCCCGGACCACCCGGGCCAGCGAACGAACCATGCGCTGGTTGCGGAAACGCAACAGGACTTCCACCCCCGCCCAATGCAACCGGGCCCCCGGACCAGTCAGCGGGTGCTCATCGACGATCACCACGGTGTGGTCCTCCCCCCACGGCAGCAGCTCGATCGACACCCGGGCGCTTCCCAGCCGGCCGGCGTTCGCCTCCAGCTCCAGCCGACGCTCCGGGTCCACCAACCGAACCGTGGTGACGTCCTCCACCGTCCACCGGCTGACACCCACGACGTAGCGCAGTCGCGAGCCCTGCGCCGGCCAGTCGGCGTCCACGTCACGAATGTGCTGCGTGCCCACCACCCACTCCGCATACGACCAGCCGTCGCTGAGCACGCTCCACACCTGTTTGGGGTCCCGATCGACCAGCACATTCAACACAGCCATGCCACGGAATACCCCTGACTATCAGGGTCCAATCCACCCGCACCGCGCCCCCTGATGTTCCAACCCCAGACCGGCCAACCTCTACGCTGGGGCCGATCTACCGCAGGAACATCAGGGGAGGCGGATCGAACATGGCGGGATCCGACGCGGCGAAGGTGACGGCCCCGGGCTGGGTCGTGGTCGGCGCGGGCTTGCTGGCCTACGGCTCGAGTTTCCTGCCCTGGTACACAACCAACGTCTCGGTCTTGAGCATCGACCGCTCGGCCAGCCAGGATGCCTGGCACGCGGGCAGCGGCGCCTGGCTGTCCGTGCTGCTGCTGGTGGTGGCCAGTGTGTCGGTGCTGGTGAGCACGTCAGTCCCACTAGGGCGGACCGCGGCTGGGACGCTGATCACGCTCGGGGCGTCTGTGCTGGGGTTGGTCACTCTCGTGCTGCGCTGGGTGACGTTCCCGGACGCCGGTGGCGGCCTGGGCGAACCCATCAACCTCGGCGACCTGGGGGAGATCGACCTGAGCGGCGCCTTCACGGTGTCCAGCGGTGCCGGTGCCGGCCTCTACCTGGGGCTGATCGCGGCGATCGCGGCCGTGGCGGCGTCGGTGGTCACGTTCCGCGCCGCCGGCCGCAACTAGTTCGTTGCGGCGCTGCTGTAGGGGCGGGTGAGGAGTTCTAGGATATGGCCGTTGGGATCTTCGAAGTACACGCCGCGGCCACCGTCCCTGGTGTTGATCTCACCGGGTTCCTGGCGGTGCGGGTCGGCCCAGTACCGCGAGCCCAGCCCCCGGAGCCGGTCGAAGATTGTGTCGAATTCAACTTCGCTGACCAGGAACGCATAGTGCTGCGGTCGAATGTCCTCCGAGGTCTCCAGGAAATCCAGGCTCACCCCGTTCTCCAGGGTGACCACCAGGAACGGCCCGAACGGGGTCGGCGCGGGCAGCTCCAACAGATCGGCCAAGAACTTCGCCGAAGCCAGCTTGTCGCGAACCGCGACGATGGTGTGGTTGAGCTCAACAGTCATGACAACGTCCCCCTCGACGTTTCCCGGGTCATTGTATCTCCAACGTCCTGTCTGGCACATAATATTCCGTTTGGCCGTTCCGGTGGTGCAGCGCGCGCAGGTAGGTCTCCTGAGTGAGGTCCTCGGCCTCGCCGCGCTCGCAGAGGTGACACAGGAAACGGTGTACGTCACGCTGGGTAGCGCGAATGAAGGTAGCCAGGGAGCCTGGATCGCCCTGACCAGCCAAGAGTGCGAGTTTGATGATTCGCACATCATCTGATCAGGGGTCACCCATTAGAAAATAATAACCACAAGTTGCTGGGAACCCTAGCGTTCTGATGGGCGACAATTGCTGTGGACGGGCTGGCCGCCGTCCGGCAGGCCCTGTCCGACCTGGACAAGGACTCGACCATCTGCGCCGCGGCGATACGCCGGGCACCACGGCCACTGCCGGATCCACTCCCAGAGCGCCCAGCACGCCGCCGAGCTCTGCCGATCCGAACTGGAGAACATCGCCGGCTAAGTCCGCGCGACGCTCACCCGCCGCGCCCAGGGCCAGGTGATCAGCGCCCAGGCGCCGGCGCCCAGAAGCACCTCGGCGAGCAGGTACCACGGCCACGGGCCCAACGCGTCCAGCAGTGACTTCACCCCCGGTTTGGTGGTGAGAAACCCGTAGTTGGTGCCGGTGGCGCGGTCGAACGCGAACCCCACCACCATCCAGCCGAGCGTGACCGCAACCGCGATCCGATAACCGCGCCAGTCCGGCCGCAACCCGACCCCCCAGGTCAGGTAGATCGCCGCCCACAGCACCAAGCTGTGCATGCCGAAAAACGCCAGGAACTGCAGCGACGGGAAGTCCGGCCCGCTCAGCGCCGGGCTGATGAAGGCCTGCGAGGTGAGCGTCAAGCCCCAGAAATAGGTCAGCGCGAACGCCGTCGAGGAGTACGACCACAACGCCCACACCGAGGCCATGGACGCCAGGTCGCACAGCTGCAAGGGCAGCGCATTCTTGATCCCCCCCTGCCCGGGCAGCATCCCGTGCAGCCACACCGGCACCAGGAACCCGGCGAACACCAACGCCAACGCCCGACTCAACCACCGCTCGACGGGCGTGGCGCGATACCGCCGACCAGCGACGACGAGCACCGCGGCAACCACCACGAGCACCCCGACCGCCACCCAGTAGGACAACCCGAAAGGCACGAACTGGCGCGCCACCAGCAGCGGTTCCACACCTGAAGCGTAGCGAGACTCAAGAATGGTAGAGGCGATCAACGCTCCGACCAGGCGGACACCAGGTCCTCCGGACCGTAGACAGCCGTCAGATCGTGAGCGGTACAGCCGGAGCGGCTCACCGCGATCAACGTGGCGTCATGACCTCCGGGCACCTCGGCACGGTGCGCCGCGAGGTCCGACAGATCACGCTGGTCGAACGGGCTACGGTCGCGCCACTTGATCGAGCCCACCATGCTGACCCTCGTGGCGCCCGGCCACTGGTCCACACCCACCAGATCGACCTCGACGCTTCCGTTGCGCGTCCAGTAGCCGCCGATGACCGCGGTTGCGGCCAGCCGCGGATCGCTGCTGGAAAGGCGTTCCAGGGAGGCGCGCACCAGCGGTTCCACGGCTCGTCCCCGATAGTCGAGCCACGAGTCGCGCATCCGCGCCAGCGCGAGATCGCACCGGCCACGAGAGATATCGGCCAATGCGGGCTCGATGAAACGTAACCAGAATCGCAAGTAGGAATCAGCGACGCGATATCGAGGCTCTCGCGCGGGCCGGGTCGACACCGGCAGATCGGCTGCCACGACCCGCTTGGCTTCCCGCAGCAGGTGCAGCGACCGCGCCAACGGAGCTGCCTGCAGCCCGGCGCGAGTGGAGATCGCCTTGTTCGTGCGCTCGCCTGCGCCGATCGCGCCGAGCACGTGCCGAGCCTGGATCTCACTGGGGAACTCGGCGGCGAGCACAGTGCGCCCGATCGCCACCAGGTCGGAGTTCTCGTCTGTGAGCTGCCCGCGCAGGAATGACATGACGTCGGGGGCGCCGCGCCACTCAAGGCACAACCGCGGGTAACCACCAGTGACCAGCTGCGCGTCCACCGCGACCGAGCAATCGTCGACACCGATCATCGCCGCGGTATCCGCGACTGTGAAGGGATCGACGACGAATTCCTTCGCTCGACCGAAAAGTGGCCGGCCGTAGGACGTCAACGCCTCCATCATGGCCAGGTCGGACCCGATGAGAATCATGAGGACCGGCATGGATTCGAAGACCCGGTCCCAGGCCGCTTGCAGCGCGCCCTCGAGCGACGGGCTCGCCTCGGTCAGCCAGGGGAACTCATCGAACACCACGATGGCGGGGCCAGCGGGCAGCGCCGATGCCACCTGACGCAGTGCCGCATGCCAATTGTCGAGCGTGATGCCATCGAAGAGCTGCGCGCCAGGAAGCGTCGAGCGCCGGGCCTCCTGCGCCAGCTGCGCCAGCTCCTCCTGAAGACTTGCCAGTCGGGACGCGGTAAAAAACAGCTGCGGCAATCCGCTGCGATCGGCGAACTCGGTCACCAACCGGGATTTGCCCGCCTGGCGGCGACCCCGGACGCTGAGCAGCCGCCCCACACCGTCGTTGACGACGGCATCGAGGTGACGCCGCAACCGCCCGAGGTCCTGCTGGCGCCCGACAAACACTCGCTTGCCCACCACATCGATGAGACTACCAGAAATGTTAGTCTCATCGATGTTAGTGTGATACTTCGCGACGGAGCGGGTGATCAAAGACGACGTCACGTGTGGAGTGGTGGGCCTGGTCGGCGCGGGGGATGATCACGGTTTGTGTGCCGGAAACGACACGGGATGTCGCTGACGGCACACAAGACACGATCATGAGGGCGCGAGTGGCGCTTCGTTGGGGAGCGGCTGGTCGTCGGCGGGTGGCGTGGTGTGAGCGGGGCCGGCAGTCTCGAGGACCCCAGCAGGGGTACTTCTCCACCACACTAGAGCTGTCTCGTAATCGATGGTCTCGCGATAGAGAATCAGGTAGCCGGGCAAGGCGGTGAGCTGCCAGCCGACGGGTAGCGCGCCGAGGATGAGCCCAGCGAGCTGTCGCACGCTCAGCGTCGGCGAGTCGGCGTGGATCAAGGCTTGCTGGTCCTGGCGGGAGGCAATGGTCGCACGCTCGTAGCGGAGATTATACGGCAACTTCCCCTTGACCTCGGCAAGGAGCTCATCGACTCGCCACACACCGGGCGCGAGCTCCACCATGGCGTCCAGGTTGATCGGGTATAGGGCGTCGAAGTGATCGGCGGCGATCTGGCTGGTGTCACGGCGCCGACCAGGGTCGTTGTTGCCGAAGCCGTTGGTGTTCCACGGCGCTCCACCAGCGCCCCGATACTTCTTGATCAACAGAGTCTCCGGCGCGGCCGCTTCAAGATCCTCATCGACATACAGGCAGATGAAACTCACCTCGGCCCGCAGCAGACCAGTGCGGCCGGACAGCTTGCGCACGTGGTTGCGCAGCCGCGTCGGCAGGGAGTTGCTGGCTTTGCCGACATACACTCGCTGGCCACCCAAGAAGAGTTCGTACACACCCGGCCGGTTCTCCAGATGGCCAAGTGAGGCCTCACTCAGCGGCGCTGGATGTAGCGCTGCCAGCCGCTGCGCGAGTTGGTCCGCCAGTGCCTGGGTGACGCTCAGTTTGAAGTCGGCCGCAGCGCCGAACGACTGGGACGAGATCACGGAAGCGAACGGTATGGCACAGCCGTGAAGACCTCTCGCGCACACTGTCCGAAGGCACGCGAGTCACGGCCCGGAACTGTCGGTGTCCTGCGGTACGGTTCCGCTCCGTGACTGTCGCTGCTGGTACGGCCCAGCCATCCGCCACGCGTTCGACACCGGTTGTGGAGGTGGGGACCAGCATTGAGCTGTTCACCGGCGGTGGCGGGTTGGCTCGCGCGATGCACGAGGAAGGGTTCCGCCACTTGCTGGTCAACGAGCTGGAGCGGCGCTGCGCTGCGACGCTGCGTGTCAACGGCGCGGTTCGCTACGACCCGGGCCAGCCGGAACCCGCCAGGCTCACTGATCCGTGGCCGCTGCTCGAAGGGGACGTCCGCGAGATCGACTTCCGGCCCTGGGCCGGGCGGGTGGATGTCGTGGCCGGCGGGGTGCCCTGCCAGCCGTGGAGCCTGGGCGGCGCGCACCAGGGATACGACGATCCGCGCAACCTCTGGCCGGAGCTGTTTCGCTGTGTGCGGGAGACCCGGCCACGAGCGGTGATCGCGGAGAACGTCAAGGGCCTGCTACGCCCGTCGTTCGAGCCTTACTACGACTACATCCTGCGGGAGCTGGCCGCGCCGTTCGAGCAGCGGGTGGATGGCCAGGACTGGGCGGAGCACGACGCCCGACTGGTCCGGGCACTGCGTGTCGAGGGGGATCTCACCGAGCGCTACGACGTGAAGTACCTGCTGGTCAACGCGGCGGATTACGGGGTGCCGCAGGTGCGGTGGCGGGTGTTCGTGGTCGCCTTCCGCCGCGACCTCGGCCTGGGCGAGTGGGAGTTCCCCGCCCCTACCCACTCCCGCGACGCGCTACGCCAAGCGCAGCTCGACGGCTCGTACTGGGTCCAGCACAGCCTGCCCCACCGCGGCGCGAACCCGACCACGCGCGGCGCTGCTCGTGGTGCGACGGTTCTCGATGCGGCGGTGCGGCGTTGGCGCACCGTGCGCGACGCCATCCAGGATCTCCCCGAACCGCTCGGAGACCGCGACGAACACCCCGAGTGGCTGCATCACTACCGCTGGCCCGGAGCCCGCCAGTACCCCGGGCACACCCCCAATGACCTCGATCGGCCGGCCAAAACCGTCAAGGCCGGGGTACACGGCGTCCCTGGCGGGGAGTCCGTCTTGCGCCTGGACACTGGTGAGATCCGGTACATGACCGTGCGCGAGGTGGCCCGCACCATGACATTTCCGGACACCTGGCGGCTGGCCGGCCCGCGCGGCGAGCAGATGCGCCAGCTCGGCAACGCCGTTCCCGTCAGGTTGGGCGTGGTCATGGCACACGCCGTGGCGCACGCCCTGCGCCCAACGCTGGCCAGCGCGACGCCAGGCGTGTCGCCTGGTGACAACTGACGAGACCGGCCGACGGGCCCCGCGCGACCCCGCGGTCACCAGCCGGATAATGGCCAGGGTCCGGTCCAAGGACTCCAAGGCCGAGCTGGCGCTGCGCCGCGCCCTGCACACCCGCGGCTTCCGCTACCGCCTGCACGGCAAGGACGTCCTCGGGCGACCGGACATCGTCAACCGCTCCCGAAAACTAGCCATCTTCGTCGACGGTGACATGTGGCACGGCAATGAACACCACCGCCGCGGCCTGGCCAGTCTCGCCGAGCTGTTCCCCACCCGGACGCAGTGGTGGGTCGCGAAGATCGAAGCGAACATGCGCCGCGATCGCGAGGTCACCAGCACGCTGCGCGCGCAAGGCTGGACCGTGATCCGGCTATGGGCATCCGACATCCTCGCCGACCCCGACACCGCCGCCCAACACGTCCTCGACGCCACCCGCCCAATAAAGCATTTAAATGGCTATTGCAACTAGATTGCATTAATTGACAGCATACAGTCATCATTGGTGTCGCTGTGTAACTCGATCGATGGTAGAGGGTGAACCGTCGCTTGATCGTCATCGTTTACCAGGGAGTCACGGTCCGACGACCGGTGCCGCAAAGATGAGTGAGAGACATCCCAGGTCTCCTCCTTTGTCAGCATTTGCGGTGTGTCGTTTAAGCCGCCCTGACACTTCATCAGGGCACTCGGAAGGATGATTGATGACCCCACCACCCGGCGCACGTCGGAGCGTCCGCCGCCGACGTACGGCTGCGGCGCTGATCGCCACGGGCACGACAATGCTGGCCGTCACCATGGCCGGCATGGGCCCGCACGCCAGCGCGTCTAGCCACCGCGAGGCTCCCCTGATTTCAGGGCTCCCGCAGTTGGACAACACTGATGTGTACGCCTTCACCAGCCCGGACCGGCCAGACACGGTGACAATCGTCGCCAACTGGATTCCGTTCGAGGAGCCCAATGGTGGCCCGAACTTCTATCCGTGGGCCGAAGGCGCGCATTACGACATCAACATCGACAGCCATGGTGATGGCAGGCCCGACATCACCTACCGCTGGGAGTTCCATAACGAGGACCGTCGCGACGGCAAGACGTTCCTCTACAACAACGGCGTCGTGCACAACCTCAACGACCCGACGCTGCTGTTCAAGCAGCATTACCGGCTGACCGAGTTCAAGCGGGACCGGGGCGGTGAGCGGGTGCTGGTCAACGACGGGTTGTCAGCTCCGTCGGACGTCGGTCCGACGTCCATGCCGGACTATCACCGGCTGCGGGACGAGGCGATCCAAGGCCTTCCCGGCGGCGGTGCGACCTACGCTGGCCAGGCCGCCGATCCGTTCTTCCTGGACCTGCGGGTGTTCGACCTGCTTTATGGCGCACCCAAGCTCAATGAGGTTGGGCAGAACACGCTGCGCGGGTACAACGTCAACACCATCGCGATCCAGGTGCCCAAGAGGGAACTGGCGTTGCACAATGACGCGGCGGGCAACCCGGTCATCGGTGTTTGGAGCACTACTGAGCAGCGGAGCCTGACGCTGAACCCGCACGGTGGGGCCAGCCTCAGCGGCAAGTACGTTCAGGTTTCCCGGTTGGGCAACCCACTGGTGAACGAGGTAATCTCGGCCGCTGGCCAGAAGGACGCTTTTAACGCTTCCCAGCCGGTGGACGATCACAAGAACCAGGCCTTCTTGGATCGGGTGATCGACCCTGAGGTGCCCAAGGATGTCCAGCTTCTCTACGGCATCAAGGCACCGTCGGCGCCACGCAATGACCTCGTGGAGATCTTCGCTACCGGCGTCGCCAAGGCCGCTCCCGGTCCGATCAAGGCTGATCTCAACTCGCAACTCCTCAACCGGGACGTGAACCCGAAAGAGTTCGTCCCCGCCGAGGAGGAGCGGTTGAACATGGGTGTCCCGGTCGCCCACGATCCGAACCGGCTCGGGGTGCTCGGTGGTGACCTGCAAGGGTTCCCCAACGGCCGCCGGCTCAGTGACGATGTCGTCGACATCGAGCTCCAGACGCTGGAAGGCGCGTTCTACCACGGTCTGCCGCCACACATCGTTCAGGCGCTGGCCGCTGGGGACGGGGTCGACCACGCTGGCCGTCCGTTCGGCGACTCCTTCCCCTACGTGTCGCTGCCCTATGACCAGGCTGTGAACACCGCTGGTCCGGGCGATGGGGACGATCACCACGGTGACCACCACGGTGATCACAGCGACGACCCGTTTGGCTCTCCGAGTGGCGGGGACCACCGTGGTGGCGGGGGTTTCCTGGGGTTGGGCAACTTGCTCGGCACGATGAGCACGACGAGCACCCCGTTCATTGGCGGGCTGTTCGGGATGGTGATGCTCGGCTCAGGAGCGTTTTTGCTCCGGCGCCGCGCTCCCCTAGGGTCTCCCGTGGCTAGCTGAGCACCGACCTGGGGTGTGACTGGGTCACTCAGCGTGATCGGTCACACCCCAGGTCCGCTTCACCACAGACTGGAGAACGTTCCTTGGCTATCCGGATTCGGCGTCAGTGGGCAGCGACCTTGCTGGCCGCCGCGGGTGTTCCGCTCGTTGTGGTCGCGATTGTGAGCTTGGCCTCCGGCCGCTCCACCGAGGTGTCGCCCGACACGGTCCCCCGGGTCGCAGCAGTCGGGGACAACCCGGCCGCGCGAGGGGGAGCTCTCTCCGCAGCCATCGAGGGTTTTCAGAAGCGCCTTCGGGACGTCCCCACGGATGGTCCCACCTGGGCAGCGCTGAGCATCCCGTACATCGAGCAGGCCCGCATCACGGCCGACCCCAGCTACTACGCCAAAGCTCAAGGCGCGCTGGAGCGATCTTTCCAGGTCAAGCCGGACGACAACGCCGAAGCCATGATCGGCATGGGCGCGTTGACCAACGCCCGCCACGACTTCGCCGCCGCCCGAGACTGGGGCGAGAAGGCCCGCGCGATCCGGCCCGACACCGCCGAGGTGTACGCCGTCCTCACCGACGCCTACACCCAGCTCGGGCAGCCCCAGGCGGCTACCGACGCTGTTCAGCACATGCTCGACCTGCAGCCCGGGGTCAGCTCGCTGACTCGGGCCTCCTATGACCTGGAGCTGCACGGGCGAGTCGCGGACGCGCGCACCGCGCTGCTGCAGGCACTGGAGGAGGCCATCACGACATCCGATGTCGCCTACTGCCGCTACTACCTCGGTGAGCTGGCCTTCAACTCCGGCCAACTGGACGAGGCTGCCCGGCAGTATCAGGCGGGCATCAACGCCGGTGAGGACTCCCCGGCGTTGGAGCAGGGCCTCGCCAAGGTCGCTGCCGCTCGGGGAAATCGCGATGCGGCGCTGGTCAGATACCAGCGGTTGACCCAACAGCTGCCGCTGCCGCAGTACATCGCCGAGTACGCCGAACTGCTCACCGTCGCCGGTCGCGGCGACCAAGCCAAGACACAGCTCGAGCTGCTCGACGCTCAGCAGCGACTTTTCGCCGCGAACGGCGTCACCGATGACCTCACCGCCGCGATCACGCAGGCCGATCTCGGCGACCCGGCGCAGGCCGTTGCGCATGGCCGGGCCGAATGGAACCACCGGCACATGCTCCTGGTGGCCGACGCTTTGGCGTGGGCGCTGCACGCCGACGGGCACGACGCCGACGCACTGGGCTACGCCGATCAGGCCGCCGCCACTGGCTACCGCAGCGCGCTGTTCAGCTACCACCGCGGCATGATCCTCAAGGCCTTGGGCCGCGACGCCGAGGCGCGCCAAGAACTGTCGACGGCATTGCAGATCAACCCGTACTTCTCCCCGCTGCAGGCCCCTCGAGCTCTCGCCGCCCTGGCGCAGCTGCGGGACACCCGGTGATCCGTTGGCTGCTCGGGTCGCTCGGGCTGGCCGCGGTGGCGGTGATCGGACCGCTGGCCGGGACGGCTCTAGCCCACCCACTGGGAAATTTCACCGTCAACCACTACGACGGGCTCACGCTGCTGCGCGACCACATCACCGACCACGCCATCGTCGACGTCGCGGAGATCCCGACCCTGCAGGACAAGCCGTTGGCTGACACCAACGGGGACGGTGTGATCAGCGCCACCGAGGCCTCGGCGTTCGCGGCCCGCGAGTGTGCCCAGGTGGTGGGTGGGCTGACCGCTTCGGTGGACGGGGTGCCGCTGCGGTGGGCGGTGCGCGGCGCGAGCACACAGTACCCACCTGGCCAGGCCGGCCTGCCGACCACCCGGTTGACCTGCGAGCTGTCCGCGCCCGCCCAGCTCGACCGGGCCGCCACACTCTCCTTCGCCGACGGCTACCGCGCCGACCGAGTGGGCTGGCACGAGATCACCGCCGTCGGCAACGGGGTGCGGTTGCTCGACCCACAGGTTCCGGCGACGAGCGTGAGCGATGAACTGCGCCGCTACCCCAACGACCTGCTCAGCTCACCACTGGGCGTGCGCGACGCGACGCTGCGGACCGAGCCCGGCAGCGGCGTGACCGGTGGCGGGCTCGGCGCGGCGCTGCCTACCGCCGGGCTGCTGGAGCGCTGGAGCGGGGGCGTCACGCGGCTGTTCACCGACCTGGTGGGCGGATCCTTGACTCCCCTGGTGGGTGTGCTGGCGGTACTACTGTCCCTGGTTGTCGGCGCGGCCCACGCCGCGCTGCCTGGGCACGGCAAGACCGTCATGGCCGCTTACCTGGCCGGGCGGCGCGGCACCCGCCGGGACGCCGTGGTGGTGGGTGCCACGGTGACGCTCACCCATACCGCCGGGGTGCTGGTGCTCGGACTGCTGGTGACGGTGTTCAGCTCGCTGGCCCCAGAAGATGTGCTGCGCTGGCTCGGTGTGATCAGTGGCCTGGTGGTGGCCGGGATCGGCGCCGGGCTGTTGCGCTCCGCGCTGCGGCAGCGCTCGGCCGCTCGGGCGGTCCCCGTCCCGGTCGACTCAGTTATGGTGCCGGTCGGGGTTGGCGCCGGAGTCGGCGCCCCGCCAGCCCACGGACACGGACACGGACACGGAGGCTCACAGCTGGCGGGCAACCGCTACGGCCGGAGCGCGCTGGTCGCCATGGGGATCGCTGGCGGTCTCGTCCCGAGCCCCACCGCACTGGTAGTCCTGTTCAGCGCGGTCGCGCTAGGGCGGACCTGGTTCGGGGTCATACTCGTCGTCTGTTACGGGGCGGGCATGGCCGCCACACTCACCGCAGCCGGGCTGATCCTGGTCCGGGTCCGGGATCACCTGGAGCTCAACCACTCCGGCGCGCGGTTGCGCCAGCGCGCCCAGGGACTCCTCGCCGCGCTGCCCGTGCTCACCGCACTGCTGGTCCTGATCGTCGGGTTGGGACTGGCCGCCAGCAGTATCGGCCCCGCGAGCTAAGGGAGTTCCCATGCGTTCATACCGGTTCCTGCCCTGCGTCCTCGGGCTCACGCTGCTCGCCGTGGCCTCCTGCTCCGCAGGCGCTGCCGCCGAGGACCCCGGACCCGTGTTCGACAGCGAGGGCGGGCGCGCCGTGGCCTGCATGGCCCACCAGCCGGCCGCACCGGGCAACCGCTACACGGATCCGCAACTTCGGGACACCGCGCAGGTGCTGATGGTGTTGCACTACTACACGGCCAACGGATCCAAGCGCTACTGCGACGGAAAGCCACCCACCGCCGTCGACCGCCGCTGGGCCCAGCTCTACGTCGACCTCGGCGCCGATCCCGCCGCCGTCGCCCGGCTACTGCCCACCCGGTGAGCGCCACTGGCGTAGCGGCGGGCCAGCCATGCGCACGCCATCAGTTGGATCTGGTGAAACAGCATCAGCGGCAGCACGATCAGGCCGACGGTCTGTGCCGAGAACAGCACGGTCGCCATCGGGATGCCGCTGGCCAGGCTCTTCTTCGATCCGCAGAACACGATGCAAATCTCGTCCGCACGGGAGAAGCCAAGCATGCGGGCCACCACCGTGGTCGCGACTAGGACGATCGCCAGCAATAACACGTTCACCGCCACCAGCAGCAGCAGTGACACCGGCGTCAGCCGGTGCCAGATGCCAGCGACGACACCCTCGCTGAACGCCGAGTAGACCACCAGCAGAATCGAGCCTTTGTCGACCAACCCGAGGATTTTCTTGTTGCGCTCGACGAAACCACCGATCCAGCGCCGCACCAACTGCCCGGCCACGAAGGGCACCAACAGCTGCAAAAGAATATGGTCCACCGACCCCAGCGACACGCCGCCCTGACCATGGAACAGGAAAAAAGCCACCAACAGTGGAGTAAGCACGATACCGATCAGATTGGAGAACGAGGCGCTGCAGATCGCCGCGGCCACGTTACCCCTGGCGGTCGAGGTGAACACAATGGAGGACTGCACAGTCGAGGGCAGGAAGGACAAGAACAGCAGCCCTGCGTAAAGCTCCGGGGTCAGTACCGTGGGCACCAGTAGTCGCGCGGCAAGACCCAGCAGCGGGAACAGAACATAGGTGCTGGCCACGACCACCGAGTGCAGCCGCCAGTGCCGCAGCCCGTCAACGGCCTGCCTGGTGGAGAGCCTGGCGCCGTAGAGGAAGAACAGGAATCCGATGGCGATGGTCGTCGTATAGCCGAAGCCCACCGCGGCACTGCCCCTGGTCGGTGCGAGCGAGGCTATCGCGACGGTGGCGAGCAGCGCGAGAATGTAGGGATCGACCCGCAGCCGAGACAGGATTGCGGTTAAACGAGAAGCATCCGCCACCGTGGGCACCCTCCGGGGTCGTGCTCACAAACGAATTCGCGCACGTGCGGTTGCGCTGTCAGACCGCGATGGTGTCCCTGGCATGTTTGGCGTGGTGGCGGCTGATGTTGCGCTCCAGCAGTGCCAGCGCGGCGCCAACGCCAACATTGCCCTCGTCGACTTCCGGCAGCCGACCGTCCTCGGCCCGCAGCTCCAGCATCGCTCTGTCCATCGCGGCCTGCGCGGCAAACAGACACGGTGTGCTGTAGATCGCCACATTGACGCCGGCGTCCTCCAGCTCGGTCAGCGACAACCTCGGGGACTTGCCGCCGGCGATCTGGTTGAACAGCAACGGCTTGTCGCCGATGACCGAGCGTACCTTGCGAATTGCCGCCACACTGCGCACGCCGTCGACGAGCAGCACGTCGGCGTCAGTCGCGGCCAGCGCCTGTGCCCTGCGCAGGATTTCCGATTCCTCGGTGGCATCAGTGCGCGCCACGACGAGCAGATCCTGGCGGGTCTCGAGCACGAGGTTCAGTTTCTCCAAGTACTCTCGCAGCGGCAACAGCTGTTTGCCATCCACATGCCCGCAGCGCCTGGGCCGCTTCTGGTCCTCCAGGATCACCCCCGATGCGCCGATGCGCTCCAAGTGCTCCACGACGTGGCAGGCGACCTCGGAGTCGACGTAACCGTCGTCGATGTCGACGAGCAGGTGATGGCGCGGGAAGGCCAGCCGCAGCCGTTGCACGAAGTTCACCATATCGGGCCACGCGATGAACCCGATATCGGGAAGGCCGTAATAGGAGGCCGCGAAACCGAAACCGGAGACGAACAAGCCGCCATAGTGCTGCGCGGCCACCGAGGCGGAGAACATGTCGAACACTCCGATGAGCGGGGTGATGCTCTCGGATTGCACGTCCCGCTGAAGTACGCTACCATGCCCCATTTTGTTCAGCTATCCCCTCTATCGCGACTCCCCCACACCGAACACACCTCATGGTGCACCACCGAGATGAGAAGCCTCTCATCTCTCATGAGCCTCACATCGCGGGTTGCCAGACTCGGACTCATGACGATAAATCCCCAGCGGGTCGCGCCGCACGCGCGGGCCCGCCAGATGCTGAACAAGGTCCCAGAGGTCACGATCTACTTCTGGATCATCAAGATCCTCGCCACCACGGTTGGTGAGACGGCGGCGGATTTCCTGAGCGTCAAGCTCGGCCTGGGGCTGACCGGGGCGGGCTACGTCGTGGGTGGCCTGTTGATTGTGGTGCTGTTCTTCCAGTTCAAGTCCCGGAAGTATGTTCCGGGGATCTATTGGCTCGCGGTCGTGCTGATCAGCATCGTCGGTACGTTGATCACTGACAATCTGGTGGACAACTTCGGGGTCGCTTTGCAGACCACCACCATTGTCTTTGGTCTCGCGCTGGCCGTGACCTTCGCGGCGTGGTACGCCAGGGAGCGGACCCTGTCCATCCACTCGATCTACACCACCCGCCGGGAAGCCTTCTACTGGTTGGCGATCCTGTTCACCTTCGCCTTGGGCACCGCCGCCGGTGACCTCGTGGCGGAGCGGCTGCAGCTGGGCTATTGGCTTTCCGCGCTGATGTTCGGCGCGCTGATCGCCCTGGTCGCCCTGGCCCACTTCGGGGTCAGGCTCAACGCGGTGCTGGCGTTCTGGATCGCCTACATCCTGACCCGCCCGTTGGGCGCCTCCCTGGGCGACTACCTGTCACAGCCCGCCAGCCACGGTGGCCTCGGACTGGGCAAAGGCGTGATCACCGCGCTGTTCCTGGTCGCGATCGTGAGCCTGGTCGTCTACCTCAGCATCACCGGAAAAGACGAGGCCGCGGCTCAGCCCGCCTTGGCCGCCGAGCAGGGAGCGAAGGGCAGCTAGGCGAGCGGGTAACCCGGCGCGGAGCCGGTGGGCAGTTCGAGAGTCACACAGGCGCCGCCACCGGGTCGGTTGCGGGCGGTGGCCTGCCCGCCGTGGGCCTGGGCGATGGCAGCCACGATGGAGAGCCCGAGTCCGGTCCCGCCGGTGTCGCGAGTGCGGGCGGCCTGGGCGCGGTGGAAGCGTTCGAAGGCGTGCGGCAGGAACTCGGGGGGAAAGCCGGGTCCACGGTCGGCCACCTCGACCGTGACCGTCCCGGCGGGGGTCGCGACCGCGGTGATCTCCACGACGCTGTCGGCTGGGGCGTGCCGGGTGGCGTTGTCCAGCAGGTTGTCCACCGCCTGGCGCAGCCGGTCGGGGTCGGCCAGAATGGTCAGCTGGGCGGGGCTGTGCAGCAGCACACTGACCTCGCGCTCGGTGGCGCGGGCGCGCGCGCCGCGGGCGGCGGCGGCCAGCAGCTCAGGCAGCGCCAGCGGCCCGGGGCGCAGGAAGGGTTGAGCGTTGTCGGCGCGGGCGAGCAGCAACAGATCCTCGGCCAGCCGGATCAGCCGGTCCGTCTCGCCGGCCGCCTGCTCGATGGCCTCGGCGAGGGCTTCGCGGCTGCGGCCGGGACGGCCGGCGAGCTCGAGCTCGGCGCGCAGGATCGCCAGCGGGGTGCGCAGTTCGTGGCCGGCGTCGGCGACGAAACCGCGTTGCCGCTCCAGCGCCTGCTGCAACCGACCGAGCAGGCCGTTCATCGTGACAGCCAGCGCGGCGATCTCGTCACGGGTGGTGGGTACCGGCAGGCGTCGGCCGGTGTCCCGGGCGCTGATCTGGGCGGCCTCGCGGCGCATCCGTTCCACTGGGCGCAACGCAGCCCCGGCCAGCAGCCACGCGCCCGCGCCGGCGAGCAGCACCGCGGGTGGGCCGCCCACCAGCAGCGCGGTCCGCACGCGATCCACTGCGGCGTCGGACACGCCGGTGCCGGTGCCCACCACCACCAGCACCCGCCGTCCGCCCGTGCGGAGCGCGGTGATGGCCAGCAGTCGGACCTGATTACCGGATACCGTGGTGGTGAAGGACACCTCCCCGGCCAGTGCCTGTTGCCGCTGGGCGGCATCGAGCAATGGATGATTGCCGGCATCGGGTGAGAAGACCAGCAGTCGACCATCGAGCGCACGGACCTGGACGATCTCATCCGCGGGACCCAGCAGGGGTAGGCCTTCCGAGCGCAGCTCTTCGGCCACGGCCCGCGCGCGGGCGCGCAACCCGGGGTCCAACGCGGCGTCCAGGCTGATCCGCAGCTGCAGCACGAACGCCAACCCGGCGGCGGCGATCACCACCGCCGCGCCCAGAGCGAACAGCAGCGCCAGCCGCAACCGCAAGGGCATCGACTACCGCAGCGTTCTGATCGTCACCAGGGCCCTGCCGCGGCCGGTTCGGCTCGCAACCGGTACCCCGTGCCCCGCACGGTCTCCAGCTGCGCCACCCGGAACGGTCGGTCAATCTTGCGGCGCAGGTAGAGCACGTACTGGTCCACCACGTTGGAGACTCCGGCGTAGGCGAAGTCCCACACGTGCTCCAGGATCCTGGTCCGGGTGAGCACCTGCCCGGGATGGCGCAGGAACAGCTCCAGTAAGGCGAACTCCTTGGCCGAGAGGTCCAGCTCCACCGGACCGCGCCACGCGCGACGCGTCGCCGGGTCCAACCGCAGATCAGCGACGCGCAGCTCGCTGGGCCGCTCCACGCCGCCGCGGCGGATCAGCGCCCGGATGCGGGCCGAGAGCTCGGCGAAGCTGAATGGCTTGACCAGATAGTCATCCGCACCGGCGTCCAACCCGCGCACCCGGTCCTCCACGGCATCGCGGGCGGTGAGCACCAACACCGGCACCCACCGCCCAGCGGCCCGCAGCCGCCGGCACACCTCAATGCCATCCAGTCCCGGCAGCATCACGTCCAGCAGCACCGCGTCGTAGCCGAACTCGGTGGCCCGCCACAGCGCATCGGTGCCGGTGGTGGCCACGTCCACGGCGTAGCCGTCCTCCTCCA
>JBDTAX010000035.1:0-2884 GCA_039924425.1 Pseudonocardiaceae bacterium
GTGCCCGGCGGCACGACCCACTCGACGGCCTGGCCGGTGACTTCCGCGATCACGTCGAAGTCGCGGTCGTAATGCAGCACAGGGATGTCGTGCCGCTCGGCGACGGCGGCGATGATCAGGTCTGGGATCGCTACCGCTCTGTGCCACCCGCGCTTCGCCAGCGCGCCGTGCACGTCGAGCGCCCGGTCCCAGACCTCGTCCGGAGTGGGGAGCCGTTCCAGGCCACGCAGCTCCAGGCGTACTCGGTGGTGTTCCTGGGCGCTGCGAACGCTGTACAAGACCTCCAGCTCGGTCATACCGCACAGGGCGAGCCGTCCCGCGTTCAATAGCGGAAGTACGACCTGAGCCACCGCCGGCTTGGCCAGCCTGGCCCACGCGCTCGTGTCGACGAGGTGGTCAGCTACCGCCATGCCTGTGCCATGACCGCCGGATCGGCCAGGTCCGGGAGCCCACCCGAAACGAGCCGTTCGCCGAAGCTCACACGGAGCCGGAACTTGACGTACTCGGACAGCGCCCGGTTGACGGTGTCCTTCTTGGTGGTGGTGCCGAGCAACTCCGCCGCCTGCGCTAGCAGTTCATCGTCCAGGTCGATGAGCGTCTTCGACATCGAGCCCTCCCCGCTGTATATAAGAATTCCTTCAAAGAAGATATAGC
The DNA here is from genome assembly GCA_039924425.1 of Pseudonocardiaceae bacterium. Taxonomy (GTDB): domain Bacteria; phylum Actinomycetota; class Actinomycetes; order Mycobacteriales; family Pseudonocardiaceae. The sequence continues at coordinate 655 of JBDTAX010000035.1, forward strand.
ATCGAGACCTACGGCTCGCCAAGCAGGTGTTCAGGCGGTGCTGGCGAGGATCAGCCGGAGGGCCTCTTCCGGGGCGTCCCAGTGCGGGAAGTGGCCACAGTGGTCGAACCAGTGCAGCCGCGCGCCGGGGAACAGCATGGTGGCGTTCGAGGCCTGGCTGGGGAAGCTGACGCGGTCCTGGCGGCCCCAGCCGATCACGACCGCTCCGGGTGTCGAGCCTGAGGGCGCACCCCGCTGCACTGGGCTGTCGATCAGCGCGTCCAGCGCATCATCGAATGATGACGCCGTGGCAAAGCCGCGCAGCTCCCGCAGGGCGAGCTCCCGGGACAGGGCCCACGGGCGGGTCGAGAGCTGGGCGAGCAGCAGAGTGCGGGTGACCGGGTTGCCGGTGAGCAGCGGCAACGCCGGCCGCAGCGCCCGGACCAGCTTGACCGACGCGCGAAACGAGATGCCGATCACCCGTTGCTGACCCGGGTGCCAGAACCCGCTGGGGCCCAGCGCCACGGTGCTGCCGCCCACTCCGCGGCGGGCGAGCTCGAGCACCATCTGGCCTCCCATCGAGTGGCCTACCGTGTCGACTCCCGCGAGACCCTGCTCGTCGATGAAAGCCGCCACCGCGTCGGTGAGCGTCGCGATGGACACCTCGCCGGTGAGCGGCGGGGTGGCACCGAAGCCGGGCAGGTCGACCGCGATCACCTCACGCTCGTGGGCCAGCGCTTCAACAATGGGGTCCCAGGACCGCCAGGTGCCCCCGAGACCGTGGATGAGCAGCAGCCGCTTGCCGGAACCGCGACGAACGTGATGCAGGCGCATGCCGCCAACCTACTGTTGCTACTGAGAGCACCCAAGAGTGTTCGCGCCTTGTGATGAAGTCTCCCGCAGAGCATCGAACATGATTGGCGCGGCGTCCAGTGCGGGTGAGCAAACAGTCACCGACTCAGTGCTGGATAGTGCCAGCCTGAGCCGGTGCCGTGGTACTGCTCGATCGGGACGGGCGCCACACCCTCGCGCAGGTGATCGCGGCACAGGATGCCGTGCAGGTGATCCACCTCGTGGGCGACCAGGCGGGCGACCCCGCGTTCGAAGCGGGTGATGCGCCACTCGCCGGTGACGTCCTGGTGCTCGACGTGGATGACCAGCGGGCGGGGAACCAGGCAGCGGACATCGAAGAAGCTCAGGCAGCCCTCGTACTGCTCGTCGCAGTCGTCGCTGCTTTCGATGATCCGGGGATTCAGCAGGGTGATCACGTGGTCACCGCCGGGAGGCCGGACGATGGCCGCGGCCCGCTCGATGCCGATTTGCGGCGCGGCAATGCCTGTTCCTTTGCCGAATATGTGCGCCTTCGCGACGCGGTGAGCCGCTGAGTGGAGCTCGGAGATGACCCGGCGGGCATCTTCGGCCTCCGAGGGCAAAGCGAACGGACGAGCCGGGCGTCGCAGCACGGGATCGCCATGCTGAACGATTCCTAGCGCTTTCATGATGGCGCTGGGCTTGGGTGAGTCCGCGAGTGCGGTGTTGAGTTGATTGCGGAAGTGCCATTCCGGCCGGTAACGGGCGTGCAGCGGCGGATCCTCGGTGGACCACGAGTAAATTTTGCGGTCACCGACTCGCTGAGTGTGGATCGCGGTCTGGAACGGCATCGACTCGGCTGTCATCGACGTGTGCAGCCCCCATACGGCGGGATCGAGGTCGGTGGGGAAGTCCAGCTTGACGGACAGGTGTCTGGTGGGAAGACGGACGGCGCGGCGGAACCAATTACCCCACTTGTCGTCACCCACGGTGTAGGTGTACTCGATCCAAGCGCTTTGGCCGGGGTAGAGCGGGAATTGACAGCTGTCGTTGGCGAAGAGCAGCCAGACTTCTTTGAAGGCGTCCCGATCGTGCTGGACGCTCCACCGCATCGGCTCCGCACGGTCGTCGCCACACCAGGCGTGGAGGTTGATTTCGTCCCAGGTCAGCGGGTTGCTACGGTAAAGTTCATTGGAGCGCTCAGGGTCGCCGGGATAGCGGTCAACGGAGATTCGGATCAAGTAACGCGTGATCGGTTGATCGCCGTGGTTGATGAGTCGGCGGCGCTGGGTGAGCCGGTAGGTGTCGCCGTCCCGGTAAAGCTCAGCGTGATCATGCTCGACCAGCAAGCCGCCAGTCGGTTCCGTGATCGCGGCGATGGCCACCGGCTCGGGCCTGCTGCCGGTCGCGGCGTGGTGGGCTCGCTGTTCCCGCCACGCGC
>JBDTAX010000036.1:0-8689 GCA_039924425.1 Pseudonocardiaceae bacterium
CGGCTCTGGAGGGGAATGAGGGTGCCGTCGGCGTCGCGCAGGGGGTTGGAGGCCAGCGGTAGCGGCATGGTGGGTGTCACCTCGGGTCGTCCGGCGTCTTGATCACGCGCACGAGGTTGGGCCGTAGGCAGATCAGCCGTTGATCGAGGTCGAAGCGCACGTAAATTAGGTAGCGGCTCCGGCCTACGACCTGACCTTTCTGGTGTAGCCGGGCTGGTAGTGCCCCGTGGTTCTTGTCCACCCTGATCTGTTCGACCCGGCTCTGTAGGGGAATGGAGTGGCCGGCGGCGTCGTACGGTGGGTCAGAGGCGAGTGGTTGCGGCATGGTGGGGGTGTCATCTCGGGTTGGTGGCTGGCCGGCCACCGGGAGCCAAGCGGGGGACGCTCAACCGCTGGCCGGCCAGCGATTTAGGGGGTGATGTCCCCCGGGTCGGGGTCGGACATCTCGGGGGGAATACCGCACACGCAGGTTATGCACAGCGCCCATGACAGACCGCTAATGATGGTGAGCCCGCCGGCGGGCACCCGCTGGCCGCACAGCGCCTGAGCGTGATCCCCGACGGAGTGCGGGATCTCGGCGGGTTGTAGCAGATGCAGGCGGCCATCCTCGGGGCAGCGCGCCCACCTCAACAGCTGCCTGACTCCCGACCACCAGCCCGAACAGCGGGTATCCGGCTGGCCGCCAGGAGGAAGCGCGACGGGGCAGCTCAACCGGCGGCCAGCCGGAGTCTTGGTGGCGAACAGCGGATCCGGCACCCGCGGACACACTCGCCGCGAGGTGTGCTCCCAGTCCACAGCGGTACTCCCCCCGATCGATCTGTCGTGTGGAAGGTGGCGGCTCCGCGAGGGTCATCGCCCAAGAAGCGGGGCCGCCACCACTCACCGCCACTCCGAGATAGAGGTGTAGAGCGGCGGCGTGGAGGTGACTCTTCTAGCTAAGGACATGCCCTGGATACAGGTGATCACGTGTATGTCAAGGGATGGATTCGGGGGTGGATTCCGCGCCCTCCCTACGGCTACCGGTACCCACCAGGGTGGCGATCCGGTGCCGCAGGTGGGCGACCTCGTCGAGGTGCTGGTGGGCGGCGGCGTAGTGGGCCAGCATGCGCAAGTGCTCGGCGGTGACGCGGGAGCGGATCGTGCCGGCGGCGTCCAGGGCCTCGTGCCCGATAGCGGCGGCCTGGAGCGGGTCGCCGGTCGCCATCGTCAGGCTGGCCAGCGTGGCCTGGCATTCCGCCCGGGGGCGGGCTTGACCAACGGAGCATCCGGCGATCGCCGTGGTGAGTCGGTTGGTGGCCTCGCCGGGGTCGCGGCCCAGGATCGCCAGGTCGACCAGAGGAATCCCGGTGAGCTGGGCATGGCGCTCGGCGTTGTAGTAGGCCATGAACGGCGGCTCATCGTCCGGGGTGACGTGCGCGAAGTGCTCATCAGCGGTGCCGATGGCGGTCAGTGCCTCGTTGACCCGGCGCATCGTGGTCAGCGCGCTGGCCCGGCCTGTGTGCAGCAGCGTCCGGACGCTCGCGGTGAGCCGGTCAGGGCGGACCAGAGCCTGTTCGGCCAGCGTGAGGCCGTCGTCGGGCCGCCCGGTCCTGATCGCCTGCTTCGTCATGTTCGACAGGACTTCGGCGCGTAGGTTCCAGTCCTCGGCCCGCTCGGCACAGGTCAATGCGAAGCGGAACACCCGGTGGGCCTCATCATCGGCGTTGGCGTCCGCAGCTGTGTACCCCGCCACACTGGCGAGATCGCCGACCGCGGAGAACAGCTCCGGGCGCAGCCGCTCCGGGCAGGTGGCCCCCAGCAGGCCAGCCGACCAGCGCAGCTGGCCCATGACGGCCCCTCGGACCAACCCGCCACCATAGGTGCGGTTCCACGACTCGAACACCTGCGTGGCGGTGTGGACATGTTCGATGTCGGTCGCGCCGATCCGCGCGGGGATCGGGATGGGTTCGCCACCCTCCAGCAGCGTCAGCAGCGCCGTCACCGGTTCCTCCAGGGTGAGGGCGCCCACGCCTAGGGTGGTGGCGTTGTGGAGGAGCTTTCGTCGTTTCACGTTGTCCAGCTTCACTGCCGCGCGGCGGGAGCGGGCGTTGACGAACCCCAAATCGGAATCAGCCGAGACACCAAAAATCTCCCGGAAGGCTTCTCGATATAGTTTACCTGGCCAGCGGATTTTACCGCTTTCGACCTGTCCGATATAGTTCGCGCTGGCCTCTGTCATCTTCTTTGTGTGGCGGTCATAGATGTAGGCGTTGACCAGCTCGGCGAGCTCCTGCCGAGTCAGACAGTAGCCCAGGTGGGTGAGCGATTCAGTGTTTTCCCGCGCATCCCTGAACTGATTATTCGCCGTGGCCAAGGCCCCGCCTCCCGTCAAGTGACGTTGGTCTGCCTAGCGCTGTTGTGGGCACTGAGCATGTCTCCGTTTCGTGTCCAGAGATGTACCACTTGGTTTTTTCGGTGCGCTGAGGGATGAACCGGCCACGCGGCGGCCCTCCCTCCGGACTGATCTCGCACGATGCGATGGTCATGATGTCGCCTAGACGTCGGGAGATCGCGGACCGGTCGAGACGTCACGCGACGAGAAGACACAGAGGGCGGCGGTGGCGTCGTCGCTGGTTTTGTAGCGGGGCCAGCGTTCGCCGAGGGGGTCGCTGGCTTCGGCGGCCCGGATGCGGGCGATGAGCTCGGCCGGCCCGGCGTGCTGGAGGGTGTCGAGGGTCTCGGTCCAGTCGGCGAGGCCGTAGTCGACGAGGGCCGCGGCGCCGTCGCTGAGGACGGCGGCTCGGCGGATCGCGTGGCGCGGGATGGTCTTGATCACCGCGTGGGTCGCGGCGTCGGGGTTGGCGGCGGCGACCCAGTAGCCACCGGGGACGTTGCGGTGTCGTTGCTGCTCAGTCACCATGGCCTGCTTGGCGAGGGTGTGCTCCGGTGTGCCGATGCGTTCGCGCAGCACGGCGCCTCGCTGCTCGGCGGCGACCTTGTCGACAGCGGGGTCGGTGAGGATCTCGATGCCCTCGGAGGTGTCGAGGACGATGAGGGCGTCGGACAGGACCAGGCACTGCGTGTCGGTCGGTCCCGCGCGCAGCAGCGCGACGGTCGCGGACGGCATGCCGGGGTGGGAGAGATCGCAGGTGTCGGCGTGGCTGTGGGCCACGGTCTGGATGGCGCCCGCGAGCGCCTCGCCCAAGGTGCGGTCGGGGTGGGTCGCGAGCAGCTGGAGCAGCCGCGTACCGAGGCGCCGGACATACCAGGGCGTGCCGTGCCGGCAGCCGGTGGGCACTCCCTCGGGGGTGCTGAGGCCATCGAGGAGCACGACGGCCTCCGGGCTGGTGGCGATCCAGTCCTCGGAGTGCCGCGACCCCGCGGCGTGGGCGAAGGTGACGTCCAAGTCACGCCTCCGGCCGGTAGAGGGGGGTGAGCCGTTCGCTGCTGAGAACCTCACGGGAGTGCGGGTCGAACTCGCAGGCGATGAGAGCGGAGAAGCGTTTGGTGCGGACCTCGCGGTACAGCTCGGCCATCTCCTGGTGCAGGTGGTGGACGATTCCCCCGGCGCCGATGGCGTGGATGCCCGCGATGTAGAGGAAGGTGCCCCGACCGTCTGGTCGCGGGAGCCGTCCCAGGTACCCGACGTCGCCGGGCGTGCCGGTGTCCATGGGTGAGCGGTAGGTCCGCCCGGTCTTGCGGTCGACCAGATGCCACCCGTCCTCGTCGGTGCTGAAGCCGAGGTTCGGGTCGGATTCGAGTATTTGGCCGATCAGCGGGGACAGTCGCGGGCCGCAGATCACGACGAGGTTGTCCCGGTTGAGCCGGACCGCTCCGGGGGGCGGGATCACTTCGTAGGTGGTGTCGAGCTTGACGCTGTGCGCCAGGTCGCGCAGCTGTTCGTAGGCGTTGAGGTCTTCCTGCGCCACGACCGGCCCTGGTGTGGCCTTGCCGGCCTCCACTTTGCCGCCGAACGCGACGGTCACCGTCGCGGTGCCCAGAAACGCCCGCTCCGGGGGCGGCCCCGCCGTGACGAGCTGGCTGATGCGCCCTCGCGTCATCCCCAGTGCCGCCGCCATCTGGGCCTGGGTCATGCCCGTGGCGCGCAACTCCTCGAGGGCCTCGCGGCGGATCCGCGATAACTCGGTGACGACCGTCTGGTAGCGCGTGAGCAGATCACCGGCGCGCTTGGCGCGCTCCACCGGGTCCGGCAGCTCGCAGAGGGTCTGAACCTCGCTGTTCACACTGTGCCCGTCCTTCCGTGTCCACGCCCGCTTGTTGCCCACGAGCCGATTGCTACCCCCCATAGCATCGTACTTGCGCGGGGGACTTGACGGGAAGTTCTATCACGCTTATGGTCCTAGCACCACAGATGCTAGTCCCCCTAGGCAACGGAAAGGGTTCAGATGATGACGAGGCTGACCACGGCGACCGAAGCGGTGAACCACTGGGCTCCTGAGTCCGCTCGGATCGATCACATGCTCACCCACCTCGATGACCTTTTGCCAGCGATGGTCGACGGCGGGCTACCGGTCTCGGAGGAAACCCGGGAGGACGTGGAGGAGGCGCTCAAGCAGGCCCGGTTGGCGATGGACACGGTCCTGGGCGCGTACAGCCGGGTGTTGTTCCACGAGCGCACCGCGATCGGGCAGTACCCGGCTGGGCCGCACAACGGTCAGCAACGCGGCTGGTAGCGGCCCTGGCTTGATCGGAAACGGGCAGAGCGGACGGAAGGGAGGTGGCGGGTGAGCACGATGCTGGAGCGTCCGGTGACCCACCGGCGGCAGCGTGACCAGGAGGTCCCGCGCACCGTTGAGGCCCCCACGGCGCCAGGGGGTGGGGGTGAGGCGGTGCCGGTGGCGTCGCGGGCGACGTGGGCCGCGACGAGCTCGGCCGGCGCGAGCGCCCTGACCACCGCCGGGCTCCAGTTCGGCGCCGCTGGTGTGGTCAGCACTCTGGTTCTGGGCGCTGGTGGCGCGGCGGGGGTGGCCGCCCTGCGGCGTTTCGCGCCCGAGACGACGGCGCGGTGGGGACTGCACCGGGGGACCGGGGGGCGTCGCTCCACCCCGCCCGGGAGCCGAGGGAGCAGCGTCGGCACGCGCGCCCGCAGCCGCCGAGGTGGTGGCCCGCTCAGCGGTGGTGGTGGCGCGGGCGGGGCTGGCCGAGGCCGTGGCCTGCTCGCCGCGACGCGCCGCGGCACGGCCGGGAGTCAGCGGGCCGGGGGACGTCAGGGCACTGACACCGGCCGCGGGCTGCCGGGTGGTCTGCGCGGTGCGCGGACTGGTCACCGCCGAGGCGCGGAAGTCACGGGGAGCGCCCGTCGTGGACGCGGGCTGCTCGCGGGGGCCGGTCGGCACGGAGTCGCGGGCAGGGCGGGTGCTGGCCCGGCCGCACGGTCCGGCGGTGCGGGCTCGCGGACGTCGAGCGCTCCGCCGGGGCGGGGGTCCAAGCGGCCCGGCGGCGGCACGGGCGGCGGGGCCTCCCGCTCTCACCAGCGCGCCGGCTCCTCACGTTTCACCGGTCCCAAGCCGGGCCTGTGGGCGGGGCTGCGCCGCTGGGGCAAGGCCGCCAAGGGAAGTCGAGCGCAGGCCTCCCGCCGCCGGGCCGGATTGCTCAAGCGAGCCTCCCGGCTGCCCACACCGGTTCCGGGCCAGGCGCAACCGAGCACCGCCCCGAACAGGACGGGCACGACAGCACAACAACAACAGGGGTGTCCCGCCATCGGCGGCACGTCACGGCACGGGGATCAGAAGGGGAACACGGCGATGCCCAATCCATTTCACAACCACAACGAGGCGCTGGCGCAGGTGGCGAACAACCTCGACATCCACAATGCCCGCGCGCTGATCGACTGGGTCGACGGTGCGCCGGGAGCGGCCGAGCAGCAGGCCGGAGTGTGGCGCCAGCACGCCGGCACGATCCAGGAGTCCATCCCGGTCAGCGGCGAGTTCGCCGAGGCGATCACCGACTTCGCGGCGACCCAGGCTCGGCAGGCCGAGCGGATCCGGGAGGCCGGCACGGTGTTCCGCCGGACCCACCAGGAGGAGCTGCGCAGGATCGAGGAGCCCAGGCCGGGCGAAGACAAGTGGGACGTCTCCGCGAACCGCTAACCGTGTGCCTACCCACCGCCCTTGAGTGATCTGGTGAGGAGTTCCGTGCGATGACCACGTCAACCCAGGCCCCGCCACGGGCTCGCCGTGGGGTCGATCCCTTCGAGGTGGCTCGGCCCACCCTCTGGGGCATCGCCCGCACCTTCGACCCCGACCGCCGGTGGTTCCACCCGGCGATCACCGCGCTGTGGGCGTACGCGCTGGCCGGTGTGCCGGTCTGGACGCACCTGTCTCCGTGGATCCTGGTCCCGGTCGGTCTGGCCGGCACCCTCCTCGGTGCGCTGGCCGCCCACCGGTGCTACCCGCTGCGCGAATACGGCCATGACCAGCGCGCGCACGCGAGCTGGCTGACCGTCCTCGCGGGCCTGGCACTGACCACCTGGCTGGTCCACGCCGCCCAGGTCCGGCCCACGAGCACCGACGCACTGGGCTGGCTGGTGCTGGGCACCGCGGTGTTCGGCGGCGCCTACGCCGTGGTACGCACCCAGGCACCCGGGCACAAGGCCCACCTCGAGCGCCACCGCGTCGAGGTCACGACGCGGCACCAGGAACTCGCCGAGGACAAGACCCTTGACATGTGGGCGAAGATCCTGACGGACGCGGGCTGCGAAGGTGTGCGGGTCCAGCACCGCCAGCCGACCAAGGCCGGGTTCACGCTGACGATCGAGGACAACCCCACCAGGCCGATCAAGTTCGGGGGCCTGTGCTCCGCAGTCGGCGACATCGCCTCCGTGGCCGCCGGCCGCCTCGCCGAGCAGGGCGTGCGTCTGGGTGCTGAGCAGGTCCGCGCCGAGGAAACCGACCGCGCCAACCTCTTCCTGCTGCACTTCAGCACCGCCAACGTCTTCGCCCACTCGATCCCCTACCCGCTGGATCGCCCGGTCGGCACCATCCGCCACCCCATCCGCCCGGGCCTGTACGAGGACGGTGAGGACATCGAGCTGCGACTGCTGGGCGTGCACGGCGTGATGGTCGGCGCCACCGGCAGCGGAAAGTCGGTGTTCAGCAACAACGTCATCGCCGAGGTCACCCACTGCTGCGACGCGCTGCTGTGGATCTGCGCCAGCGACAAGCTGCTACCGCTGATCTACCCATGGCTGCACCCGTGGTTCGCCGGAACCACCAACCGGCCGGTGCTCGACTGGGTCGCCGGTGAGGACCCCACCCGGGTCCTCCAGCAGCTCGCCGCGCTCTACCAGCTGGTGAAGCTGCGCAACAAGAAGCTCGGGCCGCTGAGCAAGTTCGAGCCCATCCCCACCGATCCCGCGATCGCGTGCATCCTCGAGGAAGCCTCCGACCTGCTGCTGGACAACAGCACCATCACCATCCGCACCTTCGACGGCAAGGAGATGAACGGCTCGCAGCTGGTCAACGCGATCACCCGCGCGGGCCGCTCCGCAGGCGTGAGCCTGCTGATGCTCACCCAGTACGGCCTGATGGACGCTCTGGGCACCCAGGGCAACATGGCAAAACGCAACATCACCCTGCGGGTGGCCGGCAAGACCTACACCGACTATGACGGCAGCGCGACGCTGGTCGGGATGGATCGGGTACGCACCACCAAACTGCGCGACCACACCCTGCTGATCCAGCCCAGCAGCGAGGTGCCGCGGGTGATCCCCGCCAAAGCCTACGAGTTGGACGGCGTCAATCAGATCGCCCCCGTGGCCGCCCGCAACACCGCCACCGTGCCCCGATTGCCAGCGTGGCTGCACGCCGAACTCGGCGCGGCCTACGCCGGTCGGTGGCTGCCCGAGCGACTGCCCGAGCTCGCCGAGCTGGTCCACGCCCAAGCCCTGCGCTGGCCCGCACTGTCCTCGGGAGCTGTCACCCCCGGGTCCGAGGAATTGATTCACCACACCGCGGTCGATCCCGACGGCGGCGACAACCCCAGCCAGCCCCCGACACCAGAGGAGATCACCCGCATGACCGCCGACGCGGAGCAGAAGATGGACCAGGCAATCGAGACGTTCCGCAAGTACGGCTCGCTCGGCAAGACCATGACCGAAGTTCTGGAGGCGATCCGCGCGGAGAACGCGCCGACATTCATCTCCGCCGGGCAACTCGCGTTCGTCACCAACCGGGTCGAGCGCGACGGTGACTGGGGCGCGGCCGGCCAGGGTCTCATTGCTGAGCTGCGCGCCAACCCCTGGCGGCTGGAGCCGATCGAGCGGGACGGCACGCTGGGATGGGAACGCGCCACGCTGATGGACCACATCCGGGCCTACCTGACCGGCGTGAGCGAACCCGTGCCCTCCGAGTCCGTTCCGGAAGTCGCCCAGCCGATGGCAGCGATCCTGGAAGCCGTGCACGGCCGGCGCGACAACGAGCTGGTGGGCGTCGCCGAGCTCGGCCGGATCATCGGCCGCATCCCGACCGACGAGGACCCCGAAGCGCAGCGCGCCGCGGCCATCCGGCTCGGCCGCGAACTCGGCGCGGCACCCTGGTTCCTCAAAGCCGAACGCAAAAACACCGGCTCGGTCATCCAGGTCGGCGAGCTGCGCCGCGCAGCCGCCGAAGTCACCGCCGGCACCCGCCGCGCACCCGTCAACTAGGTCAACTCCAACGTCACGACAGAGGGGCGGCCCGCCAAGTTGGCG
>JBDTAX010000037.1:0-30388 GCA_039924425.1 Pseudonocardiaceae bacterium
GGCGAGGTGTTGCTCGCGGTGCTCGCCGCGGACGCGTCGCTGGTGCAGTGCACGGCCGCCGATCTCACCGCGTTGCCGCGTCGCTGCGCGGCCGAGCGGGTGACCGTGACCCTCGGCCTGGAGGTGCCACCGCTGCGCCGAGCGGGCTGACTGCGCCCATTCACCACGGCCCGCTCAACCCGGCCCGCCGGGAACGTCACGGGGGCGCAGGCCATCGAGCAACCGTGCCGGGCAGATCTGTACCGGAAACGGCTGATGCGCGGCGAAGACCTCATCGCCGTCCACCTTCGCCACCAGCTGGTAGTGACCCTGCTCGTCAAGTTCGTAAACCTCGAGCCCACCCGGCGGGACCGGGTTGAGCAACCAGTACGAGGGGACCCCCAACCGCTGGTAGTGGGCCTTCTTGGTGTTGCGGTCGCCCAGCTGGGTACTGCGTGACAACGTCTCCGCTACCAGCACCGGCGCCACCGGCAGGGCCGCCTCAGTGAGATCGTCGTAGCGCGCCACCAGCACGTCGGGCTGGACCTCGTTGGTGGGAGCGGTCCGCACCGCGAACGGCGCCGCCAACACGCGCAAGCCCGATGGGCATGATCGCCGCAGCACGGTATAAAGCGTCAGCGACATCTCCTGGTGTGACCAGCCCGGGGCGGGAGTCACGAGGAGCATCCCGTCGATGATCTCGTAGCGCCGTCCGTCATCGGGCATTGCCTCCAGGTCGTGCACCGTGAACGGGCGACCCTCGGCGAGTCCGATCGGTTCGGTCATGGCCGTCATGGTCCCCCTCCTTTCGTTCTCGGGCCAGTGTGCAGGGCGGTACCGACAATTTCGTGCAGTGCTCGGGGCCGCCAAGCCCGCCACGCCGCTGGCTTGCCACCGGCGCCGCGACTGTCCGCGATAGGCTGTGTCGGGGCAGCGGTTGGGGAGATTCGGTGGGAACCATGCGGCGTGTGTTGGTGTTTGTTGTGCTGGCGATGATGCTTGCCGCGTGTTCGGGGAAAGCCCCAGGACCCGCTGGTGTGAGCGCTCCCCCCCGTCCACTGGCTCAGGTCAGCACCCTGCCGGGTGACAAGGCCACGGGCGTCAGCCCCACGCTGCCGGTCGCGGTACGCGTCACCGGGGGCATGCTGCAGCAAGTGGCGCTGACCAACTCGGAGGGCAAGGCCGTGGCCGGCACCCTGAGCGCGGACCAGCTCAGCTGGCTCAGCACGGAGCCGCTGGGCTACGGGAAGACCTACACCTGGAGCGGCAGCGCGGTCGGCCCCGACCACCTGACCGCGCCCGTCACCGGCTCGTTCACCACCGTCGAGCCCCGGCAGCAGCTCCATGCCACGCTGAACATCGCCGACGGGGACACGGTCGGCATCGGCGCCCCGATCATCCTGCAGTTCGACGGGCATGTGTCCGACAAGGCCGCTGTCGAGCGCGCGCTGCAGGTGCAGGCTTCGGTGCCCACGGTGGGATCGTGGGGCTGGGAGCCCGACGACAACGGCGGCTCCCGGGCGCACTACCGGACCGAGGACTACTGGCAGCCCGACACCCAGGTCAGCGTCACCGCCAAGCTCTACGGCGTGGCGCTGGGCAAGGGCTCCTACGGTATGCAGGACATCAGCACAAAGTTCACGATCGGTCGCTCCCAGATCGTCAAGGCCGACATCAACAGCCACCGCATGATTGTGATCCGAGACGGCCAGGAGGTGATGAACTTCCCGGCCAGCTATGGCCTGAGCTCCGACCCGAATCGCAACACCACCAGCGGGGTCCACGTGGTGATGACCAAGGCGCAGACCGTGCTGATGTCGAACCCAGCCTATGGATACAACAACGTGCCTGAGCACTGGGCGGTGCGGATCTCCAACAACGGAGAGTTCATTCACGCCAATCCGGAGACCACCGGCGTGCAAGGCTCCTCCAACGTCACCCACGGCTGCGTCAACCTCTCCACCGCGAACGCTCAGGAGTACTACGCCACCGCGATCTTCGGAGATCCTGTCGAGGTCACCGGCAGCCCAAGCCAGCTGACCGGCGCCGATGGTGACATCTACGACTGGACCGTCCCGTGGGACGCGTGGCTCGCGATGTCGGCCCTGCACGCCTGACGTGGCTCCGGTTACGGCTTGACGGCCCGGTGCAGCGCGACGATGCCGCCGGTGAGGTCCCGCCACTGGACGTCGGTCCAGCCCGCAGCGGCCACCCGCCGCGCCAGCGCCCGCTGCTCGGGCCAGGCCCGGATGGACTCCGCGAGGTAAACGTAGGCTGCCGGGTTGCTGCTCACCGCCCGGGCCAGCGTCGGCAACGCGCGCATCAGGTATCCCAGATACACGGTGCGAAACAGCTCAAAGGTGGGAGTGGAGAACTCGCAGACCACCAGCCGGCCACCGGGCCGGGTGACCCGGGCCAGCTCGGCCAGCGCGGCGTCGGGGTCGGCCACGTTGCGCAGTCCGAAGGAGATCGTGACCGCGTCGAACACCCCGTCGGCGAACGGCAGCGCCAGCGCGTCGGCCCCGACCAGGGGGACCGCGCGGTGCCGGCCCGCGCGCAGCATCCCCAGCGAGAAGTCAGCCGCCACGCACCACGCCCCGGTGCCGGCCAGCTCGACGGTAGACACCGCCGTGCCCGCGGCGAGGTCAAGCACCCGCTCCCCCGGCCCGGCGGCCACCGCAAGGCAGGTGCACCTCCGCCACCACCGGTCCTGACCACCCGAGAGCACCGTGTTGGTCAGGTCATAGCGGCGGGCCACCCCATCGAACATCGCGGCGACATCGCGGGGGTCCTTGTCCAACCCGGCTCTGGGCACAGCGCCACCCTACGGTGGGTAGTCCATTGACTCCGGACGGCACGCGGGCCTGCCGAGTCAATGGTCAAGGGCTGCGGCCAGGCGAGCATCGAGACTGGCCAGCACATCTGTGGTGACCGTGCCGAGATGTTTGGCCAACAGGCTGCGCCGTAGGGCCATCAGGCCGGCTGCGGCATCAAGCCAGACCGGAGCGTCATCCAGGATGACAGAGACAGCGAGGACGTGCCCGGGGTCGGTGTCAGTGACCTGAACCCCGTACAGCACGCGGTATGCGTCATTGTCGATCACGGCTTGCGCCGACACCAGCACCACGACACGTTCTCGCATCCCACCGACCTGGTAGCGCCAGACCTCACCCCGCAGCACGCCGCTCCCGTCTGTCCTGATCGAGGCGGGCGGCCTGCTCGGCCAAGTCGACTTCAGCGGTGGCCTGGTCCTCGTCCTGTTGCCGGTCAGCTCCGGTGTAGGGCCTGGCCGGCGGCCCGTAGTCGGTGAGGATGTGCCGGCGCAGAACCCTGGACACCACCGCCGACACGGACACACCGTCCAGCTCAGCGGCTCTCTGCGCCAGAGACAAAGCTACTGAGTCCACGCTGAGCGTGATCTTAGTGGTAGTTGTCATACCTGAAGACCCTACCGCAAGACCGGGTGATTGAGCCCGACTCGCCCTGTGGGCTCCTGGCCGGCCAGGAGCCCACCCCCTTGCGGCGGGACGCGGTGAACTCAGCCTGCGGCGAGGCTGCTCGCCAATGCCCTTCCTGGCTTCTCGCTACCCTATCCCCGCTCACGATTGCCCGAATCAGCGTCGACCTCGGCGGTGGTGTGGGGATCGCCGTCGCCGCCGCGCTGGTGAACGCTGGCGGGTTGTCGGGCGTTACCCCCGCCGCCGTCGGCCTGATTGTCACCGGTTTCGCCGTGATCGGCATCATTACGAAATTCCTCCAGTGGCTCGTGAGAACTATGCGCGGTTCATCGCCTCGCCGCGCCGTCTTACTCGCCTTGGTGATTGTCTCGAGTGCGTGGTTCATTCTCGCTGCTTTCATCCCGGCACTGCTGGTGTTCGGAATCTCGCAGCGGAACGTGCGCGCCTCCCGGTACCGTTGGGCGCGATATGCGACGGATATGCTCGTCGCGGCGCTGACGGCCCTCGACTTGCTGGTGCTGTTTGACCGCGATCTGCTGGCTACCCAGCCAGCGGTAGGCCTGTTCTTCCCGGTCGGCGCATGGCTCAGCATCCGGGTGTGGCGGGTCATGGCCGCTTCCCGGCGCCCTGAAGTGCGAGCCGGGGCCGACATCGCGCTGTCGCTGCTGCTGGGCGCTGATCTCGTCCTGTTCCTGGTATGGGGGGCCAATCTTCTCGATCTCCCCGAGGCTGAGATAGCAGTGCTGCGCGGCACGCTGGAACGAGTTGGATCGATTGCTGATCTGCCCTGGCCGCTGTGGGTGGGGCTCTACGTTCTGCTCGCCGGGACAAGCCTGGCGTTCGCGCTCAGGCCAGAAGGGCTGACAGCGATCGCTCGGTGGTTCCAGCGACTTCGCGTCGTGCCTTCCATTGACGCGAGCAGGCGGATGCTGACCGGCGTCCACATCAGCCTCCTGGTCACCGTACTGATCGCGGTAGCAGCACCGGCGTCACTGGAAGCGGCGTTACGCGGCCCGCTGAAAGCGAAATACACCGTGGCGCTCCAGCGCGAGCTGGAGTCCCACGGGGAACAGGCCGCCTATGAGGAGATCCGCCGCCAGTTCACCGCCGGCACCAGCACATCCCTTTCCGTGCAACCCTTGGCAGCCATCGTCAGCAAGATCCACAAAATCAGCAGTCCGCCGCCGGGCACCACCGACGCCACAAGCACTGAGCGCGATCTCGCCAGACGCCTCGGCCAGCTCCAGGCGACCACGATACAGCTCACCGCCACCCACTCGGCGCTCTCGGCGCAGCAGGCGGTCGCCGACCTGGCCCAGTTCGACCCGCCGATCCGCGACGAGGACGACCTGAACGATCGCCTCGACCAGCTTGACACGCAGCAGGAACACGCCGACACTGCGGCCCGGCGGGTGAACCAGGCTGCCGAACTCGCGGCCACCGCCGTCGCCAACATGCTCCAGATTCCCAGCCTCGGTGAGAACGAGATCATCCAGGTCATCAGGGAGTACCTCAGTGGGCTGGCGGAGAACAGCCCGCTGAAAGACGTCTTCGCCGCTTGGGCCGAGCGTCTCATCGGCGACACAACACTGCCGAGGGCCGACACGATGGTCGTCCCCGATCCGGAACAACTGGAGTCGGCCGCTCTCGCCGCACTGGCCCAGGAACAAGCCAGGGTACAGCTCGACCCCTCCACCCCCGATCTTGTCCAGATACGTACGCAAACTGAATCACCCACCGACGCTGCCGTGGACCTAGCCAACGAAGCGCGCTACCTCGACGAGGACACCGGCCCCTGCGACGGATGCGCGCAACCGCTCCCTCACGGCGACGAGCCCTACCACCAAGGCCCGGGCGACCATCCGGTAGAACCGGTGGAACCGTTAGAACCGCACATTGTCATTCCCGGCTGACAGGTCCGTCCGACTGCACGCATCGCGGGAACCAGCGGCTCTCGTTGCCACGTTGACGGCCCAGTGCTCCCGAACGTGTCCCGCTTAGCCTCCCCCCGTTGTCCCGATCTCCCGCACAAATCACCCGGTTGAGGGTCTAAGTCTGGAATGACCACGGCACACCGTGTCATCTCATCCTGTTCACATGTGCCGGTGATGCACTGTGACACTGGGAGGCGTCAGAAGTTTCATGGGCACCGGCTCCCTGGGCGCGAGACGCTGGGTCGGCGGTGGTGTTTCGGTGCTGCTGGTCAGTTGTGAGCTGGTGGATGGCAAGAGTGAAAGGATGCGGGCAGCGAGATGACATCGGCGGCGGTACCCCGATCAGCGGGGCCAGGGACGGTCGAGCTCGGTTACGTGATGCGCAAGCTTCCGCACGTGACTGTGCTGTTCTGGGCGTTGAAGATCGTCGCCGTGACCCTGGGAGAGACCTCCGGGGATTTGTTAGGTATCACCCTCAAAGTCGGTTATGTCGTCACCGCGTTGATCTTCTTCGGGTTTTTCCTGGTCGTCGTGGTGGCCCAGGTGCACGCCAAGCGGTTTCATTCAGCACTGTTCTGGGCGGTGGTCCTGGGTACCAGCATGGTCGGTACCGAGATCTCAGACTTCTCCAACCGCGGGTTCGGCCACGGCAGCGCTCAAAGCGGGATCGGTTACGCATGGGGGGCGACCATCCTCACCAGCATCCTGGCGATCGTGTTTGTGGTGTGGCGGCGCACCGGGCAAACCTACGACGTGGAGAACATCACCGCCCACAAGGGCGAGATCCTGTACTGGATCGCGATCTTGGTCTCGAACACCCTGGGCACCTCCAGCGGGGACTGGCTCTCCGATGACACCGGCCTGGGCTTCCGCAACGCCTTTTTCATCATCACCGCAATCATGGTGGCGATCGTGGCCGCGCATTACCTCACCAACATCAACAAAATGCTGCTGTTCTGGCTGGCATTCATCCTGACCCGCCCGCTGGGCGCGGCCGGAGGCGACTCGTTGATCAAACCAGTCGCTGAGGGCGGCCTGGGCTGGGGCACGTTGTGGGGTTCGGTGGCGCTGCTGGCACTGCTGATCGTATTGATCGCCTACCAGACTTACCGCATCCACCGGCATCCACTTGAGCCCCTTCCCGCGCCGGTGAGCCGGCGCACCGGGCAACCCCAACGGCCCAACGGCGAGCGGGTCGCTGCGCCCAACATGCTGGGTGCCACTCTCGGGGAATGACCTCCAGCATGATCAGCGTGTCAGGCGCTCAGTTGGCGGGCGTGGTGGGCCAGGGCGCGAGATGTCGAGTCGGTTCGGGTGTCCAGCGCCGCGATCAGCTCAGCAAGCTGGGTCCGGGCCCGAGTCGACCGCAGTGACGCCACGCCACCGAGAGCGCGCTGCGCCAGCGCGGCGCTGTCAGACTCGCGGGCCCGAGTGTGGATCGTCGCCAGGAGGATGTCGGCCTCCACCCCGTCGCGCCGCGAGGCGCCTTCGGCCGCCCACTTGCGCACCGACGAGGCGGCGAAGGCCTCCGCCTGGTCCCACTGCCCGAGCCGGCGGTACACGAGCGACGTCGCGTATTCCATGTCCGCGTCGTCGAACGCGGTAGTCGGTTGCCACTCGCGCGCCGTGCTGATCGCCCGTACAGCGGCGTCCCGGTCACCCATGGCGGCCCACGCTATCGCTGACTCACCGTGCAGCCACGCCAGCGCCTCCTGCCCGCGAGGGTCGTCATCCCGGGTTGTGCCCAGCGTGAACAGGCCAAGCTGATAGAACTTCAACCCGTCCTCGTACGCTCCGGCATCGATCATCTGGATTCCGGCGTGCCGAAACGCTGACACCAGCTCGTAGTCGTCGCCTGATGTCGCGGCCACCTCCATCGCGGTGGCGAAGTGCGCCCTGGCGTGATCGGGCAGATCTGAGTCGACGCAGCACCACCCGGCCATGGTGTGCAGCTCAGCCAGCGCCGAGCCCAGCTCGGCCCGGACCCGGTCACTGGCGGGCACCGACAGCAGCGCCCGTGACTGGTTCGCGACGTCGGTCACCACCTCCGCGCCACCACCGTAGATGCGCGCCATGGTGCGGAGCTCGGTGGTGAGGCGCCGGATCGGCGCCACGTCCGTAGCGCCCAGCCGGGACGGCAGCGGCAGAGGGGTGTCGTCCCGGCGCAGCGGCAGCTGCAGCGCCGCATCGAGTGGCACGGAACCGAACAGGACAGCGCTGCCGAAGGCCACCAGCGCGCGGCGTTTCACCGCCTCGCTCACCTCCTTGACAACCGGGCCCGTGGGCTCGGTCACCCCATCATGCGCCAGACCCATCCACCCGCGCTTGACGCCCAGTCCCCCGGCGATGCGCACCAGCACGTCGTAGGCCATGACCTGGCGGCCCTTGCGGATCTCGCAGACCTCGGACTGCGACTGCCCGACCAGCTCGGCGATCCGCCGCTGGCTCACCCCGGCCTTCGTGAGCAGCCGGTACACCGCGCCGATGTCCCGCCGCGCCAGCGCCCGCCGCATCGCCGGGTCAGACCAGAGCTCCGGTGGGATCACCTGGCGCACGGTAGCAAACCCCGTCACCTCACCTGGAGCGCTTGCAGCATCCCGGTGACGGTGGTGGACCAGGTGAACTGCTCGGCGCGGGATCGGGCGGCCGCTCGGCGGGCGGGCTCAGGCACCGCGAGTAGCCGGGTGACCGCGTCGGCGAAAGCCGGGGCGTGATCGGCGACGGCAGCGCCACAACTCGGGCGGATGAGCTCGGACAGCGCCGAGGAGCGCGACACCACAACGGGGGTGCCGCAGGCCAGCGCCTCCAGCGCCGCCAAGCCGAATGTCTCGTGCGGCCCCGGCGCGAGCGACACGTCCGAGGTAGCGAGCAGCGTGGCCACCTCGGCTCGACTGGGCACGAATCCGAGGAAGGTGACCGGCAGCCCGGCGGCGCGCCGCCACAAGGCCGCCCGGCACGGACCGTCGCCGGCGATGACCAGCCGCACCCGTCGCCCCGACTCGTGCAGCTGGGCGACGGTGTCGACGGAGCGCTCCACGTGCTTCTCCGGGGACAACCGCCCGCAGTGCACCAGCATCGCGTCGGCACCCCGGGCCAGCTCGGCACGCACCGCGGCGTCCCGGCGAGTGGGCGCGAACATGGCTAGATCCACCCCCAGCGGGACCTGGACGACGTTGCGCGCGCCGATTCGGTCGAACTCCGCACGGGCGAAGCCCGTGGTGCACACCACGGTGTCGTAGGAGGCCGCCATCCGGCGGTTGGCCCAGTCGGCCACCCGACGGGCCACCGGGCCGGGCAGCAGGAACTGGTGCAGCAGCCGGTCCAGCCGTTCGTGCGAGATCACCACGCTGGGCACCCCGCGGGCCGCGGCCCACCGGCCCAGCCCGCGCAGGGTGAGCCGGTCGGACACCTCGATCCGATCGGGGCGCAGCCCCGCCAGCAACGCCCGCACCCGGCACGGGTCGACCGCGCGATACCCACCGGTGCGCGGGATCCGCACGGCGGGCAGCGTGATCCGCCGGACCCCGCTGGGCATCAGCTCGTCGAACCGCCGGGCTCCGGGCACCACGAGCACGACCTCGTGCCCTCCGGCGGCGTACCCGGAGCCCAGGTGGTGCAGGGCGGTGCGCAACCCTCCCGAGCGCGGGCCGTAGAAATTCGCCAACTGGACGATGCGCATCACGCCGCCCGCCGGGGCACGGCGTCCGTGGGCAGCCCGACAACCTGGGTCCCGCTGACCTGGGCCCCGCTGACCTGGGCCCCGATAACGTGGGTCCCGACAACTTGGGAATAGTGCCCCAGCAGCTCGTCGCACACCGCCGGCCAGGTGCGCCGCAGCACGCTACTCCGGGCAGCCGTGCCGAACCGGGCGCGGAGCTCTGGATTGTCGGCCAGGGTCACGACCGCGGCACGCAACGCGTCGCCGAAAATCCGGTCCGCGTCGGAGCGCCCCGTCTCGGGAAGCAGAAAACCCGTGTGGCCGTGGGCCACCAGGTCACGAGGGCCACCCGCATCGGGGGCGATCACCGGCAGACCGCAGGCCTGCGCCTCCTGCACTGCCTGGCAGAACGTCTCGAAGGGCCCGGTGTGCACGAAGACGTCCAGGCTGGCGTACGCCCGCGCCAGCTCATCACCAGTCAGGAAACCCAAGAAGGCGGCCCCGGGCAGCCGCTTGGCCAGCTGCTGGCGATCCGGGCCATCCCCCACCACGACCAACCGGACACCGGGAAGGTCTCGCAACGCGGACAGCCGCAGGACCTTCTTCTCCGGCGCCAGCCGGCCGATGAAGCCGACCAGCAGCTCGCCGTGCGGGGCCAACCGCGCGCGGAGCCGCTCGTCTCGCTGGGACGGGCGGAAATGTGCGGTGTCCACACCGCGCCCCCAGCGGTGCACCCGCGGCACCCCGTGCGCGGCCAGGGCCGTCGCGGCGGCGCTGGACGGGGCGAGCGTGCGGTCGGCGGCACTGTGCACTCGCCGGACCCAGCGCCACGCGGTGCGCGCGGCGAAACCCAGCCCGTAGGAGCCGGCGAACCCGGCGATGTCGGTCTGGTACACGGCCACAGTGGGTACCCCGAGCGCGCGCGCGGCCCACAAACCACGGGCGCCGACGATCACCGGGGAGGCCAGGTGGACCACATCGGGGCCGAAGTCACGCAACGCGGTCACGACCTTGCGGGTGGGTACGCCGACCGGCACCGAGTCGACCACGGGCAGATTCAGTGCGGGCAGGCGCACCACCGGAGCGCCCCGGCAGGTGTCCGGGCCCGCGCCCGGGGCGATGACCAGCGGCTGATGCCCACGGCGGAGCAGGTGCTCCACCACCCGCAGCACCGAGTTGCTGACGCCGTTGATGACAGGCAGAAAAGTCTCGGTCACGATCGCGACGCGCATGCCACTGACCGTGACGGGCGCGGTCTCCCGCGAGGCGACGTGGCCATGTCGCCTCGCGGAACTCCTGGCGAACTCTCCTCGCTACCTGACCGCTACGTGACCGCGTACATGACCGCGCACATGGCCGGGCCCTTCATGTCGGCGCGACCACCAGGTTGCGGGAGCCACGAGAGCCCACAGCGCCAGCACCGTGACGCACGCCGGGGCCACGCCGCGGCGCCAGCTGCGTCCGGCGATCCGCACCCGATCGGGATCGGCGCGGTCGTACTCCACTCGCACCAGCTGGCCCACCTGCAACCCCGAGGGATAGGCCAGCCCCGCCTCGGGGCGGTACACCCTGCCGTCGGGCCGGGCGAACTGCACCAGGGTCCGCAGTGAGGTCACCGCGAGCACCTGGGCCGTGGCGTGCCCGGTGTGGGCGTCGATTTCGGCGTCATCAAGGGCCGCCCCAGCCAGCGCCACCATGATGAGCCCGGTCAACAGACCCGCCACCGCGGGCAACACCCACCACACCGGCCAGCGCCACCGTCCGAAGACCTGTCGTCGGGCCTCGGTGACGAACCCGGCAACCAGAGGGCTCATCCGAGAAAGCGTAGCGCCCACCGCGACGACGAAGCGACCCCGGCTGGCGGGCGGTCCCGATTCATCCCTATTACCCTGTCGCCGTGACTACCGCCCCACTGACCGACCGGCTGGTCGTACGCTCGCATCTGGTGCAGGGCGGTACCGGCCTGCTCGACATGTTGCCCTCCCCGCACGGGGTGCTCTCCTGGGTCCGGGCCGGCGAGGGGCTGGTCGCCTGGGGCGAAGTGGCCCGGGTGTGCACCGAAGGCCCGCACCGCTTCGCCCGCGCGCAGGACTGGTGGCAGTCCTTCTGCGGGCAGCTGGACACCCGCGATGAGGTCGGCCTGCCCGGAAGCGGCCCGGTCGCCTTCGTCAGCCTCGCGTTCGACGACTTCCCGGGCAGCTCCGTTCTGGTGGTGCCGAGGGTGGTGGTGGGCAGGCGGGACGGCCAGACCTGGGTGACCGAGTTCGAGACCGGTGTCGCGACCCGGCCGGTGGTGCCGGTGAGCCGCCCCTACGGCCTGCGTTACCTTGATGGTGAGCTGCCGGTGGCCGCGTGGCGCGACGCGGTGGCCCGCGCGGTGTCGCGGATGCGCAGCGGGTCGGTACCAGCGAAGGTGGTCCTCGCGCACGACCTGCTCGCGGTCGCCGCCGAGCCGCTGGATCCCCGGTTCCTGCTGCAGGGGCTGGCTACCCGGTACCCGTCGTGCTGGACGTTCGCGGTGGACCAGCTGGTGGGCGCGACGCCGGAGCTGCTGCTTAGCCGGCGCGGCAGCGAAGTGCGCTCGCGGGTGCTGGCCGGAACCACCTGGCCGCATGACGGTGCCAACTCCGGGACGCTGGCCGGCGAGCTGCTCGACTCAGTGAAGGACCGCGACGAGCACCGCTACGCGGTGGACTCCCTGGCGCAGGCACTGCGGCCATTCTGCACCGACCTGGATGTCCCCAGCGCGCCCAGCGTGCTGGAGCTGCGCAACGTGCTGCACCTGGCCACCGAGGTGCGCGGAGTGCTGCATCCCGCGCGCCCCCCGTTGCTCACCCTGGCGGACGCCGTGCACCCCACCGCCGCCGTGGGCGGTACCCCCACCTCGGACGCGGTCAGCACGATCAGCGAGCTGGAGGCGATGGACCGCGGCCGCTACGCCGGCCCGGTCGGCTGGATCGACGCGGCGGGGGACGGTGAGCTGGGCATCGCGTTGCGCTGCGCCCAGATCGCCGGCCGGTTCGCCCGATTGTTCGCCGGCTGCGGAATCGTCGCCAGCTCCGATCCCGACTCGGAGGTCGCCGAGGCCGCCGCCAAACTGGTCCCCATCCGCGAAGCCCTGGAGGGGTCGTGAGCCTGTTCAGTCGGGCGCGGTTGGCGGGCGGGTGGGGGTGAACAGCCAGCTCTGGGCTACGGCGTCGATGTTCTGGCCGTTCTGGCCGTTGTTGTTCTGGTCGGCGACGTGCTTGAGGACAGCCAGGAAGTCCCGAACCGAACCGTTGCCACCGGCCCGCTCGGCGGCCCAGGTGCGCAGCGCGGTGAAGAAGTCCTGGTCCCCCACCGCGCTCCGAAGCGCTTGCAGCGCCATTGCGCCGCGCAGGTAGACCGGGTTGCTGAACACCTGCGCCGAGTTGCCGGGCGCCCCTGGCGGGATCCGCCAGAAGTCATCACCAGGGGGATAACGGTTGTAGTCGCTCGCCGCGGTCTGCGCGGTGCTGGGGCCGCCGGTGTGTTCGGTATAGAGCCATTCGGCGTAGGTGGCGAAGCCTTCGTTGAGCCAGATGTCACTCCAGTGGCGCACCGAGACGCTGTCCCCGAACCACTGGTGGGCCAGCTCGTGCACCACCACTGTGACGTCCTGGCCCGACCCGAAGAACGCCGGCGAGTACACCGGGCGGGTCTGGTCCTCCAACGCGAAGTTCAGATTGGCGTCCGGGACCACGCCACCGAGCTGGTGGAACGGGTAGGGGCCGAAGATCCCGGAGAGGAACTCGAGGATCTCCGGCGTCCGCTCCACCGAGGCCCGCGCCGCGTCCGCGACCCGCGCCTGGAGCCCGCGGTCGTAGGCGGCCAGGTACGGGCCGAAGCGGGTGTCCCGGCGCACGATGTCGTAGTGGCCGATCGCGAGGAAGGCCAGATAGGTGGCCATCGGCTCGGTCTCCCGCCAGCGCCAGCGCGCCTCGCCCGCCCCGGCCGGCTCCAGAGCACCGAGCAGGGCGCCGTTGGAGATCACCTGCAGGCCAGCGGGCACGCTCGCGGTGATGGTGAAGGTCGCCTTGTCCGAGGGGTGGTCGTTGCAGGGGTACCACCAGGCGGCGATGTCAGGCTCGCCCACCGCGAGCGCTCCGTCGGGGGTCCGCACCCACGGCGAGGGCATCCCGGGTCCGCTCGGGATCGTGGCGGGCGTCCCGGCGTAGTCCACCCGCACCGTCATCAGCGCGCCGGCCCGCACTGGCACAACCGGGGTGACCTCCAGCTTGCCCCCGTCCTGGTGAATCCCGGCCGGCTGGCCATCCACCGTGACAGCCGAGGCGGGCAACCTCAGGTCGAGGTCGAACCGGGACAGGCCCTCGGTGGCCCGGGCGGTGAGGGTGGTGTGCCCCTGCAGCCGGTCGGTGGGCGGGTCGTAGCGAACCTGGATGTCGTATCCGGTGACGTCGTAGCCGCCATCACCCGCGTGCGGAAAGTAGGGATCCCCGATGCCATCGGCGCCGAGTGCCGCGCGCGCGGTCCGCCACGGGATGACCAGCGCCAGCAGCACCGCCAACACCAGCAGCACGGCCCCGGCCAGTATCCACTTTCGCATGCGCACCTCCCCGGCACCGACCTTAGGCCCCCGTGACATTAGGCCCCGTGACATTAGGCTCTGCGCCCGACGGGCACGACTGCCCTCGCCACCGCGGTCTGGATCTGCTGGTGCAACGCGCGCAGCCCCGCCCGCTCGGTGCGCACCTCCACGACACGCACTCCCCGGCCGAGGACCAGGGCCGGGGCCAGCTCCTGTGTCAGCTCCTGGGCCGTGAGCTGCACGTGCGGCACATGATGCGCCGCGCACAGGGCGGCCAGATCGGTGCCGTGCGGGGTGCCGAAGACCCGTTCGAAGGCCCCGGCATACTCCGGGGCGCCCTGCTCCAGCAGCCCGAAGATGCCGCCACCGTCGTCGTTGGCGACCACCACGGTCAGGTCCGGGCGGGGCTCCCGCGGCCCGGCCAGCAGCCCGTTCGCATCATGCAGGAACGTCAGGTCGCCAACCAGCGCATAACCCGGGCCGCCGTGTGCCAGTGCCGCCCCGGTCGCGGTAGCGAGCGTGCCGTCGATGCCGGCCACACCCCGGTTGGCGAGCACGGTCAGGCCACGGCGAGGCCGGGCGGCCAGCGACACGTCCCGGATCGGATTGGACGCGCCGACCAGCAGCAGCGCCCCAGTCGGCAGCGCGGCGACCAGTTCGCGCGCCACCCCGAGACCGGTGTCGCGGGGGTGGCCCCGCACCGTGGCGCGCACCGCGGCGGCGGCCCGCGCGTCGGCCTGGCGCCACTGGAGCAGCCATTCGGGATCCGGTGCGCCGACGCAGCGCAGCGCGGTGCCCACCGCGACGGCGGTGCCCGCCACGTCGGCCCACTCCGGGCGGTCGGTGCGGACGGTGACCGCCACCGCCGGGTCAGCGAGCAGCCGCTGCACCGACCGGTGCAGGGTGGGACGGCCGAGCACCAGCACCTGTTCCGGTCGCAACCACTCGAGCGCTGGTGAGCCAAGCAACCACGGCCCGGCCGCCAGGGTGTGCGGCCAGTCAGCCGCGGTGGGCTCGGCCACCAGCGGCAAACCCGCGGGAGCCGGTGGCGCGCCGTGGCCGGCGATCACCAGGGTCCGTCGGCTCAGGTCCAGCTCCACCTCGGCCCGCACCGCCGCCGCGCCAGGCACCACCGTCCAGGGCACACCACCCGGACGCCCACGCAAGGCGTGATCGACTGCGGCGGCGCAATCTGAGGGGGGCATCAGCGGCTCGCGCAGCGGCACGTTGAGATGAACCGGCCCCGGCCCGCCGCCAAGCGCACCACGCGCGGCCGCGACCGCACGGTCCACAGCGGAGCGCCACTGTGCTTGGGAACACCATGCTTGGCGCCCGCAATCTGTGGTGGCGTCTAGGGCCAGGGACGGTGCCGCGCGCACCGCGGCGCCGAACAACCCGGTTTGCGCCACCGTCTGGCTGGCCCCGGTGCCGACCAGCTCGGGTGGGCGATCGGCGGTGACCGCCAGCAGCGGGATCCCGCTGTGATGGGCCTCCAACACCGCCGGGTGCAGATTGGCCGCCGCGGTGCCCGAGGTACACATCACCGGTACCGGCAAGCCCGAACGCAGCGCCAGGCCCAGCGCCAGAAACGCCGCCGAGCGCTCGTCGATCCGGACGTGCAGGGTCAGCCGGCCGGCCCGCTCGGCCGCGTGCACGGCGAAGGACAACGGCGCGTTGCGCGACCCGGGGCAGAGCACGACATGCCGTACGCCACAGCGCACCAGCTCGTCGACCAGCACCGTGGCCAATGCCGTGGAAGGGTTCACGAGTGCGCAGCATGCCCTGTGACCTGCGCACGCACCGAGCTAGGGCCACCAGCCCGCCAACGCATTGCCGGCATATGCATTTGCATCTGCATTGGACGCGCGAGAGTCGGAGTAACTCGTGCTTACACATGCTTGTTGAATGCGAAACAGCACCGAATGCCGCACACGGGACGCGCTAATGTGACGTATGGTCTCCGAGCTGTTTGACCCCGCCGTCTGGCGCCGAGTTGATGGCTTCGACTTCGCCGATATCACATACCACCGCGCCCTCGCGCACGGCACTGTCCGGATCGCCTTCAACCGGCCCGAAGTGCGCAACGCGTTTCGCCCCTTTACCGTGGATGAGCTGTACCAGGCACTGGATCACGCCCGAATGTCCCCGGATGTGGGGTGTGTGCTATTGACCGGCAACGGGCCCTCACCGAAGGACGGCGGCTGGGCGTTCTGCTCGGGCGGCGATCAGCGGATTCGAGGTCGCACCGGCTACCAGTACACGCTGCCGGAGGCGGCCACGGGCAGAGCTGGCGAGAGCGCGGACACCGTTGACCCGACACGGACCGGGAGGTTGCACATTCTGGAGTGCCAGCGGTTGATCAGGTTCATGCCGAAGGTGGTGATTGCGGTGGTGCCGGGGTGGGCGGCCGGCGGCGGGCACTCTCTGCACGTGGTCTGCGACTTGACGCTGGCCTCGGCCGAGCACGCCCGGTTCAAGCAGACCGACGCTGACGTGGGCTCCTTCGACGGCGGGTTCGGGTCGGCCTATCTCGCTCGGCAGGTCGGGCAGAAGTTCGCCCGGGAGATCTTCTTTCTGGGGCGGGAGTACAGCGCGGCCGACGCGCACCGGATGGGCATGGTCAACGCGGTGGTGGCGCACACGGCACTGGAGACCACCGCGCTGGAGTGGGCCGGCGCGGTCAACGCCAAGTCGCCCACCGCGCAGCGGATGCTCAAGTACGCGTTCAACCTGATCGACGACGGGCTGGTCGGCCAGCAGCTCTTCGCCGGTGAGGCGACCCGGTTGGCGTACCAGAACGACGAGGCGGTCGAGGGCCGCGACGCCTTCCTGGACAAGCGCCCCCCCGACTGGTCGGCCTTCCCGTGGCACTACTGATGCCTCAGCGTGCTTCATACCTGGGTGCTTCATACCTGGGCACGTCGTACCTGGACGCTTCATGTCTGGGAGCGGGCCCGCCGTGCGGGTGATCTGCTGTGATGGGTCCCAGGAGGCGGTGTGGCAGCTGGACGCTGCGCTGCGCTGCGCGCTGGCCGGAGGCGAATCAGTGGTTCCACTGGGGCCGCGGCAGCCGCTCCCACCCATGGATCCCGGTGCTGGGCACGTCGGGCTGCGTACGTCGGGCTCCACGGGGCGGCCCAAATGGGTGCGACTGAGTACCGCCGCGCTGAGTGCCTCCGCCGCGGCCGCCCACGCCTGGCTCGGGGGCCCCGGCCGGTGGCTGCTGGCGCTACCCGCCCAGCACATAGCCGGGCTACAGGTGCTGGTCCGCACGCTGCTCACGAGCAGCAGACCAGTCGTGCTCGACCTGCGCGGCGGTTTTGATCCGGCCCAATTCGCCGCCGCCGCGCGACGACTGGCCGCAGGCGACGCGTCCGAGCCGTGCTACACAGCGCTGGTGCCCACCCAGTTGTCTCGGCTGCTGGACACCGATCCCGAGGCCCTCGACCACTTCGACGCGGTGTTGCTCGGTGGCGCCGCGGCACCGGCGGACCTGCTGCGGCGGGCCCAGGCGGTGGGTGTGCGGGTGGTACGCACCTACGGCATGACCGAGACGGCGGGCGGCTGCGTCTACGACGAGTGGCCGCTGGCGGGGATGCGGGTCCGGCTGAGCGGCGCTGGGCTCATCGAGCTGACGGGTCCGATGCTGGCCACCGGGTATCTCGCTGCCCCCGGGGACACCGCGATGGCCCTGCGCGATGGCTGGTTCCGGACCTCCGACCTCGGCCGGCTCGACGGGCAAGGTCGGTTGCGGGTACTCGGGCGAGTCGACGACATGATCATCACTGGGGGGCTCAACGTGGCCCCGGCGGAGGTGGAAGCCGTGCTCACCGGCCTGCCCGGGGTCGCTGCGGCCTGCGTGGTGGGCCTGCCCGACCCGGACTGGGGACAGCGGGTCACCGCCGCGGTGATACCCACTGATCCCGGGCAGCCTCCGGACCCCGGCGAGCTGCGGATCGCCGCGCGTCAACTGCTGACCGGGGCGCAAGTGCCCAAGGAGATCATTCTGCTCGACACGCTGCCGCTGCGCGGCGTCGGCAAACCTGACCGCGGGGCGCTGCGGACCCTCCTCACAACACGGGATCACTGACCGGCTCCTGACACGTTGAGTGCACGTTCACCCACACTGGGTATGGACGCCGAGGCTCATCGCGAGTTCTGTGGACACCACACGACCCAACAAGCACATCAGTCACAGCAGAAACACCTGCCCACGACAGTCAGGAGCGCCCGTGGCACCGCCGGCTCGTCGCTACCGCCGTGTCCGCGGCAGCGCCCGGATTGCCACCGCGGCTCTCGTCGCCCTGCTCACGGTGCTCGTCGGGGTGGACCTGCCAGCCCCCGCGCAAGCGCAAGCCAGGACGCCAGCCGACAAGGTCACCACCTGGTTTGCAAGCCTGAGCCCCAGCTCGGGGGACACGAATGTGCGCCTGGACGCCGACGGGCTGCGCCTGGGCTCCAGCGCCGCGGGGCCGGCGAGCCTGCGGTCCAGCCAACCGGAAGGCATGCTGCTCACCGAGGTGCACCCACTGACCGAGTTCAGCAGCCAGGTAACGGCCGAGCTAGTGGCTGTGCGGGACGCGGGTTCGGCCGTCGCGCTCGACGTTCGCGGCACTCGCGGCGACGGGTCATGGACCGAATGGCTACCCACTGGCCCGACCTCGCCCGCCATGCTGGGCGCCGCGGTGACCGGCGTGCAGGCCCGGATCGTGCTGCGCGGTGGTACGGGGGGCGTCAGCCCGCTGGTGCGATCAGTGCGGCTGACCGCGCAACCCGGCGTGCAGCTGCTCGCCGCCCGCCCCCGGAAGGCTCCCAGCTACCAGGTGTTCGCCACCCGCGAAGGCCTGGTGGGACACCGAACGGCCAACGGCCACGTGATCCACGAGCGCGACCACTTCGTCGCGCTGCCCTCCCGCCGCGGGCTGTCCCCGCTCGGCTCGGGCGATTACACCGTGAAGATCTGCGCGAGCAACGGGCGCTGTGAATGGGCGCCGGTGTGGGACGTCGGCCCGTGGAACACCACCGACGACTACTGGAACCCACCCGAGGCCCGCCAGTCCTGGCCGGACCTGCCGCAGGGTCAACCCCAGGCGCAGGCCGCCTACGAGGACGCATACCACGACGGCGTGGACCAGTTCAACCGGGAGGTGCTCAATCCGGCCGGGATCGACCTGGCGGACGGCACATTCTGGGACGGCCTGGGGCTGCGCGACAACAGCTGGGTCACCGTCAGCTACCTGTGGACCGACGGCGCGCCGCCCGCCATAGTGCAGGTCCCGACCCTGCCCGTGTACAGCGGCCCCGGCAAGCAGTACCCGCCGGTCGGGCTGGCAGCGCAGCGCGCCGCGCTGCTCGTGGAGTGCACGGAGACGGGCCAAACCGTCACCGGCGACCAAGGCAGCACCGACCGGTGGCTGCGGATCGGCCCGAAGCAGTTCATCTCCGCCGCGTACGTCACTGTCCAGGACACCCAAAAGGGGACCCAACGCGAGCCCAGTAAACGCTGCGTTACCCCGTAGGGTTGGCTCGTGGCGAGCGTGGCGCAGTGGGTGGAGGGGGCGCGACCCCGCACGTTACCCAACGCGATCGCCCCGGTGCTCGCTGGCTGGGGCGCCGCCACCGCACAGGTCACATCGACCGGGGGCACATCGACCGGGGCGCGGGCATTGCTGGCGCTGATCGTGGCGCTGGCGCTGGTGATCGGAGTCAACTACGCCAACGACTACTCCGACGGCATCCGCGGCACCGACGCCGTCCGGATGGGTCCGATGCGGCTGGTCGGATCCGGCGCGGCGGCGCCCGCCGCGGTGCGCGGCGCCGCGCTGGCCAGCTTCGCGGTCGCCGCGGTCGCTGGACTCGCGCTGATCGCGCTGGCCGGGCAATGGTGGCTGCTGGCGCTGGGCGCGGCGTGTCTCGCCGGGGCGTGGTACTACACCGGCGGCCCACGTCCTTACGGCTACGCCGGGCTCGGCGAGCTGGCGGTGTTCGTCTTCTTCGGGCTGGTCGCGGTGCTCGGCACCCAGTACGTCGTCGGTGGGCGGATCACCCTCATCGGTTGCTTCGCGGCCATCGCGGTGGGAGCGATGTCGGCCGCGGTGCTGGTGGCCAACAACCTGCGAGACATCGCCACCGACGGCGCGTCAGCCAAGCGCACTCTCGCCGTGCGCCTGGGCGAGCACCGGACCCGCACGCTGTACACCGCGCTGGTGACCGTGCCGTTCGCGGTGACCCTCGGTTTGGCGAGCACCCGATGGGCCACCCTGGCCGGCCTGCTCGCCCTGGTTCTCGTGGTGCCCGCACTGCGCCGGATCTGGAACGGGGCAACCGGGCCAGAGTTGATCCCCGTGCTGCGCGACACCGCGCTGGCGCTGCTGGTGTGGGCCAGCGCGACAGCCGCCGCCCTGGCGCTGCCAAGCTAGTCACCACGGCCTAATCGCCACGGAGTTGGCGCTGGAGCCGATCCCGCTCAGCTCGGCGGCGCGCCCCCACCACCGCCAGGCCAGCGTTCACCCGGGCCCGCAACGAGCCCAGCAACACCATCGACAACGGCAGCGCGACTACCATCGCCAGCAGCAGCGACACCAGCAGCGGGACACCGGCCAGGAGCAAGAGCAACGCCGTGAGGGCCACCAGGGCCAGCCGGGCCGCGCTGTACAGCGCCACGTCGCGGACGAGCCCCGGAGGCCTCGGTGGGTTGTGCGGTGCCACCATGACCACTGAGCCTAGCTCGCCGAGAAGGCTGGGCCGAATGGGTTCGGCGTGTGTAAGCCCCGCTCCGAATGGGTAGACCGTGACCTAGCGACTCACGGTTTGGAGGTTTGGCATGAACACGGTCAGCTGGATCATCTTGGGGATCGTCATATTGGCGGTCATCGTGCTGGTGGTGGTGGCCACGAACTGGCGCAAGCGGGCCAGTCTGCGGGAACGATTCGGCCCCGAGTACGAGCGCGAAGTGGCCACGCGCGGCAGCGAACGGGACGCCCAGCGCCACCTGCGGGACGTCGCCGATCGGCGCGATCAGCTCGACATCCGCCATTTGGACCCGGCTGCCCGCGATCGCTACTCCCGACGCTGGCAGGCCGTGCAGACCGAGTTCGTCGACCGTCCCGGACCCGCGTTGGATGAGGCGGACCAGCTGGTCACCGACGTCATGCGGGACCGGGGCTACTCGGTGGAAGACTTCGGCGCACGAGCTGATCTCATCGCCGCCGACCATCCACGGATCGTCGAGCATTACCGCGCCGCGCACGCCGCCCGGCAAGACCATCACGGCCACCCGGGTGGGGTGGACACCGAGGAGCTCCGGCAGGCGTTCGTGCACTACCGCGCGCTGTTCGAGGAGCTGATCAGCGGATGACATCACCAGTCAAACAACGTCGACGCATCACCTACGGAGGCACAGATGAACACCGGTGAAGAACCCCGCCATGAGCACGGGGAGCCCGAACGACGAGAAGGCTTGGGTGGGCGAATACGTCATTTCATCGACAGCGAATTTGGCCACGTCCGGGACAAAGAGAACCAGGAGACCGACCGGGGCCGCACCAGCCACCCGGTAACAACCGCGCCCGTCGACCCCGGGTACGACACCCCTGGCTTCGACACACCGGGGGGATTCGACACCCCGGGATTTGAGCGCACCACACACGACGCCCCCGTACCCAAAGCCAGGCTCGAGGAGATCGCGCCCAGACACGTCGGTGGCCGCTCGAGCGATGAGGTTGCCGCCGATGGCAGCGCGGAGCGGGTGGGCCTGCTCGATGACCCCGCAGCCCTGCGCGATCAGTGGCAACGAGTGCAGGGCACCTTCGTCGACGACCCGCAGCGTGCGGTCCAGGAGGCCAGCGTCCTCGTCGAGCGGACCCTGCACGAGATCCGCGAGAACGTCACCCGCAGTGAGCTGCGGGACCCGGCATCAACCGAAGACCTACGGGTGAGCTTCCAACGCTACCGCGAGTTCTTCCAACGCCTACTCTCAGCGTGATGTCTCCGCATTCAGCGGGCTCAGCGGGGTTACAGGAGGTCGAATAACCCCGCTGAGCCCGCTGAATGCGTCGCTCGGGGGGTGTCACCTGTGGGTACCCGGCCAGGCTGGGACGTAAAAACCCGCGGTAACTCCCAGTTCAGCGCTGGAAGCCCTAGGGTGAGCCTGGGAGGCACCGATTTGACACGGTTCATCCCATTACCGGCGCTTTACCTCTACAGAACCGTTCGAGTACCTGCCGCGCGACATGTCACGATGCTCCGGTAGGTCCCGACTGTGAGGTCGACGAGCTTGGGGAGGCCCGCGATGTCCCAGCCACAGCACACTGAACGCTTGCTCACGCCCGGGGAGGTGGCCGCACTGTTCCGGGTGGACCCCAAGACGGTCACTCGGTGGGCTTCCGCTGGGCGGATCGGCTCGATCAGGACCCCGGGCGGGCACCGGCGGTTCCGTGAGACAGAGGTCCGGGCGCTGCTCGCCTCGCTGACCACCCCGGCGCCATCGGAGCGCACGGCCCGCAAGAACGCCGGCTGACGCCAGCCCGGGTACGCTACCGGTGAGCCCAAGGGGCCGCGTGCGGAAAGTCGTCCGCGACGGTCGCGGCCAGCTCCAGGGCGGCCAGCCGGGTGGGCTGGCCGAGGCGGTCGAGGTCGATCTCGCCGCCCTCTTCGAGGTGCTCGTCGAAGGGCATCCAACAGACCGATCGGCAGCGGGCCGCGAAGTGCGCGGCAACCCGCTCCAAGTCCACCTTGCCCGCGGTCGGCCGCACTGAATTGATCACAGCGACCGACCGGCCGACCAGTTTGCGGTAGCCATGCGCGTCCAGCCAGTCGAGGGTGGCCGACGCCGAGCGCGCACCGTCAATCGAGCTGGACGAGACGATGACCAGGGAATCCGCCAGATCCAGCACACCTTTCATCGCGGAGTGCATCAGCCCGGTCCCGCAGTCGGTGAGCACGATGTTGTAGAAATGCTCGAGCAGGTTCACCGTGCACCGGTAGTCGGCCTCGCTGAAGGCCTCGGACACCGCCGGGTCCTGCTCGCTGGCGAGGATCTCCAGCCGGCTGGGGCCCTGCGAGGTGTAGGACCGGATGTCGGAGTACCGACGGATCCGATCGGCGTCGCGGAGCAGGTGCCGAACCGTGGCGGCGGTTTCCAGCGGAATCTTCTGGGCCAGCGTGCCGCGGTCGGGATTGGCGTCCACCCCGATCACCCGGTCACCGCGCAGCGACGCGAGGGTCGAGCCCAGCGTGGCGGTGACGGTGGTCTTGCCGACACCACCCTTGAGGCTCAGCATCGCGATCTTGTAGCAACCGTTCAACGGCTGGTTAACCCGAGATATCAGTTCTCGGCGCTGCAGCTCAGCGGAGCTTTCCCCAAGGTTGACCGTACCCCCGGAGGCGGCGAACACCGCTCTTCGCCAACCAGATCGCGGGGGTCTGGCAGTCTGGCGGAGCAACTGCGCGGAGGACAGGTCGTGCGCCGGGTCCCCCTGCTGGTCCACCGGTTGCCTCGAGTCACTCGCGGGCTCGTCGTGGCGTCCGATCACGCTCATGTGCCTCCCCTGAACCCAGTATCAGATGAACGCCCTGAAAACTCTGACATCACGGTCAGATCCCGGCGTAAGAGTGTAATCCGGCAATGACGATGTTGACGAAGAACAGGTTGAACAGCATCACACCGAAGCCGACCACGTTGATCCACGCTGCCCGTGCACCACGCCATCCGGCCGTCGCCCGGGCGTGCAAATACCCCGCGTAGACCACCCAGGCGACCAGCGCGCAGGTCTCCTTCGGATCCCAACCCCAGTAGCGGCCCCACGCCGCCTCAGCCCAGATCGCACCGGTGATGATCGCAAAGGTCCAGATCGGCAGGGCGAGAACCGCCGTGCGGTAAGCCAGCCGGTCCAGGGTGGCGCTTGCGGGCAGCCGGGCGGCGATCCGTGAGCCGTCTCCTGGGCCATCTTTTGGGCTGAGTAAGTACAGCACGCTGGCCACCCCGGAGACCAGCAGGATGCCCGACGCGGTGGCCGCGGCGGAGACGTGGATGGTGATCCAGTACGAGTTCAGCGCCGGGATCAGCGGCGCGGCCTGCGCGTAGAGCACCGTTCCGCCCAGGAACATCAGCACCACGACGGGCAACAGCACGAACCCGCCCAGCCGCTGCAGCGCCACCGCGCCTGACCGTTGCCGGTACAGCGCGACCAGCCAACCGGCGACCGCGACGAAGCAGATCGCCGAGGTGAACTCGTACATGTTGGCCCAGGGCACCCGGCCGATCGCGACACCCCGGAGCACCAGTGAGCTGGCGTGTACCAGCACCGCGAGCCCGGTGAGCGCCACCGCGGACCGGCCGATCCGCTCGGGCTTTCCCCGGGGCGCCCCTTGCGGGGTGCGCTCTGGTGGAGCCAGTGTCGCCACGGTCCCGGTCGGCACCTGCTCGTTGCTCTCAGCGGTCATCCGCCCCGCCGCGGCGGGCGCTGGGACCCGGCAGGCGGCATACTCCGCAGCGTGCAGCACCAGCGCGATAAGGTAAAGCACCAGCGCGGTGCCATAGGCGAGGTCGCTATAGGACGCCAGCACCGGGTTGATCAGCATCGCTGCCCCCTCCCTCGTCCGACTGTTTCCTGTTCTGGGTCCCGTGCGGGTGGCCAGTGCGCACTGGTGACTCTGCCCGACCTGACACCAGCAGCTCGGCCGCGAGTCGATCGAACTCTTCGCCGTAGCCCGCGGCCTCGGTGCGGGCCAGCCCACCCAGCTCGACCACGGTACCGGCCGGTCCGTCCGGAGTGACGCGCACCCAGAACCGGCGGCGCTTCACCGCCAGGGACAACCCGAGGCCACCGAGCACCAGCACCGCGAAGAGCAGTACCCAGAGCTGTGCGGGATCGTAGGAAACCTGCAGCGAGACGAACCGGGTCACCCCATCGAAGCGCACCACCGTGCGGTCGGGCAAGGTCAGCTGCTGACCAGGACGCAAGTTCTGCCGCGCCACCGGCGTGAGCCGTCCAGAGTCCACCATCGACTCATCGATCGAGAAGATCGACTGGCCACGGCCAGAGTTGTTGCCCAGATCACCCTTGAGCACGTCGACCGCGACGGCGGGATCGAGCAGGTCCGGGAACGCCGAGGACAGCAGCGAGCCCCGGAACACCGCTGTCGGCGCGAACAACCCGGTGATCGCGAGCTGGCGAGTGCGCCGGATGGCGTCGTCGGTCACGCCGGGCGGGTCGAACTTGGTCGTGCCCTCCGACAGCAGGGTGGCCGTGTCCACCGGCCGCCACTGCACCACGCCACTGCGCCGCTGCCCGTCGGGGAAGATGACGGTGAATCGCGGCGCGTAACCGTGGCCAATCAGGTAGACCCGGGTGCTACCGATCCGAAGCGGGTCGTTGACCTGGAGTTGGTAGGGATGCCAGGTTCCGGCGGTCAGATCGTCGGGGCCCTGGTAGGAGATGTCGGCGCGGAACCGCATCGGCTGCCCGGTGGGCAGGTACGTCGGGGTGAAGGTGTTGACCCGCACGCAGAACGGCTCCAGCGCGGTGCCGTCGACGGACCGGCCGGGGGTGAACGAGTCGTAGGCCAGCGGGCCGGAGTTGCAGAACTGCGCGCCGTTGGCAAGCACGATCACCTGGCCCTGATAGCCGACCAGCTTGCCGATGGCGAAGGACACCAGCAACCCGAGCAGGGCAACGTGGAAGACGAGGTTGCCAGCCTCCCGCAGGTAGCCGCGTTCCGCGGACAGTGTCCGGGCACCGCCGGGTTCAGCCCGCTCGGCGACCCGCCAGCCACGCAGCCGTCGCCGTGCCGCGGCGAGGATCTCCTCGGGGTCGGTGTCGGATTCCGCGCGCGCGTGGTGCGGCAGCCGGCCCAGGTTGCGGGGGGTGGCCACCGGGGCCCGGCGCAGCTGACGGGCGTATTCGAGACTGCGGGGCACCACGCAGCCCACCAGGGACACGAACAGCAGCAGGTAGATCGCCGCGAACCAGGGGCTGGCGAACACGTCGAAGGCGTCCAGCCGGCCCAGCACCGGCGCCAGAGTGGGATGTTGCGCCTGGTAGGTCCGGACCCGCTGAGGGTTCAGCGAGTACTGCGGCAGCAGGGCTCCCGGCAGCGCGGCCAGCGCCAGCAGGAACAGCAGCACCAGCGCCGTGCGCATGCTGGTCAGCCCGCGCCAGGTGTTGCGCACCGCGGCCGTGACCGGGTGCGCCCGAATCCTCTCAGTAGGCGTCATCTCAGTCGTCGTCATCTAAATCGGTGCCTCGAAACCGGCGACCGGCCCGCGCAGCACCGCGATGAGCTCCGCCCACAGGCCGGTGACCAGCGCCACGCCGACCGTGATGAGCAATGCTCCCCCGGCCAGCTGCACCCCCCGGACGTGCTGGCGCAGCCAGGACACCGCCCGCACCGCGCGCCGGGCACCCAGCGCGAGGAGCAGGAAGGGCACCCCCAGCCCGAGGCAGTAGGCGGCCACCAGCAGCACTCCGCGCGCCAGGCCGCCACCGGGAGTGCCGACCGCCAGCGCGGTGACCCCGGCCAGGGTGGGCCCGAGGCACGGCGTCCAGCCAAGCCCGAACACCGCGCCCAGCAGCGGGGCGCCCAGCAGGTGGCGGGGTCCCAGGCCAGCTCGGGGTCCCAGGTCGGCTGGCGGGTGCAGGCCGGCTGGCGGGTACGGCTCGGGTCGGGGATGAACCCGCAGGTCCCGTTGCAGCGCCGGCACCAGACCGATGAACACCAGCCCCATCGCAATGGTGACCACCCCGCCGACGCGCTGCAGGATGGCCTCGTTGACGACCAGCCGGTCGGCGACGCCGAGCACGGTGACCACACCAGCGGTGAACACCACCGAGAAACCGAGCACGAACAGCGCCACCGCGCCGAGCACCCGGCCGCGGCCCCGATCGGTGCCCTCGACACCGACCAGCCCGGTGAGGTAGGCGAGGTACCCCGGCACCAGCGGGACCACACACGGCGAAGCGAAACTGGCCGCACCAGCGAGCACCGCCACCCCGGCGGCCAGCAGCAGCGGCCCGGAGATGACAAGCTCAGTGATCCCCACAACGCCCAGCCTAGGTCGAGGTAGCCCTTCAAGTACCACCAACCCCAGTCCCGCACACTCTCAACAGCTACCAACCCCCACATCCGCATGGGGAGAACGGGGTGCGCATCGACCAAGAACGTGCAGTATTGACATTTTGGGGACATTGAGGGCTATTCACAAGATCATCAATACGAAATTGATCAAGCTCTGACCGGCAGTGACGGCGATCCGGACACCGGATGATCATGACTGTGAATAAGCCTCACTTTGTGGACGTTGCGTGCACCGACTCAGCGGATCGCGAGTTGGTCACCGCTCATCGTTGCGGGGTGACCGTTCATCGCATTGCCAAATTTCTTTTCCGGAGGTGGCCCCACGAGCCCGGAATTGTCAGGGGTACCCGCGAGAATGGTCTCGTGACCACGATGGAGGAGGACCGCACCCAGGCCCACATTCATGGGCTGCTTCAGGTGCTGCGCGAGGCAGAGGCCGATTTCCGGCGGTCCTATGCGCGGATTCTTTCGGTGGTCGCGGAGTTGGACGCGGAAAAGGCTGGTGCCATCGCTGGGTTCGGTACCACCGCACGGTTGCTGGCCGGGGTCAAGGTATAATTAGTGACCCCAAGGCGAGGGGAGCCACGGTGGCACTCATGCTCGATATCTACGCGCGTGTGTCGCGGCTTGGTGACGATCGGCAACGCTCGACCGGGGGTCAGGTCGAGGACTGCGAGGCCAGGATCAAAGAGCGTGGGGCGCAGGTCGGCGAGGTGCACGTCGACAGTGGGCGCTCGGCGTGGAACCCGCGGGTGCAGCGTCCGGACTGGGAGCGGCTCATGTCTCGGCTGGAAGCCGGCGCGACGGGCGGGGTGGTGGTGTTTGACATGGCGCGTTTCTCTCGTCGGCCTATCGAGGGTGAGCGTCTGATCCTCGCCGCCGAGCGGGGGCTGGTCGTGCTCGACAGCGAGGGCGAGTACGACCTGACGACGGCCAACGGCCGCAAGACCTTCCGCGATCAACTCAATGCCGCCGCGTATGAATCCGATCGGCTGTCCACTCGGGTCAAGCGGGGCAAGCGCGTCAAGGCGACGCGCGGGGAGCCCAACCATTCGCGGCGACCGTTCGGATTCGAGCAGGACGGTGTCACGATTCGGGAGTCAGAGTCTGCCGTGCTCCGCGAGATGGTCGCGCGCATGCTGGCCGGGGAGACTCAAGATCGCCTCGCTCTCGATCTCAACCAGCGAGAGGTAACCACGTCCACCGGTGCTATCTGGACGCGTGAGTCGCTCAAACAGCTACTTTTAAGGGTGCGCAACACGGGGCAGGTCATCCACAACGGCGTGGTGGTGGGCCATCTGCCCGGTGAGCCGATTCTCGACAACGAGACGTGGGAACGGCTGAGTACGTTGTTCGCATCGCGTCGCCGTGGCCGTCCGAACTCTGGCGTCTACCTGTGCTCGGGCATCGCGTGCTGCGGGTGCTGTGGACATCGGCTTACGGGACGGGCGCGGTCGGAGATCAAGCCGTACCCGGACGGTGAGGTTCGTAGGCAGTATCGGTGTCAACCGCGTTCGGTCAACGGCGGATGTGGTCGTATCACTGTTGATCAACGTGAGCTGGACCGGCACGTCGGGGCGCTGGTGGTGAGGATTCTGTCCGACCCTCGACATGCCGAAGCTGTCGAGGCTGCCGCCAAGTCCACGAAGGATAAGAGGCGTCCGCTGCTCGCTGAGTTGAGTGAGTGCGAGCACCTTGCCGACGAGCTGTCCGGGCGGCTCGGCCGGCGGGAGATCACGCTTAAGCGTTATGACGTCGTCATTGTGCCGTTGGACAAGCGCATCGCCGAGCTTCGCGCCCGGCTGGCTGCGCTGGACAGCGTGCCGACAGCAGTC
The DNA here is from genome assembly GCA_039924425.1 of Pseudonocardiaceae bacterium. Taxonomy (GTDB): domain Bacteria; phylum Actinomycetota; class Actinomycetes; order Mycobacteriales; family Pseudonocardiaceae. The sequence goes on from JBDTAX010000037.1 coordinate 28,509, forward strand.
GCGGACCCTGCTGTCGAGGCCGCGTCACGCGAGGAATGGACGGCCCGATGGAACGCCGCCACAGTGGCCGAGCGGCGCAACCTCATCCGGCAAGCGTTGACAAATCGGCGGATCGTGATCGCTCCCGCCGTCCGGTCGTCCGGGCGTCCGAAGTTCGACCCAAAGCGCATCGTCATTGAGGACGAGCGCCACATCGAATAGCCTCATGGACTTCGCGACATCAATAATTGTACTCAGCCATCCCCGGTTGGCAAGCGTTGCGACTGATTGAAGATCGCGTCTAACTCATCGAACAGGATCGTGATCGGCCCTATCGAAACCAGCTGGAACGACGCCTTTTCTGGGTTTTCTCCGTAGTGTGTATTATCGCCGGCTCAGGCAGCGCTCACACAGCCCGCTCGCACCCAACCGGTACAACAAACGCCGGCACCCCAGGCACGTCCGCCACGCCACCTTGCGTGCGCGCCGCAGCTCAACCCGGTCGAGCCACCACCCGCGTAACCCCATCACGCCCACCCCCTCCCCTGATCGACTCCCGCCTCACGCGGCAGCCCGGCTCACTGTCTCGCCCCGAGTCAGCCCAGCCACTCCGTCAGGATGCAAAGCAGCAGCGTCGCCGCCTCCTCATCCAGCGCGAACACACACGCACCCGTCACATGCGGATCAAAAATAATCCACCCCTCCTGCATGCTCACCAGAAGATTCGCGAAGCCCACCGGACCCCGATGCAACCCACATGACCCCGGAATCGCCTTACGACGACGCTTATTCGGGCCATTCTCATAATAACTCTGCCAATTCATCACAACGACCTTTCCTGATTTTTCGAAACCCGCATTACGGTCTTGGGTCCACGCCTTCGGCGGCTGCCATCACGCAGGCCTAGCCACTGTCATCATCACTGCATGGCGCCTCCTTGCCTGCCGGGTCGGTGGCGTTCGCGCGGCAGTTCTCCATCCGCGCCCGGCGCTCGAACTCTTCGGCCGCTATCGACGCGGCGTGCCGCGCCCACAGCGGGACGGCCAAGTCCGCGGACAGCACGCGCCACGCCTGCGCCAGGTTCAGGTAGGACCGGGCCAGGTGGCGGACCGCCGCGACGTCACCGCTGGCCGCTCGCGTCGCCGCGAACATGGCCGCCATCTGCTCGGAATACGCGGCGTTCCACAAGGCGACCGCCCCTCTCGACGGGGTGAGTGCGGTTGTACGGTTCATGATGTTCTCCTATTTATTGTCGATGGGTGGGCGACCCCTCGGCTCCAGCACACGTAAGAGCGTTTCGAGGCCCACGCCGAGAACCTGGCCTGGTGCAGCTGGGAGAGCAGCGCCACGGGCTACTAACTTTCCTTGACCTGCTCGAACAAGCAGGCAATGTGGGTGCCGTCGACGTCGCACCATTGGTGATGAGCCGAGGACATGGAGCACCTTTCCCATCTCGCGGAGTTAGTTGGGACCGACTGGCCGCCGGGAGCCGAGCGTCGGGGGCCGCTCGCTCAACCGACAGCCAGCCGGTGGTCCGCGTAGGATGGACATGTATGGGAAGGATGTCTACGGTGACTATCCGAAGAGACCCTCTGAGATAGTTTCGTGACGACACGGGTGAACTTCCATCATCCGCAACTGTGCGGGTTTAACGCCACAGTACAAGACGATCGCGTGGAGGGTAACTTTGTCAACTGAGGGACCAGTGCGATGGGGCACTGGATTACCACTCGCACGGTAGATATATTCCGCCGCTGACTCTAGAATGTCAAAGAGGGTTACGTCGTAAACGTTTCCGATATCAACTAGTCTAACAAGTTGAGGCAGGGATGCACCTTTCTCGTAGGAACGTAGTGTTTCTGCCGGAATATTGCTGCGTGATGCCAGTTTTTCGAACGAGT
>JBDTAX010000038.1:0-13460 GCA_039924425.1 Pseudonocardiaceae bacterium
GTCGGCGCCCATGCGGATGATGAACGTGAGCCGGCCGGGCTCGCGATCGGGATCCAACCGGTCGATCAGCTGCAACGCCGTGTCGGCCGTCGCGGTCGGGCCGAGCTTCACCGCGATCGGGTTGCGGATCTTCGAGAAGTACTCGACGTGCGCGCCGTCCAGATCCCGGGTCCGCTCACCGATCCACATCAGATGCCCGGAGGTGTTGTACGGCAAGCCGGTCGGGTGTTTCGAGTCCCGCACGGCGCGGTGCTCGATGTCGAGGTCTGCGACCTCAACGCAGCTAGCCTGCCCGTTGCTGCGGCTGCTCTTGCGCCATGTGGCGCTCGACAGGTCGGTTGTGCTCACTTTCCTAGCTCCCTTGCCACTTGAGCGATCAGATCCTGGGAAGCCCGTTCGTCCAGAGATGACTGCCAGATGTTGGTGAACGCGGTGTCGTATCGCTCGATCTCGTGGGGTTTGTCCAGGTACAGCGCTCCGGTGAAGCCCTCGACGTAGACCGTCGGTGGCTCGGTCTCCTGGCCGTTGCCGTTGAGCGGGAACCGCAGGATCTGGAAGGTCCCCGACATGATGCCGTGGTGCAGCCCGGCGCTGAACGGCATCACCCTGAGCGAGACCGTGGGCAGCTCGCTGGCATGTGCCAGCCGCTCAAGCTGGCTAACCATGACGTTGTGCCCCCCGACCGGGCGGTGCAGCATGGCCTCGTTGAGCACCACCTCGACCACCGGCGGGTCGGTGACCCGGGTGAGCAGCGCTTGCCGGGCGATGCGGACGTGCACCCGCCGTTCGATCTCGGCGTCGTCCACGTGGGGGTTGTCCGCCCGGATCACCGTGCGCGCGTAGTCCTCAGTCTGGAACAGCCCCGGCACCAGCTCTGACTCGTACCAGGCAAACCGAGACGCCGCCTCTTCCAAGCCGATGTAGACGTCAAAGTATTCGGGAATGACGTCGCCGTAGGAGTGCCACCAGCCGCGCGCTTTGGTCTCTTTGGCCAGCCCCATGAGCGCCTCGGTGACCTCCGGCGGGGCACCGTAGATCCGGCACATCACCTCCGCGTCGAGACTGCGCAGCGACGTCTGGCCGGTCTCGATCCGCCAGATCTTGGTCTCGGACCACTCCAACCGCGTTGCCGCCGACCGCACGTTGAGCCGCGCCTGGCCGCGCAGGTCGCGCAGATACCGGCCGAGCTGCCTGCGCGGCACCGTCGAGCCCGTCGTGGCGCTCTCGGTCATCGTCCACCTCTCTCGTTCTGAAGGAATCTTACACTCGATCTGAAAGCATTGCTGTACTCGTCTCGTAGTGAAAGTAACAGAATGATAGCTCGGAGTGAAAGATTCGTTTGAAGGCTTGCACTTCGACCGCGTGCGGTGCTTAACTCTGCGCAGCCCTGACGCGGCTGTTCATCCGTCTCTGGTCAGGGTCATGGCCGGACCGGCGATGCCCCCGACATAAGGAGTCGCCGGTCTGGCCATTCCACGACAGCGAAAAGGGGAACATCTTGGGCCCGCAAGCGGGTGGCCTGGTTTAGTCGCGATTCGCTGTGGGTAATCGCTGCTGACGCTCCGCTGGAGCTGCGAGGCGGGGACGGTACACGATGCCAGAGATGCGCGGCCCGCTCGCTGGGGCCGGCAGCCCCCGGCGACGGGAGCGAGGGCTGCCGCTCGCCAGGCGGGTTGGGTCGTGGCTGGTGTGGTGGGTTCTGCTCATGGCCTTGTGGGTGGTCCTGGACTATTCGGTGGCCACGGCCGAATTGCTGGTCGGGGCGGGCGTCGCCGCGGTCGGTGCGTTCGTGACCGAGCTGGTCGCGGAGCAGGCCGCCTCCCACTTCCGCATGCGCCTGCGCTGGCTGGGCCCGTTGTTCGCCCTGCCTGGCCAGGTGGTGCGGGACACGGTCATCGTGTTCGGCGCGCTCTGGCGGCGGTTGGCTCATGGCGAGCAGCCGCCCAGCGGCTTCGCGGTGGTGCCCACGGCATGGGGGGACGAGTCCGCGCGCGGGCTGACCCGGCGCGCGCTCCTGGTGGGGGGCACCTCGGTGGCGCCCAACACCCTCGTGCTCGGCATCGACCGGGAGCGTGACGTCATGGTGGTTCACCATCTGGTGGCTCCCCGGGAACGGAAAGAAACAACCAGGTGAGCGTTTTCCTCGCCGCCGCGATCGGCATGCTGCTGGGAGTGATTCCCTTAGGCGTTGTCGCCTGGCGGGGCACGGTGCTGGAGGCGGTGGTGGCCTACGAGGTCATCAGCTCGCTTGCGGTCATGGTTTTCGTGCTCCTGGCCCAGGGCTTCGGGCGTTCCGGGGAGTTCGAATTGCCGGTCCTGCTGGCTGTCCTTCTTCTGGGTGCTGGGCTGGTCTTCGTGCGGACTCTGGAGCGTTGGTTGTGACTATGTGGGGGACCATCAGGGATGTCTGCGTCGATTTTCTCCTCGCCGTGGCCGTGCTCCTGGTGTTGGCTTCGTCGCTGGGTGTGCTCGTGATGCGTGACGTCTACCAAAAGCTGCACTTCGTGACCCCGGCCAGCCTTCTCGCTCCGGTCTTCGTGGCCCTGGCCGTCCTCGTGCGACAGGGCTACTCCGAGAACACGGTCGAGACCTGGCTGGCACTGGTGTTCCTCATCGCCGCTGGCCCGGTCCTCACTCACGCCACCATCCGGGCCGCCCGTATCCGGGAAACCGGCGACTGGCGGCCGGGAAAGGATGACGAGGCATGATGGAAGCCCTCCAGGTGATCATTTTGGTGCTGGTGGCGGCCGGGGCGGCGGCCGTGGTGCTCACCCGGGACCCGACCCGCCAGGTCATCATTCTCAGCATCTACGGAGTGCTGCTCGCGATCTTGTTCATGGCCTTCCAGGCGCCCGATGTCAGTCTCTCCGAACTCACCGTGGGCGCGGTGATCCTGCCCTTGTTGTTGCTGCTGACGCTGGCCAAGATCAGGGGGCAAGGGGTGAGGGGACAAGGGGTGAGGAGGCACAGGGAATGACGCCACGTCAGCGCCGCTGGGTCTTCCTCGCCGCGGCGGGCGGGTTGCTCGCCTTCTACCTGTGGGGCCTGGTTGGCCTGCCCGGATTCGGTGCTTACCCGGGCCCTTATGGAGACGTCATCAACGCCATCGCCGTGGCCCAGACCCACGCCACCGGCGTGGTGTCGGCGGTGAATTTCGAGTACCGCGGCTTCGACACCTTGGGCGAGGAGTTCATCCTGTTCATCGCGGCCACCGGGGTGGCCACCGTGTTGCGCCATCTGCGTGCTGAACATGACCTCCCGGCCCCAGACGAGGCCCCAGACGAGGCCACGGATCGCCAGGTGCCCACCACCAGCGACGCCATCCGGATGGTGACCTTGGCCTTCATCGGGCCCACGCTGGTGGTCGGTTGGTATCTGGCCGTGCACGCCCAGACCAGCCCCGCGGGCGGATTCCAAGGCGGTGTGGTGCTGGCCACCGCCTTCGTCCTGGTGTACCTGGCCGGACAGTTCATCGCTCTCAAACGGATCAGCCCCGCTCACGTCACCGACTCCATTGAGGCCCTCCCCGCCGGCAGCTTCGCCGCCGTCGGGGTGGCCGCCTTGGTACTGGGCGGCGCCTATCTCGCCAACGTCCTGCCACTGGGCAGTTCTCCGGGGGCGGTGAACTCCTCGGGAACCATCGCGCTGATCAGCTTCTTCGTGGGCGTCGAGGTGGCGGCCGCCTTCGTCCTCATTGTCGGCGAGTTGCTCGAGCAGACTCTCATCATCCGAGAAGGGGTCGACAAGTGAGCGTTTTCCCGTTCGTCGTGGTTGCCTGGATCCTCATGGTGGGCCTTTACGGCATCATCACCAGCCGGCACCTGGTGCATCAGATCGTCTGCTTGATCGTGGTCCAGTCCTCCACTTACGTCCTACTCCTCGCGGTGGGATACAAGACCGGGGCGGTGGCGCCCTACTTCTCCGACATCCCGCTGAACACCCCGGCGGTGGACCCGGTCGTCCAGGCGCTGGCCCTCACCGATGTGGTGGTGGAGGCCGCGGTGACCGCCCTTCTGGTGGCGTTCGCCATCCAAGCTCACAAGCGTTTCGGGACACTCGACCCAGAAAAGCTCAGACAGTTCCAGGGCTGAGCGGCGGCGCTCCCGTGGACACCCTCCTGCCGCTGACCGTGGTCGTCCCCCTGCTGGGAGCTTCCGGGATCTCCGCGCTCAGCCCACTGTTCGCCCACCGGCGACGCCTCCTCGACGCGGTGGCCATCCTCATCGCCGCCACAGTCGCGGCAATGCTGATCATCATCGTGCTCGGCACGGCTGGCGGCGAGCGGGTGTACTGGTTCGCTGGTTTCACCCCATCGCACGGGGTGGCGCTGGGCATCGACTTCGCCGTGGATGCGCTTAACGGCGGCCTGGCCGTCCTCGCGGCCCTGTTGGTCACCGCGGCGATGGTCTTTTCCTGGCGGTATTTCGAGCGGGTGTCGACCTATTACCACGCTCTCATGCTCGTCTTCTTGGCGGGCATGGTCGGCTTCTGCCTGACCGGGGACATCTTCGACCTGTTCGTGTGGTTCGAGCTCATGGGGGTGGCCGCCTACGCCCTGACCGCCTACCGGATCGAGGAACGCGGCCCGCTGCAAGGAGCGCTCAACTTCGCCATCACCAACAGCGTCGGGGCCTATTTCTCACTGTCGGGCATCGCCCTCATCTATGGTCGCACCGGTGCCCTGAACATGGCCCAGATCGGTCACGCCATCGCCGGGCACCGCCCCGACGGCTTGATTGTGGTGGCGTTCGTCCTCATTCTCTCGGGCCTGCTCACCAAGGGTGCCATCGTCCCGTTCCACTTCTGGCTCGCTGACGCCCATGCGGTGGCCCCCACCCCCGTGTGCGTGTTGTTCTCCGGTGTGATGGTCGAGCTTGGCCTTTATGGGGTCGCCCGGGTCTACTGGTCGATGTTCGGTGCCGGTCTCGGCCACCGGGCCGCCGTCACCGCCGCCCTCTTGGTGCTCGGAATCCTCACGGCCGTCGTGGGTGCCCTGTTCTGTTTCCGGCAACGTCACCTCAAGCGCCTGCTGGCCTTCTCCACGATCAACCACGCCGGCCTGTTTTTGATCGGCATCGCGCTGCTCACCCCGCTGGGACTCACCGGCGCGGCCGTCTACGTCATCGGCCATGGTCTGGTCAAGGCCGCCTTGTTTTTGTGCGTCGGCATAGTCTTGCACCGGCGCGGGTCCGTTAACGAGACGTCACTGCACGGCCGGGGAAAGCAGCTGCGCCTCACGGGCGTGGTGTTTTCGCTGGCCGCGCTGGGCCTGGCCGATCTGCCCCCCTTCGCGTTGTACCTCGGCGCCGGCTGGATTGGGCACAGCGGTGACACCTGCGGGATGCCCTGGATCACCGCTGTGATCGTGGGCACGTCGATGCTGGTGGGAGCGGCGGTGCTGCGCGTCGCCGGCGGCGTCTTCTACGGGCTCGGCGACCCGCCCGCGGAGGATCCCGAGATGGGCGAGGAAGCCTCGGAGGAGACTTCGGAGACTGACGAGGCCAGCAGCCGGGTGCCCCTGTCGATGATCGTCCCTCCGGTCGTGCTGGTGGTCTTGGCGGGCGTTGTCGGCCTGTTTCCGCATCTCGGAGCGATGGTCCAGGCTGGGGCGCTGCGCTTGCGGGACCAGGGCGCCTACAACGCCACCGTGCTCACCGGCGCCCACATCGCCTCCCCGACGGCCAGCATGGCCGCGGCGGACACCGGGGTCACGCTCACTGACGTGGCCACTGGCGCCGCCACGGCCGCCGGCAGCCTGGGTGCTGGCCCTGGCGTCCCTCTACTGGCGCCGCCTGCCGCTCCTGCGCCGGGTTGGGGAGCCCGGGACCGGGCTGGTGGGGCCGATCCGCCGCTTCCAGAGTGGAGTGGTCAACGATTACGTGACCTGGATGGTGCTCGGTCTGGCCTGCCTCGGCGGGGCGCTGGCGCTGGCCATCCGATGAGCCGCGCGAGACCGCCCCGGACGGCCTGAGCCAGGTTTGTGCGTGCGGTCACGAGGGCACTCTGTGCCATGGTGAATACAGCGTCAAACGTGAAAGAGAGCGCAACGATGGTAGACACCGCGCGGCACGATAGTGAACTGTGGCACGAGTTCCACCGGGTGGTGAACATGTCGCCGCGGGAGCTTGCCGACTGGCTGCGCACCCACCCCGAGCAGGGGGACACTCCCACTGGCCCAGAGGTGTTGCGCATTCTGGGCGTACGCCAGAGCGACCTCACCTCCGATGATCTCCAGGTGATGCGCGGAGTGATCCGGCGAGTGAACGCCGAGCGTGGGAGCCCCGGGAGTGCCCGAGCGGGTCGGATCGGTTGGCGGCACCGCTTGATGTCGCTCGGTCACGACCCGCTCAAGCCCGTATGAGTTGTTCAGTCGTGTACTGAGCGCACGGTCAGCCGGCCCAGCGCGAATGCTGCCAGCGCCGTGATCAGCGCTCCGAGCCCATAGAAGTAGCCGAGCTGCTCGAGCAACGACATCACGTTCGCGCCGAACGGTGGACCGATCGGCGCTTCGAGCCCTCCGACGCGCCACAGCTGGCTGATCACCGGCCCGGTGGTGAACCAGATCCCGCCGATCAGAGCGAGCCAGGCTCCCAGCCCGCCGCTGGCCCGGTTCGCGCTCCGCCCGAGGATCAGGCCACCGACGATGACGGCGACGCCGGGCAGGACGTTCAGCCACAGCCGGTCGTAGGTGAAGAACCAGGGGGCTGGCACGCCGAAGGTGTAGTGGAAGTACGGTCCGACGAAGGGGATGATGGCACCCCAGGCGCCGAGCAGCACGAGCAGCAAACCGCTCGCCGCACCACGGCTGCGTTGCATCGTCAGGGTCGACCGTCGCTGGACGTCGAGCGAAGAATGTGTTGTTGACATGGTTGATCCCCTCGAACAAAGAATTTAATCAGAACTACGCATCGGTGAGGACGACGCTCGCGTCCGGTTCGGTGACGCGGAAGTTGAAGCTCTCCTCCAAGTAGAGTGTCACCAGCTCGGCGTCGTGCCGGGTATAGCCGATCGAGAAGTCCTGGCCGACGTCGAGGACGAAGTCGCCGCCCCGTTTGCTCAGCACCAGGGCACCGTCCAGGCCGGGCGCCCACACCACTTCCCCGCCGAGAATCTTGCTCAGGTGCTCCCTCAACAGGTACCCCCCGTTCTCGGTCGTCTCTACGATGCGGGTGTGCCCCTCCGGGCCGATGGCCAACGCGAACGGGCCTTCAATTCCAGCCTGGCGGAGCATGTCGACGGCTTGGGCGATCACCTGCGGATACGTTGTGGTGGCGTGCCCCAGCGTCAGTGCGGGATGCGCGCTGGACTCCACGATTCCGTTGATCTCCGCTTCGGGCCAGCCGTGGAACACCGCGCGGTTCTCGATCAACGCCGCCTCGTGGACGGCACGATCTAGATCGGCGTAGTCCACGTCGGTGGCGCCGCGTTCGGCGTCCTGCAGTCCGGAGCACTCCACCGTGAAGCCCACCCGGAACTCGCTCAGCGGCAGGACCCGCCGTTGTCGAGCGAGCAGCGTCTCAGATTTCGTCCCCGGCGGCGCGGTCTCCAACGGCGTGGTCCGGCCGAGGTTGGTGGCCGAATGCGTCCAGCCGTGCGGTCCCGACCAGTCGACCAGCCGGCGTGCGGCCAGCCTCGTCGTCAAGCGCTTCTTGGCTTCGTCCTCGATCTGCCGCCAGCCTGCGGCCGGGATGGGTGCGTGGTGGCGTAACAAGTGGTCCTGCATCATCAAAGTCCTTTCAGACTGCCGATACCCAGCGAGTTGCTCTTGTCGCTGGGAGAGATCTGTTCTTGTATCGCGCCGACGTATTCCCGAGGGTCCTTGTCGCTGCCATAATCGATTGACACAGTGACGTTTCGGGCATCGGAATGGTCGGTTTTGAACTTCAGGAACTGGTGGCCCAGGTCCACGCGCACGTCGAGCGAGGTGTTGCGTCGGAAATCGGCGAGGGCGTCGTCCTCCTCTTCGGTCATGTGCTCGTCGTTAGCCGCCTTGGTCTGCCGGACCGCGTCCCACCACGGGACAGTGCCGATCGGGTGCTGGCTTGCCTCGCGTATCCCATCGCGGATGTCGTTGTGGTCACCGATCGCGTCCAGGGTCTCGGCCTCGGCGTCATCGCCTCGACGCAGTAGCTGGGGGTAGAAGATGGCCTCCTCCGCCGCTGCGTGCGTCTCGAGCAATGCCGCGAGGGGTTCCCAGATCTCGCGGAGCCGCTTGGGCTCGTCGGTACCGTCGAGGGCGGCGAACTCCCGGCGGAAGGTTTCGTGATCGTCCAGGATCAGCTGCGTGATGTCTGCCATCGCGTCTGCACCTCCTGTATCGGGCTGCCACCGATTTACCTGGTTACCGATTACCCAGCCGCGCCGCGCCCCACACCTGGAGCGGGTCAGGAGGAGAGAACCGCTCAGTCCTCCCGGGCGTGCGAGCTCTCGTCGGCGGTGCCCAAGACCTCGATGAGGAGTTGGTGCACCTGCCTGCCGCGGGTGGCATACACCGCCCGCCGGCCCTCGCGTCGCATCGTGACCAGTCCGGCCAGCTTCAGCTTCGCCAGATGTTGCGACACGGAGGGCCTGGCCGTCCCGATCGCGGCGGCGAGACTGCTCACGTCGTACTCGCTGGTGTCCAGCAGCCACAGCAGCCGCAGCCGGGTCGGGTCGGCCAGCATCCGCAGCGCGGTCACCGCGGCCTCGACCTGCGCGCCGGTGGGTGGCTGTTGCTGGGTAGCGGCTGTTGCCGCGTTGTCGCGTGCGTACATGAGAACCTATGATTGCATGACAACGAGTCATCGCGGGAGGGGCGGCCGGCATGGGCAGCGATCACGACCAGCACCCGCACGGCCACGACCACGGCGGCCACGACCACGGCGGGCAGGGGCACGGCGGGCACGACCACGGCGGCCACGACCACGGCGGGCAGGGGCACGGCGGGCCGTGGTGGCGCCGGTTGTCCCGCCTGATCACTCCGCATTCCCATGACAGCGCGGAGAAGATCGATACGGCGATGGAGACCTCCCAGGCGGGCATGCGGGCCCTGTGGATCTCCCTGGCCGTCCTCGCCGCGACCGCCGCGGTGCAGGCGGGGGCGGTGGCGCTGTCCGGTTCGGTGGCGCTGCTGGGGGACACCCTGCACAACGTCGCCGACGCGTTGACCGCCGTGCCGTTGGGGATCGCGTTCCTGCTGGGCCGCCGCGCGGCGACTCGCCGGTACACCTACGGCTTTGGCCGCGCGGAGGATCTGGCGGGCATCATCGTCCTGGCGCTCATTGCCGCCTCGTCGGCGCTTGCCGGGTATGCGGCGATCCACCGGTTGCTGCACCCGGCCGAGGTGTTTCACCTGCCCGCCGTGGCGGTCGCCGCGCTGGTCGGGTTCGTGGGCAATGAGGTGGTCGCCCGCTACCGCATCCGGGTCGGTCGCGACATCGGGTCGGCCGCGCTGGTCGCGGACGGGTTGCACGCCCGCACCGATGGGTTCACCTCCCTGGCGGTCCTGTTCGGTGCCGGCGGCGTCGCGCTGGGCTGGCGGTGGGCTGACCCGATTGTCGGCCTGGCCATCACCGCCGCGATCCTGCTGGTGCTCAAAGACGCCGCTCGGGAGGTGTACCGGCGGCTCATGGACGCCGTCGACCCCGCGCTCGTCGACCAGCTCGAGGCCACGTTGCGGGCCACGCCCGGAGTGATCGGCATCGGTGCGGTCCACCTGCGCTGGATCGGCCACCAACTGCGGGCCGAATGCGACATCGTTGTCGGCGCCAGCCTCACCGTCGTCCAGGCCCACGCGATCGCCGTCGCCGCCGAACACCAGCTCATCCACGCGGTGCCTCGGCTCACCTCGGCCGTCGTGCACACCGATCCGCACAGCCACGAGGGCGCCGACCATCACGCTGACCTCGCGCATCACCGACCGCAGGCGCGATCTACCTCGGAATCCGGGTAGCGAGCTCGGGGCGTTGGTGCACGCGTTCCATTGACCGATCCGGCTGAGGTCGTCAGGCTCGACGGTGTGACCGACGCCGCGCCCGCCTCCCGGTTGAGCGCGTGGCGCTACGCCCTGCGCACCACCAACCCGCCCGATGGCCCGATCGACGCGGTGACCCGCTGGATCGTGGTCTCCCGCGCCGCCGTGTTGCCGATGACGCTGGTGGCCGGGTTGGTGGCTGGGCTGCTGGCCGCCCGCGCGCCCGTCGTCGACTGGCGCTGGCTCGTCCTGGCCGTGGTCGGGATCACGCTCGCGCACCTGGCCAACAACCTGATGAACGACCTCTACGACACCAGCTCCGGGTCGGACACCGCGAGCTACCCCCGCGCGCTGTATGCCCCGCACCCGATCCTGTCCGGGCTGGTCACCCGCCGGGCGCTGATCGTGTCGGTGCTGGTCATCAACGCCGCGGACCTGGGGATCCTGGTCGTGCTCGCGGTGGCGCGGGGCTGGCCCGTGGTGGCGTTCGCGCTGGCCGGGTTCGCGCTCTCGGTGGCCTACACCGCGCCGCCGCTGCGGCTGAAGAAGCACGGGCTGGGGGAGCCGGACGTGCTGGTGGTGTGGGGCCCACTGATGGTCGGTGGCACGTACTATGCGGCGGTCGGGACTCTGCCCTGGCAGGTGCTGCTGGCATCGCTGCCCTATGCACTGCTGTGCACGTCGGTGCTGATGGGCAAGCACACCGACAAGATCCCCTACGACGAGCCGTTGGGGATCCGCACGCTGCCGGTGCTGCTGGGTGAGCGGCGGGCCCGGGCCGCGACGCTGGCCCTGATGGTGGGCTTCTACCTGCTCATCGTGCTGAGCGTGCTCGCCGGCGCGCTGCCGTGGCCGGCGCTGCTCGCACTCGGCGGGCTCTGCCGGCTGGCCACGGTGTGGCCGTGGTTTCGCCAGCCCCGCCCCGAGCGGCCGCCGCGCCCGGTGCCGGTGTGGCCGCTGTGGTTCGCCGCGCTGGCGTTCGTGCACCTGAGGGTCGCTGGCCCGCTGCTTGTCCTTGGTCTCGCGGTGGCCGCCATCGCGGGGATCTGACACCGCCGTTGCCAGGGTGGGTGCGGGCGATCAGGCACGGCTGGGTGGTCGTCGGCGGCGTGCCTGGACCCGACGTCGATGAGTTCGCCGCGGCCAGCGATGTGGTAGCGGCGCTGGCCGGGCCGCGGGGCGGTGGTGACACGTTGCTGGCCGTGCAGCACCCGGATCGCACGCCTGCCGCGTTGGCCGACGGGCTTTCGTTGGCCGATGCGTTGCCAGCGGCCCGGCAAGCCCTGGATCGGCTGCGGGCCAGCGCGTATCACGAAGTGGTCGACGTGCTGGCGCCGTATCGGGTGGACGGTCCGGACGGGGTGGCCCTCGGCGTGTTGTGCCTGGTCGATCCAGCCGCCGTGGACCCTCACGGGGCGTCCTGGGTGCGACACAGCGAAGAGGTCTACCCGCGGCAGGTGGCCGAGCGCGCTGCGGTGATCACCGGGCTTGGCTGCGCGACCAGCGCGGCGATGCTCGTGCCCGTCGCGGGAGGTGATCAGCTGACCGGGGCGGTGCTGGAGTGCATCGACGCGCTGGGAGCGCCGGTGGTGTCGATCACCGATTCCGGCGGTCGGCGGCACCGGTTGTGGCTGCTGGGCCCCGGAGCCGGGCAGGATGCGGTGCTCGCCGTGCTGGCGCGAGCTCCGCTGCTGGTCGCCGACGGCAATCACCGGCTGGCCGCCGCGGCGGCCAGCGATCAGCCCAGCCTGCTCGCCTTGGTGACCGGCGGGCCCGCGCTGCGCATCGGCGCGATCCACCGGGCACTGGTCGGCACCGGGCTGCGGTCCGCTGAGCTGGCCGAGGCCTGGCGCGGTGCTGGCCTGGCGGTGCGGGAGGTCAGCGAGCTGGGCCCACCGGCGCGGCCCGGTCACGTGGTGGTGCGGGCATCCGGCCCTGGCCTGCGTGTTACCTTGCCTGGACCCGAGCCGGGCGAACCGATGCCCCGGATTGACCACGGATTGGTGGAGCGGTTGCTCATCGCCGACGCGCTGGGCATCGACCCCGAAGGCCCGCAGGTGCGCGCCCTACCGGCTGGGCATCCGGTGGGCCCGCACATCGACGCCGTGCTGCAACTGGCCCCGGTGCCGTTCGCCGACGTGCTCGCCGTGCACCAGCAAGGCCGCCGGATGCCGCGCAAGAGCACCTATTTCACCCCGAAACCCCGCAGCGGGCTGCTGCTGGCCGACCTCGGGGACTAGTTTTTGTTCAGATGCGCGGCCAGGATGCGCATCACCGAGCGTGGGCTCACCCGCAGTGATTCGAGCGCGAGCCGGACCTTCACGCCCGGGACCGCGAGCGTCTTGCCCTTCAGCATCGCGCGGTAGCCACACAGCGCGACCGAGGCCGCGTCCGCCGAACTGGCGAACAACGCCGCGTTCTTGACCCCGGCCACCTGCGCGAACTCGGTCGCCGTCGCGCTGGGGCAGAGCACCGTGGCCGTCACACCCGTGCCGCGCAGCTCATAGGCGAGCGCCTCGGTGAAGTTGAGCACGTAGGCCTTGGAGGCGTAGTACGTCGCCATGAACGGTCCCGGCAGGAACCCCGCCAATGAGCCGACGTTGAGGATGCGGCCACTGCGGCGCGTGATCATCGCTGGCAGGACCAGGCCCGTCAGGTGCGTGAGTGCCTTGACGTTGAGCTCGATCAGGTCCAGCTCGCGGGCGAGGTCCAGCTCGGCGAAGGCTCCGCTGGTCCCGACTCCGGCGTTGTTGACCAGGAACTCCACCTCGATGCCGGCCCGCGTGAGCTCCTCGTGCAGGTGCGGCGGCGCGGTCGGATCGGTCAGGTCGGCGGCGATGACCGTCGGGTGGATCCCGTACACCTCGCGCAGCTCGGTGGCCAGCTGATCCAGCTTGTCCCGGCGGCGGGCGACGAGCACGACGTCGTGACCGTCCTGGGCGAACAGCCGCGCGAAGTGCGTGCCGAGCCCGGCCGAGGAGCCGGTGACCAGAGCTGTCTTTACGGTGCTTCGCATGTCGCGTTCCCCTCCTGGCGCGTGGGTTGGGTCAGCCTTCAGGCAGAGCCTCCCGCACCCGCTGGATCGCCGCCGCGTTGGCTTCCGGGTCCCGGCTCAAGGCCCGCACGTCGGAGACGATGCGGTCCACCTGGCCGAGCGCGGCCTCCTCCTTGACCGCCGCGATCCGCTCGGCGAGTTCATGGAGCTGCTCCAGCGCGCGGATGTCCGCCTCGCCGAGGCCGTCGCGAGGCTGCTGCCGGACCAGCACATCGACGGCCTCGAGGAGCTTGCCGAGCTGGCGGCCGTAGCTGGCCACCTCGGTGATGATGCGCTTCTCCAGCGCCGGGTCGCCGGAGCGAGTGGCGTTGATGTTGACCAGACCGAACGAGGGGGAGATGTCCTGGGTCACGTCACCGGACAGCGGCGCCCGGATACCGAACATCGACAGCCACGACTGCCACATCTGCCACGGGTTCAGCGGCGGCGAACCGCGGCGATCGTCGGGCATGG
>JBDTAX010000039.1:0-10305 GCA_039924425.1 Pseudonocardiaceae bacterium
CATCACCGAGGTCCACCAACAATCCCGGGAAACCTACGGCTGGCCTCGCGTGCACGCCGAGCTGACCCTCGGGCTGGGCCTGGAGGTGAATCACAAGCGGGTCGCCCGACTCATGCGCGAGGCGGGCTTGCAGGGCCTCTACCGGCGCCGTTCCAGGCGCGGCCCGACCGGTCCCGCGACCGAGGACGACCTGGTGCACCGCCAGTTCACCGTTGACGCCCCGGACCGGTTGTGGCTGACCGACATCACCGAGCACCCCACCAACGAAGGGAAGCTGTACTGCGCCGCCGTGATGGACGCCTATTCCCGCAGAATCATCGGCTGGTCCATCGCCACTCACATGCGAACCGAACTCGTCCTCGACGCCCTCGGCATGGCGATCCTCCGACGCCGCCCCGAGGGCGGTGACACCATCATGCACTCCGACCACGGCACACAATACACCTCATGGGCATTCGGGCAACGACTCCGCGACACCGGACTGCTCCCGTCCATGGGCACGATCGGCGATTGCTACGACAATTCCATGATGGAGTCATTCTGGGGAACCCTGCAACTCGAAGTCCTCGACTCTCGAACCTGGGAAACACGCGCGGAACTTGCCAACTCCATCTTCGAATGGATAGAATGCTGGTACAACACCGAACGCCGACACTCCAGCATCGGAATGCTCCGACCGGCCGAGTACGAAGCCCGCTACCACGACCAGACGTCCACACAGGACGATCACTGACCCCACACCGTAGGTGTCCGTGCTAGAGGGACAAGCTCAATACCCAGTAGCTAGCCCGAACTACCCGACAGCTCGCCGCGACCCCGGTCTAACAGCTTTCTCACTTTGGTGGGTACCTCGCCAGGCTGCGGTCATGGGTGGGCGGCATCACCGGGCGAGGCGAATGAGGGTCGGGAGGACGGATGGGGTGCCCCTTTCAGGGGCGTCGGGTTGGCAGACATAGCAGCGGCTGGCGCCGGAGGAAGCTGGGCAGCTCGCTGAGGATCTCGTGCCAGGACGATGCAGGGGAAGCGGCGGCGGCGCCATCTCCAACGGCGGCAGGCGCGTCGGCCAGGACCAGCCGCACCTGCCGATGGTGTCGGGACAGTGGCCGGCTCATATCGCCGTCTTTGTTGGCATCACCCCTTTCGTGCGGGCCGGTAGCTGTTGACATAGCGAGGGAGGTCTGCGGCACGCAAGTTCTGGCCTTGTAGCTGGCTGTCGATGCTGTCGGCGTTGTCCCAACGATCCGATGCAAGCCCAGCCGCAAATGCGAGGATTGCTGATCGCAGTCGAGCGAGCCCCTCGTCAGTCAGCACTTTCATGCCGGGGGTGGCCGTGGCGTCGGAGCTGAGCTGCCGCGCCGGATGAACCATAACTGGGGTCGCACGTGCTGTGGTGTCGTAGCGCTCACGAAACCAGTTCATAGAGCCAGCGAGTTGGTTGGCGTATTGCTTGTGAATCACCTCGCTCACTGCACCGCTCTTTGCCTCGATGACCCAGAAGTCCAGCCCTCCCAGCGCCCAGAGCACATCGGGTCCTTCGCCCAGATCTTGTTCCGGGCGCTGGCCAGCGAGGCCGAGGTGGTCCGCCACCCGAGCTAGCGCAGCCTCGTGTTCGTTAGTGCGTTCCGGATCAAACACAAGATCGTCGGCAATCGTCTGAAATGCTAGACGTAATTCAGCCGGAGCTCGATAGAGGCGGGAAAGGAAATCCGCCGCTCGTTGTGCTTGCGTACCAGACGCCGAGAGTTTCTGGTAACTGATGCCCGTCAAAGGGCGAAGGATTGATGGATTGTGAAGACGCGCGGCAGCCAACACTTGTTGCGCTTGGGCGGGATCTATTTGGTCGAGATATGCCGCTTTTTGCTCAAGAAGCCAACCTTTCTCACGACTGTTAGCCGCGCTGTCGGCAACTGCGCTCAGGAGTTGGGCAGCGCCACGGACGTCACCATCTGTAGCTCTTTCGAAACCGTCGCGTCGGGCGACGGCGATTGGGTTGACGCTGCCAGTTGGCGCAGGGACAGAGGCCAGAAAAAAATTTAGACATCCGAGTCCAGGCCGGGTCACGATCCAGAGCTTGTTTTACCACACCCATGATCGCGTCGAGTGGCTTGTCTTCGAGTCCCTTCGCGACGGTTCGAGAGAGGTCGAGTTGGACCTGAGTGGCAGGTCCAAAACGGGCTCGCGAGCGTGGATCCGCAACCAATTGGCTGAGATGAGAGCCCAAAAGAAATACAACGCAGTGGTCCTCGTTGCTGCGCACGCCTCGTCCCATGCCCTGCTCGATGCGCTGCACCTGCCGGTCGTCGGTTCCGGCCTGGCGTAACAGTTGCGCTTCCAGACGCTCGTCGCCGCTGGCAACCTCCGGCAGACCATCAATCACTAGCACACGGCAAGCGGTGCCGGGCAGATCGATCCCGTCGTACTTGTTGGCGAGTACCACTAGCCCAACGTGCCCACGTCGCAGGTCCCTGACGGTAGCCGTGACATCGTCGGCACGGACGATGCGGGCCGCCCAATCTGACCAGGCGTGCGCAGCTCGAGTGCTAGGCACCAACACGACGGTGTTGTACATTGTCGCGAGACCTGCGACTGCCATACGCACATCGTGTGCGCCGATGGCCTGATTAATCTCCTGCGGCGCGAGAATCATGCGCTCACCCATGTCACCGGAGGTCATCGGCGTTATGGGGTTGCGAACTCTTTCGGGGTTAGCGCCGAACTCGCTGACCAGGACACTGTCGTCGGCTAGCGTTGCCGTCAAGTACACGCGGTGCTGGGCTTCGATGAAGCCGGTGACGTGGCGGATCGGGGAACACGGGGGTGTGATGGTCACGGCTCGGCTAGTGAACACCGCGCGGCACAGATGCAGTACCTCACCGACCGCAGGCCACGTATAGCGCAAGTCGTCTGTCTCACGGTGTTCGTGCAGCAGACTCCGGACGCGGTCTAGTTTGTCGCGCCAGGCCCAGAACGGGACTCGGGCGAGCGCACCGTGGCTTCGCTCTTGAATGTCAAGCAGAGCGTTGGGTGACTGCGCGCGCAGGTCACTTTCGAATAATTTGAGCAGCTGGGCAAACGGCGGGTGATCCACGGGCAGGGAGATAGATAGCTGGGCTCGCGTGATTGCCAATGCGGCGTGTGCGTCGTCGATCACGACGCTGCCAATCGGCGCGGGAGGACGAGTGGGCCGGTTCGAGGAGAAGACAGTCCTCCCGTTTACCAACTTGTGCACGTTGATCACTGCGATAGCTTCGCCCGACAGGTACCGCGGATTGTCCGGATCACCGACTGTGGCGATACCCAGCAGCTTCGCCTCGTCCTCTACCCGGTCAGCAAGGTACGGGGTAGAGGCAACATACAGGGCGGGTCCGCGACCATCGTTGAGATAGCTACGAAGGATGATCAGTCCAACGATCGTCTTCCCGCTGCCGGTATTTACCTTTAGGACCAGGTCCCGCTCGTGACGTCGCTCATGCCAGCTCGACAGCACCTGCCCCTGCACGTCACGCAGATAACCGTATCCCGCAGCCTTGTCTGGCAAGGAAGCGTAGAGTTCACGCGGTTCGATCGGGGCGCTGGCCATGGCCTGGGATAACAGCTTGTCGAAATCCATTCGAATCTCCGTTCCGCGGCGACTTCTTCCCTGATTAGTTGCTCCAGACAGACGCTTCGGCCAGCTCGGTGATTCATGGCCTGGGTGGCGTGTAGCTGAATCGGTCTCGGGTCTTGTCCATGCCGGCTGCGTCGAGAGCGGTGTGCCAGAGGCCGACACCGCTCGGGCGAAGTACACGTGCGCCGCTCCAGCCGGCAGTCTCGATCTTGGCCTGGCCATCGCCGATGGCGATCTCAAGGGCCGGTTCGAGGTCTGTGTCGTGGGACGCCAGGATGACAACGTCGATCTGGGGGTCGAGTGCGGCCCGCACGACCTTGAGTGCGACGAGGACGTCAACGCCCTTCTCCTGTGCTGGCTTGTGTGGCCAGTACGGCGGGTAGCGCAGCGTCCCGGTCGACGACATCGACGCGCTTGTCACGAGTCCATTCGGACCTCTGACGCTGGGAGATGCCGTAGACGTAGGGGTCTCGGGCGTTGCTCGGGGAGCCACGGAACACCCGCACCGCGGTGAGAACGGCCCGCTGCTGAGTCGCATCGCGCTGCCGCGTGGCTCGCAGGGCGATGACCTGCTCCGCGAACCACGGCGGGTGGATCAGACACTCGTGAACAGGACGACCCGGGGGCGCGAAGAGGTCGCGCGCGGTGAGGTGGATGTTCTGGTAGTCGATGACGACACAGACCCTCGGGTCCACCACACCTCCAAGAAAAATCCCCGCCAGTCCCGGAGGACGGCGGGGAACAAGAACTCCAGAGTAGCCCATCCTAGCCGTCGCCGACTGATCCTGGGGCAGACAGATCAGACCCGAATCCGTGCGCAGCGGGGAGACACACGTCGCGAGATGGCGATAAATTCCCTGCTGACCTGGGATGATGGTTTTCGCGAAGAGATCGATCACCCAGGGGGAAGGACACCGACCTGGTGGGCAGGGGACGCGGCCGGGGCAGCAGGTGCGGATCGGCGCGCCGCATGAGTCGTTGACGGCGGTCTCAGCCGTGGTCGCGGTGAGCGAGCTGGTCCAGCGGCTGGGGGTGATCGAGACGCTGGACGGGGCGGTGAGTTCGATCAAGCGGCGGGCTCGGGGGCATTCAGTGGGGGCGTTGCGGGCGGGGTTGGCCACCGCCCCGTTGGCCGGGCGCGCGTCAGCGTCGTCTCCATTTCCGTCTCATTCGCGTTCGTTCACGAGCGTCCGCCGGCTACCGCGAGGACCCTTCGGCGCAGGTCACGGACGGTGCCGACCGGACACGGACACGGCACCGGAGTCCTGAAAATCGGAAGGTCGGCGGTTCGACCCCGCCTCTGGGTCATCACCGCCAACTAGCGCAGACGCTTCGCTGTGGTGGCGTGAACGTAGCGACAAATGCGTCGACGATCCGGCCACGTGGGGCACCGCCGAGCCTCCCTCGGTGAAGTCCTCGACCAGCGCGAGCTTCTATACGACGAAGCCGGCGGGGCAGGAGTCCTATAGCTGTGGAAGCCCGAGGCAGTCACGCACAGCGTTTTCGATCAGCGTCGCCTGATCGTAGGTTCCGACATGCCCGGTGACGAAGGCGAAGGCGTAGCGGGCATCGGTCATCGTCCAGCCGAGGCTGCCCCCGAGCCCGCCCATCCCGTAGCCACCGCTGTCGATGGCGAACCCCAGCCCCCAGGCGTTGTCCCTGCCGAAGACCAGATCGGGGCCCGAACACTGCACGCTCGTCGCCTCCGCCAGCAGACCCGGCGAGAGCAGCCGTCCCTCCAGCAAAGCCGCATAGAGCCCGGCCACCGCGCGGGCGGTACCGTGCCCGTTGACTGCGGGTATCTCGGCGGACCGCCACGCCACCCCGTTGACCACCAACGGGTCCTGGGCCCCGGGCGGGTTGGAGGTCGCCCGCCGGTACAGATCCGGTTTACCCGCCGCATTGGTCAGGCGGAAACCCTCGTCCAGGCCGGTCAGGTCCACAGCCCTGGCGAGGTCGGCGTGCCGCAGGCCGACATGAAAGTCCAGCCCCAGCGGCCCGCAGACCTCTTCGCGCAGGAACCGCCCGGGGGTCCGTCCATCGATGCGCCGCACCAGCTCGCCCACGAGGTGTCCATAGAACAGGGCCGACTCACCATGTGCGGTTCCCGGGTCCCACTGGGGTTCCTGCCGTTCGAGGTACTCACACAGCCGGTTCCAGTCATAGAAGGCGTCGGCGGACACCGGCTCGTCGATGGCGACCACGCCCGCCTGATGTGACAGCACCTGCCGCACGGTCGCCCGAGCCCTAAACCGCGGCCAGTAGCGTCCCACCGGAGCGTCAAGGTCCAGCTTTCCTTGGTCCACCAGGTGAAGGGCACAGAGGGCCACGAACGGCTTCGACACCGAGTAGGGCTGGACGATGTTGTCCCGAGACCACTTTCCGGGACCCGCCGAACCGCCCCACAGATCCGCGATCCACCGGCCATCGTGCCAGACGGCCGCCGCCGAACCCGCCCCACCATGCGCGCCGAGCGCCTCCCCGAACGCCTCACGCACCGGCCCAAACCCAGCCTCGACCCCTCCACCGATCTCCACGCAGAGCATTGTGCATCCGCCGATCCAGTCCGGGTGCTGGGGCGCGTATAGGGCGCGACTGGCCGTGGACAGCCGGACACGACCGGATAGCACCGGACACGACGAAGGGCGGTCCACGAGCGTGTTGTGCTGGTCAGGAACCGTTCTTGCTGCGTGGCGGGTCAAGGATTCGCACCTTGAAAGGCATCAGCCGACGGATTTACAGACAAATTTTCGGAAATCATCCAATACCGTCGCACGGGGGTGCCCGGCTGGCAGAATATACGCCCTGGCACCCCTCGGCTTATCAGTCAGCAGGTGGGTTGGTAGGGAATACCAGGAGCGAAAGTATTCCACTGTTCTTGGGAAAGGCCTCCTCCAGCGGCTGCACATGACCAGCTGATGAGATGACCTGACAGGTCGAGGGTTCCACGGAGATCCCACAGCGCGGCGGTGTTGTCGTCGCTGCCGGTGGCCAGGGTGCGCCCGTCGGGGCTGAACGCCACCGCGTCCACCGCGCCAGTGTGGCCGGTCAGGATGGCGGTGCGGGCCGGATGGGCCCGGTCGGTGATGTCCCACAGCGCGGCGGTGTTGTCGTTACTGCCGGTGGCCAGGGTGCGCCCGTCGGGGCTGAACGCCACCGCGTCCACGATGCCGGTGTGGCCGGTCAGGACGGCGGTGCGGGCCGGATGGGCCAGGTCGGTGATGTCCCACAGCGCGGCTGTCATGTCGGCGCTGGCGGTGGCCAGGGTATGCCCGTCGAGACTGAACGCCACCGCGACCACCGCGCCGGTGTGACCGGTCAGAGTGGCGTGATGTGCCTCGTCCCCGGCGTTCCACACTGTGACCGTGTGATCGTCTTGGCCGGTGGCCAAGATGTGCCCGTCCCGGCTGGACGCCGTCGCATACTCCGGACGACGAACGATGAAGAATTTCACGCCGTTGGGGGGGGCAAGGCGGACCGGATGTGCCCGGTCGGCGATGTCCCACCCGAGCGTGTTGTCGTCGCTGTAGGTGAGCAGGCCGCGCCCGCCGGCAGTGAATATTAGGTTATACACCGGGCCGGCGTGACCGGTGAGGGTGGCGGCACGAGCGGCATGGGCACGGTCGGTGAGGTCCCACAGCCCGGCGGTGTCGTCGCTGGCGGTGGCCAGGGTGCGCCCATCTGGGCTGAACGCCACCGCGTCCACCGCGCCGGTGTGGCCGGTGAGGGTGCCTAGTGCCGGGAGCTTGTGGCCGGTGAGGGTGCCTAGTGCCGTGGGCTGGTGGGGATCGCGGACATTCCACAACCGGACGGTGTCGCTGCCGGTGGCCAGGGTGAGCCCATCGGGACTGAACACCACCTCGTACACGATGCCTGAACCGTCGCCGGTGAGGGTGGCGGTGCGGGCCGGATGGGCCCGGTCGGTGATGTCCCAGAGCATGGCGGTGCTGTCGTTGCTGGCGGTGGCCAGGGTGCGCCCATCGGGGCTGAACGCCACCCCATGCACCCAGCCGGTGTGGCCGGTGAGGGTGGCGGTGCGGGCCGGATGGGCCCGGTCGGTGATGTCCCAGAGCACGGCGGTGTGGTCGTCACTGCCGGTGGCCAGGGTATGCCCGTCTGGGCTGAACGCCACTGCGCCCACGGGGCCGGTGTGGCCGGTGAGGATGGCGGTGCGGGCCGGATGGGCCCGGTCGGTGATGTCCCAGAGCACGGCGGTGCTGTCGTTGCTGGCGGTGGCCAGGGTGTGCCCATCGGGGCTGAACACCACCACGACCACAGGGCCGGTGTAGCCGGTGAGGATGGCGGTGCGGGCCGGATGGGCCCGGTCGGTGATGTCCCACAGCGCGGCGGTGTTGTCCTCGCTGGCGGTGGCCAGGGTATGCCCATCGGGGCTGAACGCCACCGCAAACACCACGCCGGTGTGGCCGGTGAGGGTGGCGGTCAGGGGAGTGCCCGTGAGAGTGGTGTACAGACTGGTGTCGGTCTCCATGGTGGGCCGGATCCGGTGTGCGGCAATACCAAGCTGCAGCGCGAGACGGGGGTCGCTGTCGCGCAGGGTTTCGGCCTGCGCGACTAGTCCGCGGGCGGTGGCCACTTCTTTTTCGTCTTCTGCGGTCTGTCGCTGGATGAAGGCGACGATGGTCAATACCACCATCACCACCGCCACCACAACTCCGGTGAACCCGAAGCCGCGCTGACGACGAGTGGCGGCACGGCGGCTGGCCAGAATCAGTTGGGCCTGGCCAGTAGTAGCGGCCGGCTTGCGGCCGGCCTGATTCGCCAACCAGCTCTCGGCTTCTTTCAGCTCGCCGCCGCGCAGCAGCAGGCTGCGGTCGCAGTCACGGGTCTCCCACGCGCGGGCTTGGGTGAGCAGCCTGGTATGCAGGTGAACCCGCGCGATGTCGGTGTCCAGAACCTCGACGAGCCGGTCGACGCCAGCCTCAAAGTCTGTACCGCCTAGAAAAGACAGCCAGTGCACCGCGGCCAGCGCCGACGGGACACCTCCGCTTGGGGTGTCACGGGCGAGGATCGGGACGAGTCGCTTCGACGCCTCAGTCGCGTAGTCGAGCTCGGTCCGGCAGACCTCGGAGGCGACCGAGTCCGGGGTGACGACGAAGACAACCGCGTCCGCTTCGGTGATACCGGTGCGGATCTCTTCCATCCAACGCGCTGAGGGGATGATGTCCTCAAGGTCAACCCAGACCTCCCGGCCCCGGGCCTGGAGCGCGGCGGTCAGCCGCCGGACGAAGGGGAGGTCCTCACGCGCATAGGACAGGAACACATCAGCCACAAAGCGCCCCTTCCCACCCCTACCGCCGCATAATGATAGGCCAGGAAAACCCCACGTCAATGATTTTCGATCAGTACGTTGGCAGAGGTGCTTGTCGTCAGCACCCCGGTCCTCCCTGCTGCACCACCGTGACCGCCCGGTGGCTGCGTCGGGCATGGCGGCGCTACCGCGTGCAGCACCCGTCAGGTTGGGTTTGAGCCCCTGTGATCATTTGGACACTTTATGGTCACTAAACGGATCCAGACAGCCCGATACGATCACAGACGATGAGCGTTTGCGGTCGCGAAACATGCAGACAATCGGCTCTATCCACAAACAACGGCGACAGCGGTCCGAGAATCAGCGGGTTCGGAGCTCGGTCCGACAGGGCCGCAGTGCAACCGAGGATACCTCACTACAAGCCTTTATTACCGAATGGGTGAGCCGGCAGCTAACCCCAGTCCTCGCCACTCATCCACTTGGTGATCTCGGTCTCTAATTCCGCTGCACGCTCGTGATGGTTCGCCGCCTTCGTCCGGAACTCAGTCGCCTTCCGCCGCCACTCCAACGCGGTCTTTCGCACGTCAGCCGAGTCCCGATGCAGCGACTTCTGGATCTTGTACTGCCACGGTGTCTCAGGCGGCGGGCCGGAACGGCTGGGGTCCATCCAGTCCCCCAACTTGGCGGCAACCCTGGCACAGACTTCAAGCCCCGCAGGCAGTGGCTTCTCCAACGCCCATGCGGCCAGCCGCGCTTGACGGACGTCCCAGCGGATGTGCTTGATCAATTTTCCTCGGCTTTTCCACCCGTCCTCGTCATAGCTCACGATCGTCATCCTCCCCTCAGCGCTGTGGCCGCTGCTCAGCCAGCTCACTCGGCCCGCTCCACAGCCTCACCGCCACCGAACATCATCACGCAGCCGCGGGAGAGCAACCGAATCAAGATCAGGCCGTATCCAGGCCGTCAGACGTCAAGCCATGTCGGGACACAACCGGACACAACAACAAGGACAAACCAGCAGGTCAGAACGAGTCAACCGCTCGACCGTCACGGCACTCCTCCACGTCACGAAAAGTCGGGCATCAGATGGCGGCGTCGAGAGCGAGGCGGGTGGTTAGTGCGCAAGGCCCCCCTCCGACTTGAACCCCCACAGCTAACTCGCGAGCCTTGCCAGTCCGTCGCGGCTCAGAAGGTCCGGGCTTGCCCAGATCTGCGACCGGAGGCCCACCGGCTCAACCCGGATGGCATTGACCACCCGGTTGCAAATCTCTGGCAGCACCGCGGCGTGGACGCTCCCAGGACCTTCTGATCATTCATGCCGGCAGAGCAAAGTACCAGTTGGCTCACCCCGCGGGGGTTCACTGTTGGGCGCGGCGTCGGTCGATGCGGCGCACAATGACGGCGACGGCCTCGATAGTCGCCGGGCTCA
>JBDTAX010000040.1:0-16856 GCA_039924425.1 Pseudonocardiaceae bacterium
CGGTGCGGTGCTGATACTGGTTGGCGTCACCGAGCTCGGCGCACAGCCTGGCAGTGCGGGTGTCCTGCCACACGATCGCGTTGTGCACCGGCTCGCCACTGCGCCGGTCCCACACCACGGTGGTCTCACGCTGGTTGGTGATGCCCACCGCCGCGATGTCGCTGGACGTCAGGCCGGCCCTGGCCAGCGCCCCGGCCGTCACCTCCTTGGTGTTCGTCCATATTTCCAGCGGGTCGTGCTCCACCCAACCAGCGTGCGGGAATTGTTGCCGGTGCTCGCGCTGCTCCGCGCTGACCACCCGGCCGTCGTGGTCGAAGACCATGCAGCGGGTGGACGTGGTGCCCTGGTCAATCGCCGCGACGTACTGACTCATCAACCCGCACGCTAGCGGGTGGTGCCAACCAGCTCGGGTCGCGGTCAGGTCGCGACGATGCCCTGGGTCCCGGGCGCGAGTCCCTGGATGTTGGGCGCGAGTCCCTGGATGGCGGGCGGGAGACCTTCCGGATCTGTGCCGGGGATGGTGGTGAGCTTGCCGTCAGCTTCGATCCGGAACGCGCTGATGTTCATCGCGTTGGACATGATGGGCGTCTCGGCGGTCTCGCTGAAGCCACCGGTGATGACGTACAGGAACCGGTCGTCGCCGCTCACGGCACTGTCGATGGCGGCAAAGGAGCTCACCGTGACAGCGGTGTGACCGCTTCGGTTCAACAGGCTCAGTGCGCCGGCACTGTCAATGCGGTAGCCCGAGATCGAGCCACTCACCGCGTTCGACACGTAGGCGAAGCGGGGATCGGCGGTGCTGTTGGTCACCACCCAGCACGCTCCTTCCTCGGCCGTGGACACCGATCCGCTGATCACCGTGAGCGTGCCGTTCGGGGCGAGCCGGTACGACGATGTCGCGCCGGACAGCTCGGAGACGATGAGGAGATCTTTGCCCGCGAACGTGAAGCCGAACGGCCCACGACCGCTGGAATTATTCTTGACCAGCGGGCCGGCACGGCCCTGATCGTCAATGAGGAGGACGTCGATCAGGTTGTTCGTTCTCTCCGTGACCACGAGCTGAGTCCCGTCCGGAGTGAACCGCACCTGGGCGGGAAAGGCGTTGGGTCCTCCGACCAGAGCCCGGGTGGAGCCGGGCAGAGCGGACAGTTTCCCTTGAGCGTCCACAGTGAACCCGGTGATGTTCGAGTTCCCAGTGGTCGCGTCTCCCCTGTGGAGCACGTACAGCAGGTTGTTGTGAACGGTCACGCTGACCGGGAACGTGCCGCCGGAGGGGACCCGGTCGATCGGAATCAGTTTCTCTCCCTCGACGGCCAGGACGGAGACCTCGTTACTGCCGGCCTCCACCGCGAACAGGAAACGATGGTCCTCGCTCAGGGTCAGAGATCCTTGCGAAAGCAAGGAGTCCAACGGGTCCGTCACGCCTGCGGAGCCGAGACCTCCGGTCGGGAACGTCCCGCGCTGGGTGAGACCACCACCGGCGGCGCGGTCGAACACCATCACGGAGTTACCGGTGGCCTGGTTGCTCATGACGTACACCACCCCGGTCCCACTCGTGTCGCTCTCGAGGGCACCCGTGTGCCTAGCCGCAGCCGTCATTGTCAGCTCCTTGTGATCGAGTCAGGTTCCCCTCGGCCTCGACGAGACCCCACGCAGAAGAGCCCCGCCGAGGCGGTCTTGATACATCCCCCGCGAGCGGGACGGCCGCGCCTTTACGAGCGCATATAGGTGGGTTCGGCCTTCTCGGTGCGTATGACCTTGGGGCCGCTGATCCCACAAGGGCAGAATGTGCGACATGAGAGGGTTGCGTTCTCCTCGTCCAGTGGTCGTTGTCGGTGGCTTGGTCGCCGTTGTGGTGGTGGCTGCGGTGGGCATGCTGGCGCTGGGCTCCCGTGGCATGGTGATCGTGTCGGTCGTGGGGCCGTTGGTGGGTATCATCGGGCTGTTCGTGACGATAACCGGGCAACGAGCAAGCTCGGTGAGCAACGATCGGCTGCGGGAGAGCGCTCAGGAACTAGCGCGCAAGGTCCGTGACCAGGAAGCTAATGCTCTGGCCCGGCTCATGGCCGACAGTGGCGACCCGAAACCGGCCGATGTGTCATTCACCCAGCCTGCGCCGCCCTACTCGCGCGTCGACGGTGGTGATCCACGGGGAACGTTGCGTGAGGTCGAAAAATATTACCGGAGCTTGGGCCGCGGGAGGATGGTCGTGCTGGGTGCGCCGGGAGCGGGAAAGACGGTCCTGGCGATTCAGCTGGTCCTTGACCTCACCGCGGCGGTGCTGGGCGCAGCCGACGGCACCCGTTCCTTACCGCGAGTGCCAGTACGGGTGAGTCTGCCCGCGTTCGACCCTGGCGCTGACTCGGACATGGTGCGGCCCACGGTGCTCTCCACCCGGCTGGATGACTGGCTGATCCAGCATCTGGTGACGGTGTTCGGTCTCACCGCCACGGTCGCTGCCGCACTGGTGACAGGCGGGTGGATTCTTCCGGTCCTCGACGGGCTGGACGAGATGGACCACGACGGCACCGCACCTCGCCGCGCGGCATCGGTGATCCGTGCTGTCAACCAACCCTCGGCGGGTGGCGTGCGGCCGGTGGTGATCACCTGCCGGACCAGCCGCTATCAGCAGCTCAGAGGACGCGGCGAGTCCGCCGGAGCCGCTGCCACTCAGCCGCAGATCACCGCGAACGCGGGTCGACGCGACGTGGTCCAGGACGCCACTGTGGTCGATGTCGAGCCGCTGCTTGGGTCGAGCGTGGTCGACTATCTGACCTATCGATTCCCCGATCCCGCAGACCAGACTCAGGTCGAGGCCCGGTGGCACCCGATCATCGAGCGGCTCACCGCCGACGACAGCGGTAGCGATTTCCTCGCCGCCGCTTTGGGCTCGCCGTTGCGGCTGTTCCTTACCGCTACCGCTTATCGTGACGACACCAGCACACCCGCCGAGCTCACCGCGTTGGCCACCGCCGCTGAGCTCGATGATCACTTGTTCACCCAGCTGGTTCCGGCGGTCCTCGAGGAGCATCCGCCGGAAGGCCGGCAGTACGCGGCCCCAAAAGTCACCGAGTGGTTGACTACGCTGGCGGGTCATCTGGCCTGGCAAGGTGAGCACGGCGGCTCTCGCAGTGATCTCCGGCTCGACCTGCTGTGGCCGGCTGCGGGATGGTGCGCTCCGCGCTACGCCGCCATGGCAGCCACGACAACGGCCGCGAGTGTTCTGTTCACGTTCGGTGTGCTGCCCAGATGGCCGCCCGACGTGCGATCCGTTCTCGGTCTGGGGACGCTCGTCGCGGTATCAGCGTGGGTGGCGTTACGACCTACGGTTGATCTCCGGCGGCTTGATCTCAGTGGGCTGCGCACCTTCGCGGGACGTCGGCGAACCGGACTGTTGCTCGCAGTCGGGCTCGCTGCCGGGCTGGTGGGCGGGCTCACGATCGCGCCTGTGTCCACCGCGGTCGGACTCATGGGCCGGCTCGTGGTCACGCTTCAGTGTGGCGCGCTCGGGATCGTGGGCTCGTTCGTCATCGGGCTCGGTAGCGGGCCAACCTCACGACCGGCAGCCATCGACCGCCCGGCTCGGCTGGTGCAGCAAGGCATGGCCCACACCATCACGGCGATCGTTGCGACCTGCCTCACCTTCCTGCTCACAGACAAGCTCATCAGCGGCGGGCTTGCGGCCGGGGGAGTGGGCGCGCTGGTAGCCGGGCTGGCAACCTGGCTCGCAATCGGCGTCGCGAACGGACGTGAAATCGGACCCGTGATTGGGCTCGCCGCCGGGCTTGCGGTCGGACTCAGAAACAATCTCCCGTTCGCCGTAGTTGCACTCGTAGTCGGGCTCATTTTTGCGGCCAACTCACCGTGGCCACGGTATCTTTTCGCCACGCTGTTGCTCGCTCGCCGGGGGGATCTGCCGAGGCGGCCGGCAGCGTTCATCGACTGGGCCTATGAAGCAGGGCTGCTACGTCTTTCCGGGATTGCCGTGCAGTTTCGGCATCGGGAGTTCCAAACCTGGTTGGCTACCCGTGGCCACGGCGGCAGGCAGGGCGCACCGTGAGGGTTCGCGGTGCCCTCGCATTCGTTACACTGCCACAGGATGCCTCTCTGGTTGCTTGCCCGCGCCAGCAGGGCGCCGGATACGGCGCCGCAGCCGAGTCGATGAGGGCAGGTTATTCCTGCGATCGCGCGACTGATCGTCGATTGAGACACGCCGTACGTCACAGTACCGTCGGGTAGCTCGCGCTGATCGAGTGGCAAAGTTGCTCTACCAGGCGGAGGTGGTGGGGCGGCCCTGCGCGCCATCCACGCGGATCTGGGTGCCGCTGATCCAGCTGGCCCGCTCGGACAGCAGGAATGCCACCACGTCCGCGACCTCTTCGGGCGTACCGAGACGGCCGTGCGGGAAGTCCCGCTCGACAAACTGTGCGAAGTGTTCGGGAGCACGGTCGCGAAAAGAGTCCAAGTCACCCCCGGGCGGCAGGATGGAGCCCGGGCTGACCGCGTTCACTCGGATCCCCTCGGCAGCCAGCTCGCGCCCGAGTTCCATGGCGAGGTAGATTTCGGCCGCTTTGGCTGAGCCGTACTGGGGATAGGGCGCTGGCTTCCATCCCGAGATCGAGGCGATGATGATCACCGAACCGCTACCTGCCTGTCACATATACGGCACACAGGCGCGGATCGTCCGAGCTGTTTGCCCGACGTTGAGCTCGAATGTCTGTCGCCAGTCCTCCGGCGTTGAGGCGAGGAACCGTCGTTCCCCGGCATTGGGACCCACGTTGGCCACTAGCAGATCCACCCGACCGAACTCGGCGGCGGCCTCGGCTACGAAGCGCTCGACTTCGCCGTCCTGTCCCACGTCCGCAAGGACACCACAGGCCCGCACGCCATGGTCCCGTAGTTCCCCGACCATCCGCTTGAGATCTTCGTGACCACGAGCGCATATCGCCACTGCACAACCTTCACTGGCTAGCCGCAGCGCGACCGCCCTGCCGATCCCTCGACTGCCGCCTGTGACGAGTGCGCTCTTGCCCGCTAGCTGGAGATCCACCGCCACCGCTCTCTCAGTTCGACCACGCACGGCTTGGTGAAGGTGTGCAGGGCCGCCAGAAGCTCCTCTATTCGTCTTCTGGCTGGAAGCGTCAATCGGTGGGCGCAGATGTCCAACGCTTCAAGTCCGATAGCTGATGCCTCTTCTAATTCGTAGTCTTGCGCAAGCGCGATTGCCAAGTCGATACGCGCGGTGGCCCGACCATTGGTGACGTCGGTGGCGTGCAGCCCGCCGGTCATGTTCCATAGCAACCAGGAGTCGACGGTCCCGAAGCACAGCTCGCCGTTGCGCGCCCGCTGCCGGGCGCCGTCCACCTGGTCCAGGATCCAGCGGATCTTGGGGCCGGAGAAGTAGGTGGACAGCGGCAACCCGGTGCGGTGCTGGTACCGGTTGGCGTCACCGAGCTCGGCGCACAGCCTGGCAGTGCGGGTGTCCTGCCACACGATCGCGTTGTGCACCGGCTTTCCGCTGCGCCGGTCTCACACCACCGCGGTCTCCCGCTGGTTGGTGATGCCCACCGCCGCGATGCCGCCCGCGGTCAGGCCGACCTTGGCCAGCGCCCCGGCCGCGACGTCCTTGGTGTTCGCCCATATTTCCAGCGGGTCGTGCTCCACCCAGCCGGCTTGGGGGAAATGTTGCCGGTGCTCGCGGTGCTCCACGCTGACCACCCGGCCGTCGTGGTCGAAGACCATGCAGCGGGTGGACGTGGTGCCCTGGTCAATCGCCGCGACATACTGACTCATCAACCCCGCACGCTAGCGGGTCGGTGTCGCCCACAGCCAGCGCGCAGCTCGCGTTGATCGAATGGTAGCTGTCCTACCAGGCTGAGACGGTGAGGCGGCCCTGATGCGCGCCGTCCACGCGACCTTGGGTGCCGCTGACCCAATTGGGTACGAGCGGATCCCAGCCAGTGGCGATGCACCGAGCGGGGTTGTGGTCACTCGACTTGCCTGCGTGACCTCGCGCGTACCGCCGCCGTGAGCGTCGTTCACCTACGCTGGCCCACATGAGGAGTACGAACGCCCACAACTCGCCCGACAGCGCAGGAGCGTCGTCTAAAATACGCCACCCAATCTCAGCTGTAATTGCTATAACGTTATTTATCGCCGCAAGCTTGGCGGCCAGTCTTAGTTACGCAGGTTACTACTTCCTGTTGCGCCCATCCGCTCAACTCGATGGTATTAAATATCAAGATCTAGCGGAAGTGGTGAAGATTGCAATGACGGTAGTTGCGGGTATTGGCGGCACTGTTGCGCTGACCGTAGCAGTGCGAAAACAGAAACTTGCCGAGCGGCAACATGAACTTTCGGAAGAGGAGGTGAAAAGACAAGATCGCCGAATACTCAACGAGCGTTTTCAAAATTCAATCGAACAGCTCGGCAAGACGGAGTCTGCGGCGGTACGGATTGGTGGCGCTTACTCTCTGGCGAAACTGGCCGATGACTGGCTATCGGAACGCCAGACCTGCATCAATGTGCTTTGTGGGTACTTACGTTTTCCGTATTTGTCATCAGGTAGCATCGATGGAGAGAGGGAAGTTCGGCAAACTATTATTGGCATAATACGTCAGCGTTTATCTCGGGGCGCTGAGGTCAGTTGGGACGGGAATTTATTCGATCTAGCTGGCGCGGTCCTTGACTCTCTTGATCTCAGTGACATCTACTTGAGAGAGTCGACGTTGCGTTTGTGTGGTTGTGTGATCCAAGCCGCAACGTTCAGAATGAAAGGATTTTTCGTTATGGGCGGCGAGATCGATGCACGGGGCCTTCGTGTTATGGACGGGGCGACACTGGATGCTCAAGGGGGCTACTTATCGAACTCAGGGCGTGTATCGCTAACCGGTTCGACTATTTCGTCGGGTACCGTGATATTCGAAGATACGCACATTGATGGTGGACACCTTGATTTGGATCATGCAAGGATAGAGGGTAGTGGCGTCCTCAATTTGTCTCATCTCCTGATCGCAAGTGTTCCCTTGGTTCAGCATCACCCCAGTCCACTCAGTCTGGATAAAGCGGAGATTTTTGGTGGAACTGTGAACCTGGAGCGCATCCGTATCACGACGGGACGCGATCAGTCGAAAGTGACTTGGAGTGGCGGGCGAGAAGAGGGTGGAGGGCAATTTATCGCTTCATTTCGACAGCTCACTCTAACGGATGGTAGAATCAGTTTCAATCATACAGAAATTCCCTACGGAAAATTCTCTTTTGCTAATGGAAATTATACTGGCGGCGTCCTGGATTTTGAGTACGCAAAGTTGAAGGATTGCTGCCTGGATTTCGCCAGTGCAAAGATCGATGGCGGGGTCCTTAACTTCTCAAATTGCCAGGCAGGGATGTGGTCAAGTGACGGATCACCTCGTAGCGGGTTTGCCTACGAGTGGCTCGAAAGCCTACGAAAAATGAAAGAAGTATCAGATAGGGACATGGTTTCCAGGAAGAGCCCATGTGGCGTTGTTGTGTTCTTGGATGCTGAACTCGTTAGTGGACACATAAACTTCGACGGCGCAATCGTGAAAGGTGCTCTCCTGGACTTCCCAGGTATGCGAGCATCGGGTGGGAAGATCACCTTCATTGACAGCATTTTTAATTCTTCGTCGATCTCACTTTGGAATGCAAAGCTTTCTGATGAGTGTGAAATAGAAATCAAGCCGCAGCAGGTCCTAGATTTAACGGTGCTCTACAGTCGAGGCTGGGGCGGTCTGAATGGTCACGTGGTGCTTGGTGAGCACGTTAAGCTGCTAGAAGTGAGTGACTTCGACTGAGCTGTGTCCAACATGTGAGCAGCGGCCCGTATGGAGGGCCGGCTACCAGTCAGAATCGGTGGGGCGGCCCTGCGCGCCGTCCACGCAGATCTGCGTGCCGCTGATCCATCTGGCCCGTTCGGAGAGCAAGAATTTCACCAAATCCGCGACCTCTTCGGGTGTACCGAGACGGCCGAGGGGGAAGTCGCGCTCGATGAACCGCTCGACGCGCTGGGGGTCCCGTTCGCGTAGGGAGTCCCACCCGCCGCCGGGGAACATGATCGATCCGGGGCTGACGGCGTTCACCCGAATCTTCTCGGGAGCCAGCTCGCGCCCGAGTTCCATGGCGAGGTAGATCTCGGCCGCTTTGGCGGCTCCGTATTGCGGGCGAGGGGCGGGTTTCCAGCCGGAGATTGAGGCGATAATGACGGCCGCGCCACCGTCGACCTGTGTCATGTGCGGCACGCAGGCGCGAATCGCCCGCGCGGCGTGGATCACGTGGAGTTCGAACGCTTCTCGCCAGTCATCGGGCGTCGACTTGACCAACC
Source organism: Pseudonocardiaceae bacterium (assembly GCA_039924425.1). GTDB lineage: Bacteria > Actinomycetota > Actinomycetes > Mycobacteriales > Pseudonocardiaceae. Next base: position 8,342 of record JBDTAX010000040.1, read on the forward strand.
TACCTCCCAGGTGCGGGCCCGCGTTCGCCCCCAGTAGATCGACCCGGCCGAACGCGGCGGCCTCCTCGACAAAGTGCTCGATTTCCCCTTCCCGCCCCACGTCCGCGACGGCACCACACGCCGTCACGCCGTGCGCTCGTACTTCAGCGACAACCCGGTTGATGTCCTCGGCGTTGCGGGCGCAGATCCCTACCGAGCAGCCCTCACCCGCCAACCGCAGCACAACCGCTCAGTTGATTCCTCGGCTGCCACCGGTGCGGCTTGTCCGCTATCTGGAGATGCACCGCCAGCGTTCTCTCAAATCGACCACGCACGGTTCGGTGAACGGGCGCATCGCCGCCAGAAGCTCCTCGATTCTTCTGCCAGCCGGATGTGTCGGCCGCTCGGCCCAGATGTCCATGGCTTCGCTGCCCACGGCTGCCGCACCGTCGTGCTCGCCAGTTTGGGTCAACGCGACGGCGAGGTCGATCCTGGCGCTGGTACGAGCAACTGGCCATAGGACTGGGTCCGCATCGCACAGCTCGATGGCCTGACTCGCCCAGGCACAGGCACGGGCAGTTTCGCCGAGCCAGACGTACGCGGTGCCCGCGTAATACGGCACATAGGGGGTGTCAAATGAGAAAAAGCTGCGTGTCTCGGGTTCCGAGCGCGCGTAGACAGCCTGCGCAGCGCGGGACAATGCGTGTTCCGCTTCCGCGAGATCACCGCATCGCGCGTGAGCGCGTGTTTCGAGTGCACAGGACCGGACCATGGCGGCGGACCTGATCGGTGCTATCTCTCGGCCAGCCTGGGCGAAGGCCACCGCTTCCTGTGGATCTCCCGAGTACAGGGCGATCTGTGCTTGGGTGCCGCGTATCCAGCCGGCGAGGCGGGTGTCTCCGGCTTCTTGGGCCAGTGAGAGCGCGGTGGTGCAGTGCGGTGCGGCGTGCTCACCTAGGGCGAGTGACACCTCGGCGATCAGGCCGGAGAGCCAGCCGGCCACCGCGTAGAGGTGGCGGCGCTCCCGAAGCGTCAGCGTGCCCTTCAGGAGGCGGGCGACGTACCGTCGCCAGGACAGTACTGTGGCGCGGAACTCGGCTGGGGGAGTGGTGAAGTACTCCACACCGAGTCGTTCGACCATTTCCTCAAGCTGTTCCAGAGTGCCGGTGCCCAGCTCGGAGGCCTCGGTGTGGCGCAGCAGCTCGACGGATTCGAGTGTCGGGTCGGTGCCGCGGCTGGCTGGGGCGGTGTTGTGGTTGGTGGTGAGGAAGCGGTCGCGTTGGGCGTCGGTGGCTTTCTCCAGCGCCTCATCCAGCGCGTGGCGCAGGGCCAGGCTTGGTGAGGTGGTGCCGCGCTCGGCGTTGCCGATCGTGCGTTTCGCGAACCCCAGCGCGGTGGCGAACTTCTCTCGCGGCAGGCACAGGCCCACTTCGCGAAACCGGCGGATCGTCGCTGGAGTCCATTCCACCGGCACAGGGTAACGCAGCGGGCCAGACTCCGGATTGCCTACGGCGAGGGCTCGCGATTGCTCCCGGAAACAGGTTTGCTTGCCAGGCACAAACGGCGAGCGCTCGCTCGTCACGGTTGCGCACATCTGGGAGGTGTCGGTCTATGTCCACCCGCCGGAGCGGCTCCGAGTCTCGTTTTCCGCGGAATCATTCGGCGGCTCGACCGCGCATGGTGCCGCCGCAGAACAGCCATGACCCGGTGTGCCAGGTGTTGGGTGAGGTCTTGGTGGATGGGGTGCGATCCGGGCGGGGTGCCGAGGGTGGGGTCGGGTCGGTGGCGTTCCGGGCGTGCGTCACTCTGTACTCGCTGCTGGTGGAGCATCCGGTTGATCAATGGGGTCGGTGTCGGTCCTGTCGCCGGTCTGGGGCGGTGTTCGGGGCGCGGTGGCGGCAGTGCCGGGTGCACGGCAAGGCGACGCTGTGCCTGCGGCAGCTTGATGAGGTGCTGTTGCTGGGTCTGCTGGCTGAGGCGCTGCCAGCCGCGGCGTCTGGAGCGGCGCGCGCCGGTGATCCATGACGGCATCTGTGACGATACTGGCGCGCTGACCGCGATCGCGGTCCGATCCGCTCAGCAGCCAGTGCAGACTCCGGCTGTCCCGCCCCCGCCTCCCCCGGCTCCCCGGGGCGGGACGGCCGGACCCTGACCACGGCGGGGCCGGGGATGATCCTTCATGGCCCCTGGCCCCTCCGTGCCCCACCCGAGAACCCGCCCCGCCATTCGGCCGAGTCGCCGCGGCGCACCGGAGGCATGACGTGACAGACCACACCGACACGGCGAACGGGCGCCGATCCCGCCGTGGCGGCTGGGGCGTGCCGATGGTGCCGCTGCGTTATCGGCCGGGTGTGGTCGGCAAGAGTGGGCGCACGGTTCACCTAGTGCCGCCGGGGCACCTTTCCTGGTTCCGGAACCCCATACCGCGATTTCTCAATCATGGTTGCGAGCTGGAGCGCGGGCTCAACCTGGATCACCGCGGTCAAGCCACCCCGGCGAAGCGCAGGAGCTGGACGATGCCGAACAGTCCATCGCCGTCGGCGAGGGTAGGGGTCCACGCCGGGTACATCGACCGGTAGGACATGGGATCCTCGTCGAGAATGCCGAGCAGGACCTCAGCAACGATCCGCGCGCCCACTGGGCCGAGCCGCAAGCCGTGTCGCAAGACCTCCGCTTCCTTGAGGATGTAGTACCAGAGGTAGATGGGCCCACTGGTGTCGAGCTCGCTGTCGGTGAGCGCCCGTTCTCCGATCTTGCGGGCCACGTCTTGCCCAGAGGGAAGCTCCTGGGTCTCACTGCGCAGCAGGTTGCGCACCGCGAGGGAGCGGAGCGGTTCGGTCAGGGCCATTTCCACGGAGCCGGGAATCGCACTGTCCGGCAGGTCGAGCAGCGGTGTGGTGAGTGTGGCGGTGATCTTCTTGGAGGGTTGTGGTTCTTGCTGCTGGCTGGTTGGGAAGAAAAATGACCAGTCGACGTTGTCGCCGACCATGACCGGTCCGCCGCGCAGGTCGGTACGCGTTCCGGGGGGCGGGTTCGAATCACCCGCGAAGATGGGGGCCGTGAATGATTCATTGACCTGGTAGCTGGACCGCACGGTCGGGTGCCCGAATCGGAATGCCGCGACCGCGAACTCCACCGGAATGAATGGCTCTTTTTCTGGCAGGTAGAATCGCCGTCCATTCTTGATGATGTCGTCCACGATGTCGCTGCCGCAGATCAAGGGGAGGTATTCGTGCACAATGATCCACTGGAAGTGCCAGCGCACCAGCTGTTGCGCCTTGGTGAGTAGATCATCGTAGTAACTCTGCACGTCGAGCAGTCGCTCGATGGACTGGTCGGCCGGATCGGGCGGTGGTGGCGGGTTGGGAGGAAATTTGTCACCCAGCGCATCCGTGGTCGTACCCTGCTGCAGTCCGTCGACCACCCGGTTGTGGAATTTGGAGAAAGCTAAATGGAGTTGGGCAAGGATGAGGTTCTCGTCATTGCGTGGGTCGCCGATCAGTGCGACACCGCCTGACGTGCGCGCGAGGTCGATGCTGTCGTCCTGGACCGGAAACTTGGTGTGGTGCGTCATCGGCTCGTAGAGATATGGCTCGACGGTGGGTCCGCTGCCGTAAAGGTTGTCCAGATCCAGGCGCGCCGGCCGGAAGTCGCGAACCTTCTCCGGATCCACCTGGCGGCCCAGCACTGAGACCGGGTCGAACGTGATGTTGTGGTCGATGAGCTGCCCGAAATAAGTGAATCCCGCAGCCGTCTCGGGATTGCCCTGATCGGGACCAGTCGTGCCGCCATCCATTTTTCCGCCCGGTCCACCCAGTGGCACGGCCTCACTCAAGCCGGTAGGGCGCCGCGGCTCCAACGTGGGAAACAGTCTGCCAAACTGACCAGCGGGGGCGTCGATTCCTCGCCCCACATGCACGCCGCGAAGCCCACACCCATGCGTCATTGCGAACCTTCCTTTCGTTGGGTCAAGGCGACGCACGCGGTGAGCCGCGAGCCTCGCCGATTACAATCATGAGCAAGGACACCGTCGGATTGATACACTCATGAGTTGGTCCGATCGAGTGAATCTGGCTGGCGGGCCTCCGCTGCGGTGGGCACGTCGTCGCGGATGCGCACCGCACCACGTGACTCGCTCACCTGCTGATCGACCGAGCTGCTCATGCGGGCGCGAGCTGTCCGTTGTGGCTGGTGTGGCTGGCCTGTGCCCCGCCCACCGTTGATGAAGGTCGCGCCGAGTGCGCCAGGCTTGCCGCTCGTAGGCCACCGCGCGGCGCTGGAAGTCGACCAGCTCCGTTGACCAGGCGCTCAAGGCCCGGCACGCGGCGCTCATCGAGTTCTCCCCGTCGGCCAGGTGTTGGGGCAGCTCACCGACGCGCCGGGCGAACGCCTGCGCGGCTGGCCTGCGTGGCCCCTACCTGGCGGTGGTGACCCGTGGGCACCCGAAAGTCTGGTCGCAGACCAGCTCCAGCGCGGCGTGGTCCCGGGCGCTGCAGCGAAGCGCCAGGTAGCCGTCTGGGCGGATGAGGCAGAACACGTCACGTCCGGGTGCGCCGAAGGTTCGGGCCGCTTCTGGCCCGTTGACCTGGTGCGGTTGGAGCCGACCGGGGTGGCGGGCGATGAGCCGCCGGCTCAACTCGGTCGCCGGTTGCCCTCCCGCGCGAGGAATGTGCAGGAGGGTGTGATCGGGGTGACGCAGCAGGTGATGGAGTTGGCGGCCCGCTCCGAGGGCGATGTCGGGGGCGCGGTCACCTGGGCTCAGGCCCTCGAGGGGATCGGTCAGCGGGGGAACAGTGAGGTGCTCCCGGTAGGTGTAGGCCAAGCCCGAAACCCGCTCGACCGTGGTCCGATTGAACTCGGGCTGGCGGGCCGCCGCGAGGCGCTCGGCCAGCGGCGTCCGGTGGCCCATGTTGATCTTTGTGAGGGCATGGGCGCCGGCGAGCACTTGCGCGGCGATCGGCTGCCGCTCGGTCTCGTAGGTCTCCAGCAGGGCTGTTGGAGCGTCCTGGGCCACTATCGCGGCGAGCTTCCATCCCAGGTTGAACATGTCCTGGATGCAGGCGTTCATGCCCTGGCCACCGGCTGGGGAGTGGATGTGGGCGGCGTCACCGGCCACGAGGACCCGACCGTGGCGGTAGGTGTCGACAATCCGGTGGGAGATCCGGAACACCGAGGACCACGCGGGCTCGCCCACCGTGACAGCACCAGCGAAGTGCGCATCAAAAACAGCTTGGAAATCTTCCCGTGCCGGGGGGCGCGCCGGTCCGTCATCCAGCTCGCTGAGCAGCACCCGGTGGTGAGCGCCCGGCAGCTTGATGACGACCATCATGGTCTCGGGTGAGATAAGCCAGTGCGCAGCGTCGTCGGGCAGGGGGAATCCGCGCAGGGGCACGTCCATCATCGGGTTCCGCATGCCAGCGTACCGTTCGCCGGCAAAGTCCAGCCCGAGCTGGTGGCGCACGGTGCTGTGGGCTCCGTCGCAGCCGACCAGCCACTCGCAGGTGACCCGTTCTCGCTGTCCCCCGGGCCCGGTCAGGACCGCCTCCACCGGGTCGGCGTCGTTGGCACCGCACCGCAGCGACCGTAACTCGGTGCTCCACTCGACCTGGCCGCCGAGGGCGACCACGCGCTCCCGCAGGATCTGCTCGGTCACGCTCTGGTCGACGCGCAGGAAGAACGGGTAGGGGCTGGGCAGGGCCGTGAAGTCCAGTCGGGGCGCCTCCCGCTCACCCAGAAAGTGATAGTCCATCGACCTGCCCGGCAACCCCCGTCGGAGCAAAGGCTCGGCGAGGCCGGCACCGTCGAAAAGCTCCAGCGTCCGAGCGTGCACTATCACGGCCCGCGAGGTGGGCACCGGCGCCGGCAGCCGGTCGATCACACGGCAGGCCGCGCCGCGCCGCAGCAACTCGGTGGCCAAGGTAAGACCCGCCGGCCCAGCTCCGACGACCAGCACCGGGGTGGCTGGGTTCCGGTGGTTGACGACGGCCTGGGATGGGGGTGCCATCAAGGTCTCCTGTCCGCTGCCCGCATTTTAATGCCGACCACGGGGAGCCCACCGCGCGGTAGCGTGCAGCAGACGAACGGTGACGGACGCAGGGGGTGGGACGGACCGGTGCGGCAGGCGCGGCGGGAGCACCAGCAGCCTCTCGGTGAGTCGGCACCGGGGCAGCTCAGCCCGGCGCGGCGGGCGGCGGACTGGCGGCGGCTGGTCGACGAGCGGTTCGATGTCGTGGTGATCGGTGGCGGTGTGGTCGGTTGCGGTGCCGCGTTGGACGGCGCCACCCGGGGTCTCACGGTGGCGCTGGTGGAGGCTCGGGACCTCGCCTCGGGCACGTCCAGCCGGTCCTCCAAGCTGTTCCACGGCGGGCTGCGCTACCTGGAGCAGCGGGAGTTCGGGCTGGTCCGGGAGGCCCTGCGGGAACGCGAGCTGATGCTCACCCGACTGGCGCCGCACCTGGTCAAACCGGTGAGCTTCCTGTATCCGCTGACCCACCGGCTCTGGGAACGGCCGTACGTCGCCACTGGGCTGGCGCTGTACCAGACGCTGGGCGGGGCGCGATCAGTACCGGGCCAGCGCCACCTCACCCGGGCCGGGGCGCTGCGGCTGGCGCCGGCATTGCGCCGCGACACCCTCGTCGGCGGGGTGCGCTACTACGACGCGATCACCGACGATGCCCGGCACACCCTGACGGTGGCCCGCACCGCCGCCGGGTACGGCGCCGCGGTGCGCAGCTCTACCCAGGTTATCGGCTTCCTGCGGGAGCCCGGCCGGATCCGCGGCGTCCGGGTGCGGGACTGCGAGACCGGCGAGGAGACCGACGTGCGGGCGCACGTGGTGCTCAACTGCACAGGAGTGTGGACCGATGAGCTCCAGCGGCTGTCCGGCGAGCGGGGACGGTTCCGGGTGCAACCCTCCAAGGGCGTGCACCTGGTGGTCCCGAGGGACCGCATCGTGTCCGACAGTGGGCTGATCCTGCGCACTCCGACGTCGGTGCTGTTCGTCATCCCGTGGCGCGGCCACTGGATCATCGGCACCACCGACACCGGCTGGAACCTCGACCTCGCGCACCCCGCGGCCACTCGCGCGGACATCGACTACCTGCTGGACACGGTCAACGCCGTGCTGGCCACCCCGTTGAGTGACAGTGACATCGAGGGTGTCTACGCCGGCTTGCGGCCGTTGCTGGCGGGGGAGAGCGAGCAGAGCTCGGCGCTGTCCCGGGAGCACGCGGTCGCTCGGGTGGCACCCGGGCTGGTCGCCATCGCGGGCGGCAAGTACACCACTTATCGGGTGATGGCCGCCGACGCGGTGGACGCCGCAGTGCCCGACCTGTCCGGCCGGGTCGCGCCCTCGATCACCGACCAGGTGCCGCTGCTCGGCGCGGATGGCTACCACGCGTTGGTCAACCAGGTCGACGCGCTGGCCGCCCGGCACGGGCTGCACCCCTCCCGGCTGCGGCACCTGCTGGACCGCTATGGCTCGGCGGTGCACCAGGTGCTGGCGCTGGCTGCCGACCGTCGTGAGCTGCTCGCGCCGCTGCGCGCGGCGCCGGACTACCTCGGGGTCGAGGTAGTGCACGCCGCCAGCCACGAGGGCGCCCTGCACCTGGAGGACGTGCTGACCCGGCGCACCCGGATCTCGATCGAGTACCGGCACCGGGGCGAGGCGTGCGCGCAGGACGTCGCCGAGCTGATGGGCGAGGTACTGGGCTGGAGCGCGGCGGAGCGGCTCCGGGAGGTGCGGATCTACTGCGCTCGGGTGACCGCGGAGCGGGACTCCCAGCGCGAGCCCGACGACCGCGCCGCCGACGCCCGCCGCGGCGCCGCCCCAGAAGCCCGCCCACGGCTCCTGGAGTCGGTGCGCTGAACCCCTCCTACGGGGTGATCGTGCAGAGGACGGTGCCTTGGGCCACGGAGTTTCCGGCGCGCGCGGTGAGGCCGGTGATGATGCCGGCGGTGTGCGCGGTGACTGGGTTCTCCATCTTCATCGCTTCGAGCACCACGATGAGCTCACCGGCCTCGACGCGGTCTCCGTCGGACACCGCGACCTTGACCACGGTGCCCTGCATCGGCGCGATGACCTGATCGCCGGATGCCGGGGGTACCTGGCGAGCGCCGCGTTGGCGAGGTCTGGCCCTGACGGCTGCACCTCGCGGTGCCAGATCGTCTGGCAGTGAGACCTCCAGCCGCCGGCCGCCGACCTCCACCACCATCACCACCATGGTCCGCCGCGGCGGCGGTGGCGGCGTGTCCACAGTTCCCGGATAGGGCTCCAGCCGCGCGGCGAACTGGGTTTTGATCCACTCAGTCTCGATCCACCGGGTGTGCACCGTGAAACGCGCGCCGTCGGTGGCGGCGAAGGCCGGGTCGTCCACCACCGCCCGGTGGAACGGGAGGACAGTGGGCAGGCCCTCGACGCGGAACTCGGCCAGCGCCCGCCGGGACCGCGCCAGGGCCTGCTCGCGGTCCGCGCCGACGACGATGAGCTTGGCCAGCATCGAGTCGAACTGACCGCCGACGACACTGCCCGCGCGCA